>WBUQ01000125.1 GCA_008933635.1 Desulfobulbaceae bacterium | reverse complement strand
GTAGAGTAAGGGTGGTTGCACGCACGCGGATGTGCGTCGCGGGAGTATAGTCAACAACGATGGAAAAGAAAAGCACGGTGCGCCGGTCGTCCCTGGCCGGCCTGCTCACGCCATGGCCGACGGAAATCGGCAGCGCCCTGCGCCCACTGGCCGCGACCGCCGGAGAGATATTCATCTCCGGCGGCACGGTCCGTGACCGTCTTCTCGGCCAGGCCGCAGGCGACCTCGACCTGACGGTGGCTGGGGATGCCACCGGCTGCTGCCGGGCACTGATCGGTCTGCTGGGCGGCGGCGCCTTCGTCGAACTCGGCCGGACGGGCGAGGACGTCGGCCGGGTGGTCTGGCGGGGACTGACGGTCGACATCGCCGGTTTTCGCGGCGGGGCCCGTACCATCGCCGAGGACCTGTGCCGGCGCGACTACACGGTCAATGCCATGGCGGTGCCGCTGTCTTCGCTGGCGGCTGGCCGTGATCCCGAACTGATCGACCCCCTGAAGGGGTGCGAGGACCTGCAGCTGGGTCTGCTCCGGGCCTGTCCCGGCGCCTTCGTCGACGATCCCCTGCGGATGCTGCGCGGTTTCCGTTTCCTGGCGACGCTGGGGTTTGTCTTTGATGAGGCGACGCTGGCCGGAATCGGCCGCGATGCCGGGCTGATTGCCGGGCCGGCGGCGGAGCGGATCAGCTACGAGCTGGCGCTGATCATGGATTCCGACCGGGCCTGTCCGGTCTTTCGCGCCATGGATGATGCCGGCCTGCTCGGCCACATCGTCCCCGAGCTTTCAGCCGGCAAAGGGGTGCTGCAGCCGGAGTTTCATCACCTCGACGTCCACGCGCACTCTTTTGCCGCCTTCGAGCAGATGGAGGCGATCATTGGCTGTCCCGGACGCTATTATCCCCATGCGGCCGGCAGGCTGGCGGACTATCTCGCCGTCGGGTCAAGGCGGCGCTGCCTGAAGTGGGCGGCCCTGTGCCATGATATCGGCAAGCCGGCGACCAGGAAGATTGCCGCGGAGCAGAACGGCCGGGTAACCTTTTACAGCCACGACGAGACCGGCCGGGAGATCTTTCGCCACTTTGCAGAGCGGCTCAAATGGAGTAAGGAGGAGCGGGAGTGCGCCGCCGGGCTGATCGGCATGCACATGCACCCCTTCCATCTCTGCAACGTCCGCCGGCGGGAGGCACTGAGCAAGCGGGCAGTGCTGAAGCTCTGCCAGCGTGCCGGGGCCGATCTCGACGGGCTCTTCCTGCTGGCGATGGCCGACAGTCTGGCCAGCCGCGGCGAGAAGAAACCGCCGCAGATGGAGGAGGAGCTGGTCGCCCTGTTCGCCGAGGTGCTGAAGATCCTCGAAGAGGATATCCGGCCGGTGGCATCCGGCCCGCCGCTGCTGACCGGCGACGACCTGATCGCCGAACTCGGGCTGACACCCGGTCCCATTTTCGGCACCATCCTCCAGGAGCTGGAGGCCCTCCGGGTCGAGGGCCGGATCACCGGGAGGGATCAGGCGCTGGCCTGGGTCGGCGCGTTTCTCGCGAACGGCGCCGGGCGGGTTTCCGTTCAACCGGACAGGGGCTGATTTCGGCTTGTCAAAGAAAACCAAATGGACTAAAACGTGCGTAAAGTTCAGGACTACTATTTCAAGAAGGCCAAAAAGGACCAATATCCGGCGAGATCGGTTTACAAGCTGGAAGAGGTCCAGGCGAAATACCGGTTCATGCACCGCGGTGACAGCGTCCTCGATCTCGGCTGCTATCCCGGCAGCTGGTCGCTGTTTGCAGCCGAGACGGTCGGGCCGAAGGGTGTGGTCGTCGGGGTCGACCTGCAGCAGGCGGATGAACCGGCCAGGCCCGGCAGCGCGCCGATCCACTGGCTCTGTCAGGATATCATGGCGCCGGAGCTGATCCCGCTGGTCCGACGGATCAGGCCGGCCTTCAAGGTGCTGATCTCCGATCTGGCGCCGAAAACCACCGGTAACCGCTGGGCTGATGCCCAGCAGTCGATCAATCTGGTGCGAAAGACCCTGGCCCTGGCCGAGATTCTGCTGCTCGACCGTGGGCATTACATCTGCAAGGTCTTTCAGGGTGAGGATTTCCCGGCCTTCGTCGAGGAGGTCAGGCAGCGTTTTGCCATGGTCAAGGTACTGAAGCCGAAGAGTTCGCGGGTGGAAAGCCGCGAGGTCTTCGTGCTGGCGATGGAATACCGGAGGCCGGAGAGATCTGAAGGGGCTGTCGACCCGCAGGAAGCCGGCATGGACGGAAAAGGTGAAAGCGACTGAGGGGCGACCCCGGTTAGAGGATATCGATCAACAGGTAGGGAGTGTATGTCAGGTCATTCAAAATGGTCAACGATCAAGAGGAAGAAAGGGGCGATTGACGCCAAGCGGGGCAAGATCTTCACCCGGCTGATCAAGGAAATCACCGTCGCCGCACGCAGCGGCGGCGGCGACCCGGAGGGCAATCCCCGCCTGCGGGCGGCGATCAACACCGCCAAGGCGGAGAACATGCCCAAGGAGAACATTGCCAGGGCGATCAAGAAAGGTACCGGCGAGATTGCCGGTGAGGTCTACGAGGAGATCCTCTACGAAGGGTACGGCCCGGGCGGGGTAGCCGTGCTGGTCGACTGCATGACCGACAACCGCAACCGGACGGTAGCCGACGTCCGCCACTTTTTCGCCAAGAGCGGCGGCAATCTCGGCGAGTTCGGCTGCGTCTCCTGGATGTTCGAGAAAAAGGGCCTGCTGCAGGTCGACAAGTCGCTGATGCCGGAAGAGAAGCTGATGGATCTCGCTCTGGAGGCCGGGGCGGAGGACGTGGTCGAGGAGGAGACCGAGTACCAGATCCTGACGGCGGCGGAGGATTTCGATGCGGTCCGGACGACACTGGAAGAAGCCGGGGTGACCTTCCTTGAGGCTGCGGTGACCAGGATACCGAAGAATACGGTGGAAGTGACCGACGAGAAAAATGCCCGCAGTCTGATGAAACTGCTCGAAAACCTCGAAGATCACGATGACGTCCAGAACGTCAATGCCAACTTCGATATCGATGACGACCTGATGGAGCAGATCTCCTGAGGCCGGGACAGTGCTGACGGGCAAGCTTCCGGCGGCGCTGCCGCGCACCATGGCGGGCCGCTGACATGGAGCGGATTCTCGGTATTGATCCCGGTTCCCGGGTCACCGGCTACGGAGTGATCGAAGTCGACCGGGGACGGCTGCATTTCATCGCCTGCGGCACCATCGTCACCGACCGGAAGCATCCCTTTGCCCACAGGCTCAACGAGATCTTCGACGGGCTCAACGAGGTGGTTCAGGTCCATCTGCCGGCCGTGGCGGCGGTTGAGGATGTCTTCCTCGCCACCAATCCGCGTTCGGCGCTCAAACTCGGCCATGCCCGCGGCGCTGCGGTGGTGGCGGCAATGCAGAACGGCCTGGCGGTCTTCGATTACAGCCCGCGCCAGGTAAAACAGGCGGTGGCCGGCTACGGTCAGGCGGAGAAGCGGCAGGTGCAGCACATGGTACGGGTCCTCCTCGGCCTGTCCGCCGCACCCAGCGCCGATGCCGCCGATGCCCTGGCCGTCGCCATCTGCCACGCAAATCAGTTCCGGATAACGAGATGATCGCAGCGCTTTCAGGCAGGATACTGTTCAAGCACAACGACAGGGTGGTGGTCGATGTGTCCGGCGTCGGCTACGAGGTCTTCGTGACCACCGATTGCATCTCCCGTCTGCCCGACAGGGGCGAGGAGATTTTTCTCCACATCCATACCTATGTCCGCGAGGACACCCTGGTCCTGTTCGGATTCCTCGAGGAGCAGGAGAAGGATTTGTTCCTGATGCTCAAGACGGTGGCGGGGGTCGGACCGAAACTGGCTCTGGCCACCCTCTCCGGGATGGCAGCCGGCGACCTGTGCCGGGCCATCTCCGAGGGGGACAGCAAGCGTCTGACCGCACTGCCCGGGATCGGCAAAAAGACGGCCGAAAGGATCTGCATCGAGCTGCAGGACAAGGTGGGACGGTTGGCGCCGGGTGTTTCGACCGGCGGTGTGACCCCTGCTGCGCCGTCGCGGCCGGGATCGGCCGTCTACGACGTCCTGTCGGCCCTGGCCAATCTCGGCTACGCCGACCCGGTGGCCCGGCAGGCGCTGGCCGCCGTCAAGAAACAGGTCGGCGAGGAGGCCTTCAACGAACTGAGTTTTGAGGAAATGATCAGGGATGCCTTGAGGGCACTGGCATGAACAGGGAAGAGAACATCGGCGTCGACAGCCGCCTGGTCAACCCCGAACCGCTCGGCAGGGAGCCGGTCAACGACCACGCCCTCAGGCCGCAGCGGCTGGCCGACTATATCGGCCAGGAGCAGGTCTGCCGCAGCCTCGATATCTTCATCAGGGCCGCCAGGGGAAGGGGCGAACCGCTCGATCACGTGCTCTTCCATGGCTTCCCCGGCCTCGGCAAGACTACACTCTCCTATATCATCGCCAACGAGATGGGGTCGGGGATCAAGGTGACCTCCGGGCCGGTCATCGAGAAGCAGGGCGACCTGGCGGCGATACTGACCAGTCTGCAGGAAGGCGATGTCCTGTTCATCGACGAGATTCACCGGCTCAACCACGTCGTCGAGGAGGTGCTGTACCCGGCGATGGAGGATTTCCAGCTCGATCTGATCATCGGCCAGGGGCCGGGGGCACGCTCGGTGAAGATGGATCTGCCCCGTTTCACCCTGGTTGGGGCCACCACCCGCACCGGCCTGCTGACGCCGCCGCTGCGCGATCGCTTCGGGGTGGTGCTGCGCCTGGAATTCTATTCGCCGGAGGAACTGGTCTCCATCGTCCTGCGCTCTGCCGCTCTGCTCAACATGCGGGTCGACCACTCCGGGGCGCTGGAACTGGGCCGGCGTTCACGCGGCACCCCGCGGATCGCCAACCGGCTGCTGAGGCGGGTGCGGGACTTCGCCGAGGTCGGTCGGCATCCGGTCGTCGACGCCAGGGTGGCCGACGAAGCCCTCAACCTGCTCGGCGTCGACCGATTCGGCCTCGATGACATGGACCGCCGCATCCTCCTGACTATCATCGACAAGTTTCATGGCGGACCGATCGGCCTCGAGACCCTGGCCACAGTCGTCTGTGAGGAGAAAAACACCCTCGAGGACGTCTATGAGCCGTTTTTGATCCAGTCGGGCTTCATCAAACGGACGCCGCGGGGACGGGTGGCAACGGTCAAGGCTTATGAGCATTTTCAGCGCAAGTCGCCGTCACGGTTGAAGAACCAGCCGACACTGTTTACAGACCATGAAGATTAACAGCTGCCTCTGTCACGGGCGGCACTCTCTGCAAGGAAAATGCTGATGCGAAAAACAGTAAAGGATATTAAGGCGATGAAAGCCGGCGGGCAGAGAATCACGATGCTGACCGCCTATGATGCCGCGATGGCGTCACTGTTTGCATCCTGTGAGGTTGACATCCTGCTGGTCGGAGACTCCCTCGGCATGGTGGTGCTCGGGTATGATTCGACGGTGCCGGTGACCATGGCGGACATGCTCCATCATGCCGCGGCGGTGCGCCGGGGGGCGCCGGGGGTCTTTGTTCTCTGCGACATGCCCTTCGGATCCTACCATACCGGTGTCCGCGATGCGGTGATCAACGGCCTGCGGATCATGAAGGAGGCGGGCTCCGATGCGGTCAAGCTCGAAGGCGGCATCGAAATGTGCCCCGTGGTCAAGGGGCTGGTTGAGGCCGGGGTACCGGTGATGGGGCATATCGGCCTGACCCCCCAGACTGCCGGCCAGCTCGGCGGCTTCAAGGTCCAGGGCAAGGATATCGAGGCGGCCAGGCGGTTGCTCGCCGAGGCCCGGGCCCTGGAAGAGGCCGGCGCTTTCGCCCTGCTGATCGAGTGCGTACCCAGCGGGCTCGCCCGGGTGATTTCGTCCGTCGTGTCGATCCCGACTGTCGGAATCGGTGCCGGTGTTGATTGCGACGGCCAAGTCCTGGTCGGGCATGATCTCCTCGGCATGTATGAGAGATTCCAGCCGAAATTCGTCAAGCACTATGCCTCGCTGTCGCCGCTGATCAAGGCGGCGGTCGCCGAGTTCAGCCGCGAGGTGCGCAACGGCTCCTATCCGGATGCTGAGCACAGTTTCGCCGACAGCACCGACTACCAGCGGCTGCTGCAGGAATAGACGGCTTCCCGGTCCTCCTGTCCGCAATTTTCCCTGTCCCTCTGCCGACCCGGGGGGTTGCTCCCGGGTTTTAACTCCGCGGCGGACGCATTCGATTCATCCCGTCCGGCTGTTGTCCTGCTCACTTTCCCCACTTTCCGCCACTGCTCTCCCGGGCGGGATCTTCCGATTCATTTCGTTTTCCTTCTGCCTGAATTCATCAGGACATACCTCCCTTTTCCGGATCGGGGATCAGATACGCTTTGGTTTTGTCCGACGGAACTATACTCCATATGGTACCGGTATCTTCCTGCTGTCCATATGTAGTTGCCTTGACTGTTGTTCTTCCAAATCTCTACTTACTTGAAGTTACAGATAAAATCTCTTGACAGGGGGGCCGCACCTGATATAAATGGGATATAGTGGTGTAAAGTGGTGCTTAGGGGAGACCAGTGGTTAACAGGGGGTAGGGGGCGGCCAGATGATCCAGAGCAGATTTCGCGGCAGGTCGGAACACACTCTCGACGAGAAGGGGCGGTTGAACTTCCCCAGTCGTTTCCGAGAGGTGCTTCGCCAGTACGAATCTGAAACCCTGATGATCGCGCCCTGGGGCAGGCTGCACCTGCGGGTGTATCCGCTGTCAGGCTGGGAAATCCTTGAAAATAAGCTGCTGACCGAAGGGCGCGAAGAGAAGGATATCGACAGGTTTGTCCGCTACATGGTCGGAGGCGTGAACGAGAGCGCCCTTGACAAACAGGGGCGGATACTGCTGTCGCAGTCCCTGCGGCAGGATGCCGGCCTGAGGAAGGATGTGGTCCTGATCGGCATGCTCGACTGGATCGAGATCTGGGACAAGGAATCCTGGATACGGGAGAATGAGGCAACCGGCGAGGGTTTTGACGGCTTCCGCGAGAGTCTCTCCCGCCTCGGTATTTTTTGATGGGGATGGACGTTGCCATCGAGGATATCCACCGGTCGGTCCTCCTTCATGAGGTCCTCGAGTATCTCTCTCCTGTCCCGGGTGGTGTCTATGTCGACGGCACCCTCGGCATGGGCGGCCATAGCGAGGCCATCCTTTCACGCTGCGCACCGGATGGCCGGGTGATCGCCTTCGAGTGGGACGAGGCGGCCATCGCCATCAGCCGCAATCGCCTCAAGCGGTTCGGGGAGAGGCTGACCGTCGTCAGAAGGAATTTCGCCGAGATCGTGAGTGGAGTGCGGGAACTCGGCATTGAGACAGTCGACGGGGTCCTGATCGATATCGGGCTCTCGTCGCTGCAGCTTGACAGAGGGGGGAGGGGATTCAGCTTCCAACGGGACGAGCCCCTCGACATGAGAATGGATATCCGCCAGGATACAACGGCCGCATCCCTCCTGGCGTCGTGTAGTGAAGAACAACTGGCGGATATCTTTTTTTATTTTGGTGAAGAATTCCAGGCCCGGCCGATAGCCGCAACGATTGTCAAGGCCAGGGAAAAACAGCCGGTTCTGACCTCGAAGCAACTGGCAGCCCTGGTGGCGACGGCTGTGCCGAGACGATTTCACCCGAAGAAGATTCATGTCGCGACCAAGGTGTTCCAGGCCTTGCGCATTGCGGTCAATACCGAGCTGGAAAACCTGGCCCGGATCCTTGATGAGGCGGTTGTCCTCCTCAGGCCCGGCGCGAGGTTCTGTGTGATTTCCTTTCATTCGCTGGAAGACCGGATTGTGAAGAGGAAATTCCGGGAAAACATCCATCTGGAGGTTCTCACGCCGCGGCCGGTCACGCCGCTGGCAGGTGAGATAGAGGCAAATCCCCGCTCCCGCAGTGCCCGGATGAGGGTTGCCTGCAGGAAAGGGGACAATTGAGGGGGGTGCGGTCATGATGTATCAGGGGTCTACACAGGCATGTTATCGTTCGTCGGTACAAATCGGAATCCGGCCGCAGCTGGGCCGGCGCGGCAGTATTGAAATTCCGGGAGGCATTGCGCTCTGGAAGGCTGTCGGCAAGACCCTTCTCGTCCTGCTGCCGCTGGTCTTCGGTTGCCAGCTTGTCCTCAAGTCTCTCTCGACGGGGATTGAGGAGGATATCGGCAGGATCGACAACCAGTATTACAATCTAATGATCACCAACAGTCTGCTCAAAGCCGAACGAACCGGGCTGCTGACCCCGGAAAAGGTCGAGTCGCTTGCCGGCAGGAAGATTGCGCTCCAGAAACCGGAGAAAGGTCAGGTCCTGGTCTATCATCGTGCATCGGGGCAGTTCCGCTACCTCTGAGCAGTGCCATGGGGAAACAATCCCGTCTGCGAACGAAGAAAGACCAAGGGCGTAGACCGGCGATCCTGTTTGCCATTCTCCTGCTCGCCTCGGTCGCTGTCGCCTGGTATTACATCGACTTCCCGCAGTTTTTCCGGCAGGTCAGGGCCTTTTTCGATGTTGCCGAGAAGTCCATGGATGTCGGCAGCGACACCCGTGGCATAATTTACGATCGTAATTTCAAGGAGTTGGCAGTTTCGCTGGAGAGAGTTTCGGTCATCGCACGGATGCGGGAAATCTCCTCCCTGGCGGAAACCGCGGCACAACTCTCATCCGTTCTGCGTATCGACAGCCAGCAGATTCTTGAGCGTTTGCGGGACGATTCCCCGAGAACCTGGGTTGTGCAGAATATAACCCGCCAGCAGGAAGAGGCGGTCAGACGGCTCAAGATTCCTGGGATATTCCTGACCAAGGAGAGGGCCCGGTTCTATCCGCAGGAAGAGATGGCGGCCCATCTGATCGGTTTCGCTGAAAACGATATCGGCCTGTCGGGAATAGAATACTATTACGATTCGCTGCTCAGCAGGCATTCCGCCGTCAAGGAGGAAAACGTCGGCCATCTCCGCGGTTTTCCTCATCTCGTTCTGACGATCGATCTGAAAATCCAGGGGATTCTCGAAAGCCTGATCGCCAGTCTGGTTGCTCGCCAGCCCGGGAGCAGGGCCGGCGCCTACCTGATGGAAGCCGGATCGGGATCGATCATCGCCTCGGTGCAGTATCCTTCGTACAACCCGAATAATTACCGGGAGTATCCGGCGCAGACGCTGTCCAATCTGTTTCTTGAACCGGTGCTGCTGCCGGTCGGCATCAGGCGGTTCCTCCGCGATGCCTCCCTGCTGAACACCCATTACGAGGCGAACGGTGCGCAACTGCCCTGGAGCCTTGTCTCTCAGGATGAAAGTCTGGGCAGTCAGGTGCGCCTCTGGGACAGGATCGGTCTCAACGAGCCGATGCCGCCGGAATTCATCGAGGACAGCCAGATGCGGACGGCTACGGGCGGAGAGCACGAGATAACCGCCGGTTCAGTCGAGGCCTTCGACACCATACCGGAATTTCTCACGCCCCTGCAGTTGTTGACAGCGGTGACCTGCCTGGTTAACAGTGGGGAGAAGGTACGGGCCCAGGCGGTGGCCCATCTCGTCGATCCCGAAACCAAGAAGGAATATCCGCTGCCGGGAAGAAAGGAAGGACTGGCGAATCAGCAGACAGTGGCGGATCAGACTTCCCGGGAAATCGTCCGGCTGCTGGCGGCGCAGTCCCAGAAGGGCAAGATCGACACGATATCCTTCGAGCTGGAGAATCTCATCGCGACCGACAACAGGTCCATGTGGGATATACGCAGGCACCGCCTGCTGCTGTCGGTTGTGCCTTCTCTTCACCCGGAACTGGTCCTGGCCGTCCTGCTGGAGACGCCGGCAATCCAGGCCAGAGGTGAAAAGACCGAGGAACTGGATCTGGCCGCCGCCGTCGATGGCGTCATCCAGCGGATATCGGCCCTGCAGCAGGTCGGAATGACCGTTTCCGATGTCGTATCTCCCGGGGAACGGAAAAAGGTCAACTATACCGGCTCGCCGGATGACAATGTCCAGGAGGGCCGCATCAGGGTCAGCACCCTGGCCGAGGAGGGGAAGGTGTTTACGATGCCTGACCTCAAAGGCATGAGCCTCAGGAAAGCGCTGAGGGAATTGGGGCGGGCGGACGTCAGGATACGGATCGTCGGCACGGGCAAGGTGACCGGCCAGGATCCGAAACCCGGAGAGGTAGTGGCGAAAAATGGTGAATGCGTCCTGTTTCTGCAGAAGGAAGAGGATATCCAGGTGAAGCGGCTTGAAAAACGGGAATCGATGCTGGAATCGCATCAATGAATCCTGCAGAGGAAGGTTATTCGGATATGCCCGATACAGCTATGGAAAGTCGTTCCATCGCGCTGGCACGCCTGCTCGGTGATCTCAGCTATTCGGTCGTCCAGCCGGGAGACGGGAGCGGGGGCCTGCTGCCCAGTGTATCCGCGATTACCGACGACTCGCGGCAGGCCGGTCCCGGCAGCCTTTTCGTCGCTATCGCCGGCAGCGAAAGGGATGGTCATGACTATGTCGGTGATGCCGTCCACCGCGGCTGCGCCGCCATTCTGGTGGAAAAGGGGTATCGGGAGGCGGCGCGAGCCGCAGTCCCGGCTGCTGTGGCAGTGATCGAGGTCGATGACAGCCGCGAGGCGTACGCCGAGGTGGCGGAGGCGTTTTTCGACTATCCGGCTGCCCGGCTGCAGCTCGTCGGGATCACCGGCACCAATGGCAAGACAACGATCACCTACCTGCTCGAAGAGGTCCTCACCGGATTGGGGTATGCCGTCGGCGTGATCGGAACGGTCAATTACCGGTACGGCGCCGGTGCTGCGAAAAAGATCCTGCCGGCAACCCATACCACACCCGGGGCGATGCAGCTGCAGGGGTTGCTGCGCCACATGGTCGATGCCGGCGTGACCCATGTCATCATGGAGGTGTCCTCCCATGCCCTCGCCCAGTCCCGGATCGGCAATCTCCACTTCGATGTCGCCGCCTTCACCAACCTGACCCGCGACCATCTCGATTACCATACAGACATGTACGAGTATTTTGACACCAAGACGCGCCTCTTCAGCCACCATCTGAAGGCAGGCGGCGGGGCGGTCATCAACTACCCCCGGGGCACCGCGGAAGAGGGCAGCTGGCCCGGGATGCTGGCACTGCTGTGCCGGGAACGCGGAATCAGGTCGCTTGCCTGCGGCTCGCACCCGGCGGCCGATATCCGTCTGGTCAGCTACCGGGCCGATCTTGCCGGCAACGAAATGGTGATCGCAACACCGGATGGCGAGGTTGCCCTCCGGTCGCCGCTGGTAGGCAGGTACAATGCCGACAATGTGATGACGGTCCTGACGATCTGCCGTTTGCTGGCGGTGCCCCTTGACCGGGCCTGCACGCTGCTGGAAAAAGCCCAGGGCGCCCCGGGAAGGCTGCAGCGGGTGACGGCGGGCGAGGAACTGGGCGGCTGCAGGCCGGTGGTGCTGGTCGATTATGCCCATACCCCCGATGCCCTCGAGAAGGTATTGGCGACGCTGTCCGATCTGCCCCATCGCCAGTTGTTCTGCGTCTTTGGTTGCGGCGGCGACCGTGATCCCGGCAAGCGGCCGGAAATGGGCGAGATCGCTGCGAGACTCAGTGATATAGCGATTGTGACGGACGACAATCCCCGCAGTGAAAC
>WBUQ01000005.1 GCA_008933635.1 Desulfobulbaceae bacterium | reverse complement strand
TCCTAGACGACCTCAAACAGACCGATTTCCATTTTCTCCAAACACTGCAGGACAAGCCCGCCAGAACAGGAAAGTATGTTGAGTTCGATCGTGTCGCCTTCGACCACCGGCTGCAAGGTATCCGCATCTTCAGCGGCGAACAGATCCGGCTGGCCGGGAAAATGCCGGCCAGGTCGGGGACCATCTCGATCCAGGGGCGATTCATCGCTCCGGACGTCGTCCAGGCGGCCCAATTTCAACTGCATGGCAAAAGCAGGGATTTCGCCTCGATCGCCGGGATTTTTCTGGCTTGTCTTTTGACAGTGCAGACAGTAATACTATCGCGGTTCCGCTCAACCATTGCCACAGAGGAAAGAGATCATGCTTAGGATACTGCTCACCGCCATTCTGATTCTCAGCATCTGCCTGCCGGCTCATGCCGGTGCGACGAAAACCGAAACGATCACCCTCAACCTCCCCGAGAGCGTCATGGCAGCGACCGTCCAGGCCGCCCTGCCGCTGGACATCGACGCCAGATCGAAAGGGCTGCAGGGATCGATCAGGATCATCGGCATCGACAACCTGCAGTTCGGCGACAAATACCTGGCCTGCCGCCTCCGCATAGCCGGCAGCAATCTGAAGATCGTCTCCGAACTGGCTGGGCACCAGATCAACCTCAAGATCGGCGAGGTCGACCTCGACTTCGATTGCACCGCCAGACTGCGCTTTGACCGGGCGACGCAGGTGCTGTATATCAAACCTGTCGTCGACAGGATGAAATCGGGACAGAACGGAGGGCAGGGGGACATCGGCCAGGCGCTGGTTTCGCTGCTGAACGGCCGTGAATTTCCGGTTTCGATGCAGGATATGAAGCCGCTGATCGCCAAAAGCGGCGGCAAGACGCTCTTTATCGCAATGAAATTCGTCGATATCCAGGCCCGCAGGGACGTGCTGCAGTTCAGCCTCCTGCCTCAGGTGAGCTCGAAATAACCCGGCCGTTCACCACATCAGATCGTCAGGTATCTCGAAGCCGGCGTAGGGATCGTCTCCTCCCGCATCCGACCGTTTATTCTCCCGGTTCCACAGAACAACGGCCGCGGGATTGAGGGCTGCCACCCTCTCGGCGACTGCAGCCGGAATGATCTCATAGGCTGGGCCTGACCTGGCAATGGCGAGCAGTCCGCGACTGAGTTCATCCACTGCGGCGGACCTGACGAAGATACGCTGAATTTTACCGGCATCGGCAAAGCGGAAAGCAACACCCTGCGGATCCTGGGCCTGGCGATTGCCGGCAATCAGCTGCCGGACCTGCTCCGCCTCCTCCTTCTGACGCAGTTCCTCCTGCCGCTTGAGGTTGCGCAGTCGTTCCTTCTCCTTTTTTTCCGCCCTGGCCTGCTCAGCCAGGAGTTTGTTCTCGTCGACAATCTCCTGGGCCCTGCTTTTGGGCTGCTGCTTCTTCTTCTGATATTCCTGCTTCTTCACCTGGTCGACCTGTTTTTTCTCGACCAGACCCAGCTTCAGCAACTGTTCACGAAACGATTGCGCCATTGCTCCAGCCCCTCTATCTGCGGCTTACACCTTGCCTGGATTCCGGCGCTTCTTTCAGCGCCGCACCCTCTCCCCATGCGGGGCACCTTTCGCCGTAATTGTAGGCTACCTCCCTGTGTTTTGCAACCGCAGGAAATGTGCGGCAGACGCTTTACAACAGCAGAAACTCACGAAATTCTCCACGCATGCAATGATTAGACGCCATCGACGAGGAGTAGGCACCGGCATTGATCAGGGCAAGGGGGTCACCTGTCTTGAGCTGGGGCAGGAGCACGTTCGGGTACCAGACATCCAGCGCCTCATTGATATTGCCGACAAGGGTGATCGGGATTTCAGCTCCCGGACGACGACAAACGGGCACCGGCTGGAACGGCAGGCCATAGACGGCAGGCTCGACCGCGATATTGAATCCGGCGTCAACCCCGACGAACATCGTGTCCTTCTTGGTTTCGACGGCATTGACGGTCAGCAGCAGCAGGCCGGCATCCTTGACCAGATAGTCTCCCGGCTCAACCTCGATCTGCAGGTCCCGGGGCCGGAAATGCCGGTTCAGAATCCTGGCCCAGCAGGAGAGATCGAGCGGATCGTCCATGGCGACATGAGGTACCCCGAGACCACCGCCGACATTGACGGTGGTGACCGTAGCGACCTGGTCGACGAACCACAGGCACTCCTCGACCACCTTCTCCCAGGCGCTCAGTTGTGGAGTCAGGTAACCGCAACCGGTATGGAAATGAATCCGTTCAACAGTCAGGTCGTAACGGGCGGCCAGCTCCAGCGCTACGCCGAACTGCTCCCGGTAGATGCCAAACTTGGTCGTCCTGCCGCCGCTGTACTGCAGCATCTCATTCTGCGCCCGGCCAACGCCGACGGCAGGATTAACACGGATACCGACAGATCGCCCCGAACCGCGTTCACCCCACTGGCGCAGTGAGTGCAGCGAATCGCAGTTCATCTCCAGACCGTCCAGTCGCGATAAACGATCAAAATCCCGATCGGACAGACTTGTGGCGGTAAACGAGATCTCCGCCGGTGAAAAGCCGCTGCTGATGGCATGCTCCACTTCCCGGGGCGAACAGGCATCGACGGAACAGAGTCCGCTGGTCTTCATCCAGGTCAGGAGCGGGGCAAAACGATTGGCCTTCATCGCATAGTTGATCCGGTGCCGTCCGGCAAATCCGGCTTCATCCAAGGCGTCATGCACCCGCGTGAGATTCGCGGCCACCCGCGCGGCATCATAAAAGAACGCCGGGCTGTCGAACTGTCGCGCCAGCCCGGCGACCGACCGGCCGGCAAAGACCAGCCTGTCCTCGACATAGTGGAGACGGTCGCGTTCCCACCATTGATGCATTGCGGCCATTAGCGGATTGTTTTATCAGCGGGGAGATCTGCGAGGATGTCAGGCATGCATTCGACCAGCTGTTCCTTTCTGCCGGTTATCCAGCCACGGCAGTTTTCGGAACCGCAGCTGCAGGGAAACTGCCGGTACAGGACATCTTCGGTCTGCGCATAATCCATGTACAGGTAGTCGCCGGGATGAATGTCCCTGACGGCATGGACCAGCATGCTTTTCATGTCAAGTTCGACGTTCGGCGTGCAGGAATGGAGAAAGTAGCCGGAAAAATGAATGTCATAGAGATGGATGCCAGGCTCGACCTGCAGGCTGTGCTGGCGGATGTCGTGGATGATTTCGCCGGCAAGGGCGGCCACCACCTCGCCTTTGGCAAAGGCGCGGCGGCACACCACCCCCATGCCGACAACCTCGTCCTTGACAATCACTTCAAAATCCTGCTTACGCGGAAACAGCGGATTGTTCCCATAATACGATGGATACATTGTCTCTCTTGCACTCCATGGTGAGAAAGAAGTCCTGGAAAGAGCCAGGCAGCCCTGCCGATCCGTTTCCAATGCCCCGCACCGGCACGATCGGCCAAACATTCTTTGCGCTAGTGTCCCTTCGATCGAGATCCTGACAAGGCTGCCCATCTATCCATCGCGATTATCCGTTCCGGTCTAGCGCGTCCGTTGATCGATCGGTGCGTAGACCAGGTTCTGGGGACCAGTGTATTCAGCCCGCGGCCTGATCAGGCGGTTGTTCGTCCATTGTTCGAGGATATGCGAGGTCCAGCCGACAACCCTGCTGATGGCAAAGATCGGGGTGAACAGTTCCGTCGGGATGCCCATCGCGTGATACAGGGAGGCGGTATACAGGTCGACATTCGGGAAGACCTTCGTCTTCTCCAGCACCACCCGCTCGATCTCCCGGGTGATGGCGTAATTCCTGCTCTCTCCCGCCAGTTCCGATATCGATTCGGCACAATCCCGCAGTATGCTAACCCGCGGGTCCTCGCAGCGGTAGACCCGGTGCCCGAAACCGGGAATTTTCACCTTGTTCTCGAGTTTGTCGAGGATGTAGGGTTCGGCGTTCTCCGGAGTGCCGATCTCCTCGATCATCTGCATCACTTCCATGTTGGCTCCGCCGTGCAATGGCCCTTTCAGGGCGCCAATGGCACTGGTCACGCAGGAATAGATATCGGCCATGGTGGCGGCAGTTACCCGGGCGGCAAAGGTCGATGCATTCAACTCATGATCGGCGTGCAGGATCAGCGCCATGTCAAAGGCCTCGACGACCTTCTTGTCAGGGATTGTGCCTTTCAGGGTGTAGAGGAAATTGTAGGCGATACCCTGGCCGGGGACCGGTTTGATCGGTTCGTTTCCCTCGCGGAGGCGCTGGTGGGCGGCGACCAGGAGCGGCATGCGCAAAGTCAGGCGCTGGGCCTTGCGCAGGCAGGCATCAAGGGCCGTATTGCCGCTGTCCGGATCCCAGTGGCCGAGGGAGGAAACCGCCGTCCGCAGCACCTCCATCGGCGTAACCGATTTGGGGAACATCCGCAGGATCATGACCGTTTCCACGGGCAGTGTCATCGAGCCGGTGAATCCGGAGAGGAATGCCTTGTACTCGGTAATTCTCGGCAGGCAGCCGTACCAGAGCAGGTACGCCACTTCCTCGAAATTACTGCTCATGGCCAGTTCCAGGGCGTCATACCCCCGATACACCAGCCGACAGTTCTTGCCGTCGATAAAACAGATATCCGACTGACAGGCAACTACATCCGCCAGTCCTGCCTCCGGCTGTTTCATCTCCGGTTCTTCCTTGACACAATTCTTTGCCATGATTTTTACCCTGTAAAGCTCTGAGTCTCCTGCCCCGCGTATTTCTGGCGATCATTCCGGCCGCAGGAGCCTCTTTTCTGATTCTTGTCGTCCCGGCACCGGGATCGCCATAAGCATTTATGGTGCCAGACAACTCTCTCCGACTTAACAATTTGATTTACTGCAATTTATTATAAACACTCAGACAGCGATTCTTCCCGGACGAAAAAAATCGGCACAAAAGTTCCTATTACAGATTATGTATTTGATTATTCTTAAGTATATTGATATTTTCCGTCGATTGCAATCCTGCTGTTTCCGACAGGAGAGGAGATTTTCCTGCACAATAACAGACATGATAACAAATATTTTTCCGCCAGAAACCCCCAGATTGCCGTTCTGGCTCATTTTTTTTCGGCATCTCTGTGCTGATATTTTCACTACAGGCAAATTCCTTCCGATTATGAGAATTGCAATTCCGATTTTTCCACTAACATGCTGACACGTCTCATTTTTGCCGTCAAAGATGGCAAGCTGCAAAACCTGCTCGAGGAGAAGTTTTCGATAGCGGCGGATGTCCAGCTTGAATCCTTCGGCCACAAGAAAAGCCCGTGGCAGAAGGTGGTCCAGAGCTGCGGCGACATCATCGTCATCAGCGACGCCTTGATCCCCCAGCCGCTGGAATCCGGCATCTCGATGCTCAACAACCTGCCGGAGAACCCGACCACCGTCATCCTCCACGATGTCGATTCGGCTGAAAAACAGGCGCAACTTGTCGCTGCCGGGGCTGATGTCGTGCTCTATTCCGGCATCTCGCCGAAAAGCCTGACCGAGGCAATCGAAGCAACCCTTGAATCCCGCCGCCAGTACTTCCAGCTCGATCGTTTCGACCACCGGGGTCAGGCGAAACCGAAAATCTCAGATCTCAATTCCAAGAGCGAGATCATGCAGATCTTCATGAACGAGGTCCAGCAGGTCGCACCCAGCGATTCCCTGCTGCTGATCACCGGCGAAACCGGGGTTGGCAAAGAGCATCTCGCCAAGGTCATCCACGCCGAGAGCCCGCGAGCAACGGGCCCCTTTATCGCCGTCAACACTGCCGCTCTGCCCGAACAGCTCCTCGAGAGCGAACTTTTCGGCCACAAACAGGGGGCCTTTACCGGTGCCACCCGCTCCAGGCGCGGCGCCTTCGAACAGGCCCACGGCGGCACCATCTTTCTCGACGAGATCGGGGAAATGCCGCTGCACCTCCAGGCCAAGCTGCTGCGGGTTCTCCAGGACTATGAGATCCGCCCGATCGGAGCCGAGAAATCGACCTGGGTCGATGTCCGGGTCATCGCCGCCACCAATCGCGACCTCGAGGAGGAAGTGGCCAGGGGGAATTTCCGCAAGGATCTCTTCTACCGCATCTCCGTCGTTACCCTGCGCATCCCCTCACTGAGGTACAGGCGCGAAGATATCCCATCGCTGGCCCGCCGTTTCATCATGAACTTCCAGCACAAGATCGGCCGGGATGTCCGGCAGATCTCCGAACCGACTATGAAGGCTCTCTGCAGGTACGAATGGCCGGGGAATATCCGCGAGCTGATGAACGTCATTGAACGATCGATGCTCCTCTGCAAGACCGACGAAATCTCGCTGCAGGACCTGCCCAGCGTTTTCCATACCGAAGATTATTTCTCCCTCACCCACCCCAATGGCGAGAAGACCGCCCCCAGTTCCTGGAAGGGCAAGACCCTCTCCCAGGTGCAGCAGGAGGTGATGGATGAGGTCGAGGATCTCTACCTGCGCATGGTCCTTGCCAAGAGCCAGGGCCGGGTCAACAGGGCTGCCCAGCTCGCCGGTCTGAACCCGCGCGGTCTTTACAACAAGATGAAACGTCTCGGTCTGAACAAGGAAGAATTCAAGAAGAAGAACGGCTGAGAGACCGCGAGGCGCCGGCAGCTCAGGATGCCGCCGGCCACTCCGCTGCCAGTTGCCGGCCGGCGGCGATGAGGCTTTCAAAATATCGCTCAACATCAGCGACGGTCCAGGCAACGTTGGTTACGAGCAGGCGGAGAACCAGTCGGCCGTCGATATAGGCGCAGCCGACCATGCTGATCCCCTGCCGGTACAGCCTGGTGCGCAGGGCGAGGTTGAAACGGTTGGCCTCCGTTTCTGGCCAACGGTAACGGAAACAGAGATTGAACGATTCGCGCGGGGCCATCAGTTCCAGTTCCCCGTGCTGCTCCACACATTTTTCAGCATGGCGGCAGAGATCGAGAAACCGCTCAACCCGGGCGGCAAGCCCTGCCTGGCCGTGGAATTTCCAATCGAGGAACCATTTCAGGCTGTCGACCCGGCGACCGCACTGCAGCGATGATGGGCCGAAATCAAGCGCCCCTTCCCCATCATCGTCACGGAACAGATAGCTGCCATCGCCGGCCGAAAGGGCCTGCCGGAAAAGGTTGTCCTGCCGGTTCAGCAACAGGACGTTGCAGATCAACGACAATCCGAGCATCTTGTGGAAATCCATGGTGAACGAATCTGCCAACTCAAGACCCCGCAGATAACGCCGACGCAGTTGTTCGCCGAGGACGGCGACCCCTCCCCAGGCGCCGTCGACATGGAGCCAGAACCCGTATCTGGAACGCAGGGCGAGGAGGGGTTCGATCGGATCGAAGGCCCCACGGACCGTCGTCCCTGCCGTGGCAGCGACAAAGAACGGTCTCCTGCCGGCACCGACTGCCTCCTCCAGGCGGCCCTCCAGTTTCTCCATGTCCATGCGGCCGTGATCGTCGACCGGCACCTTGATCAGCTGGCTGAGTCCGATACCGAGGATATTTGCCGCCCGGTCCATCGAGTAGTGGGCATCGGCGCTGACGAAAGCCGCAAGGGCCCCCCTGCCGACTCCCTCCGTCCTTACCGCAGGGTCGTGGAGGTTGCGGGCACACATCATCGCGACCATGTTGGCGTTGCTCGAACCGGTGGTCATCTGCCCCTGGCCGCCGACAAAGCCGACGATATGGAGCATGCGTTCGATCATGTATGTTTCCAGCAGGGTCGAGACCGGTGCGGTCTCGTAAGTACAGGCTGAGGTATTGGAAACGGCGGCAACGATCTCGCCGACGATCGATGGCAGACTGGCTCCGCTCCACATCCGGTTGACGAAATCGGGGTGGTCAGTCTTGACCGCATAGCGAAGATACTTCTCAACCCATTCGAAGAGCATCTGCCAGTCCTCACGGCCCTCCCCCCGTTCCAGGTCCAGCAGAGCAGCGAGTTCGGCCGGGTCGCGGTATTCGAGAAAGGTCCCGGCATGCGACTCTCGCCGATACTTCTCGACAATCGCCAAAAGCCGTTTGAAAACGTCGACATCCTTCATTCGTCTTCCCCTCTGTCCTGGATTGCCCTCGCCCAAAACAAAAGTCCGGATAGTACCAGTCTTCATCCATCTCTACTATGATTTTCCGCAGCGGACCGCCGGCCGCCTCAATCGGCCGGCAGCCGAGGCCACCGGCAAAATATTGGCCTTTCATTTCCCGTCATTGTCCCGTACCATACGACTATCGCTGCCAACACTCCCCCTTGACGACGACATACCTATGAAGCCGCCGGTAACCGCCAGACAAAAGAAGATCCTGACCAGATATCTCGCCCTTTCCCCCGACCCGGACGACACCTTCACGTACGACGAGTTGATGGGATACCTCTTCGGTATCGCCATCACCCCGGACGTCATCCTGCCAGGTGAATGGATGGATCAGATTTTCGGCGAGGAAAAGCCGGTTCACGACTCGATGACGCAGGCGCAGGAGATGCTCGGCTGCCTGATGGAGGTCTACAATGCCTTCAGCGATGCCTCCCGGGCCGACACCCTGCACCTTCCATTCAATATCCTGACGCTCAAGCCGGGCCAATACGATGCAGTCTTTGCCTGGGTGTTCGGCTTCAACGTCGCCTTGTCCCTGAGGCCTGATATCTGGGAACCGGAAGACATGTCCGCACTGCCGGAGGACCTGACCTATGAGGTGATGTCCAGCCTGATGATCATCGAAGGGCTGATAGACCCGGAGGTCTGCACCGCGTATTTTGAGGGCTTGCCGGGAGACATCCTGCGTGAGGCCTTTGGCGATTTCGATGCCGAAGATGAAGACCTTCCTTCCAGGCACCTCGCCATCCTCCTGGCATCATTGCCCATGGCGGTTGAAAAGCTGCAGGAATTCGCCCGCCTGACAAACTGCAAAAGACTTGATGGAATTTCAAAAAAGTCCAACCTGATCCCGTTCCGCTCCGCCAGAACGGGCCGGAACGCCCCCTGCCCGGGCAACGGCGGCAAGAAATCCAAGAAATGCTGCGGCAAGGATGACAGCAGCAAGGCAAATATCACTTTCACCAGCGAGGGGCCGGCGAAAAAAGGACAGCTCATTCGCGGCAGGTTCCCGGGACCGGCGAAAATAACTGCCTTCCCAGGCCCGGCCTTTCAACTCAAGGTGTCGCTGGTCGGATCCAAACCGCCGATATGGCGACGTATCCTGGTTCCCGGGACGACCAGCCTCGCCGACCTCCACGCCATCATCCAGGCCTGCATGGGCTGGACGGACAGCCACCTCCATCACTTTGCCATCCGCGGTGAACTGTATGCCATCCCGGATGAGGAAGACGAATGGTATTCGAGCGATAAACGCGATGAACGCGACTTCACCCTCGACACGCTGGGACAGCGGTTGTCGTCGTCATTTCTCTATGTCTACGATATGGGGGATTACTGGGAACACCGGATCACAGTCGAGCAGATAGTCCCTCCGGCAGAAAGCCCTGCCCACGCGGTCCTGCTGACCGGCAGGCGGGCCTGTCCGCCGGAGGACAGCGGCGGCATCGCCAGCTTTCAGGACAGCCTGAAAATACTCGCCGACGCCGGACATGAGGAATATCGGGCGACTCGGACATGGTTTGGCGCCGGTTTTCGCGCGGAACACTTCGACAGGGAAGACATTGCCAGTATCAACCTGAGGCTGAAGCGTCTCTGACAGCGGAGGAGACGAATCGTTGAAGGGGATCCCAGGACAAGGCCAGCCGTCCCTTTTCTATCCTGCATCCTTCGCTTTCTCACGCAGCATATACCGGTGGAGGGCTTCCTGCAGGGTCTCGGCAGCCAGGGCCGCGCAGTGTTCTTCCTCCGCCGGGAAGACTCCGATCTGCGCCAGGATCTCCTCCCGGCCAATCCGGCTGATCTCATCGGGATCGCAGCCGATGGCCATTTCTGCAGCGAATGAGCCGCAGAGCGCGCTCGAACCGCAGCCATCGGTGGCGTACGAAGCCTTCTCCACCCTTCCGTCCATGAACTTCAGGTAGATCTCCATCGTATCTCCGCATTTGCCGGTGATCCGCGCGGAGCTGTCGGCATCCTCCATCCGGCCATGGTAACGGGGATTGCGCCAGCGGTCAAAACCCTTGTCGCCATAGGCCTTCCTGGTCTCGGCGAACACTTCCTGCTGGAGACGGGCGACAATGTCTTCAAAAGCCTTCTCGTTCATTGATTTGTCCAATTCAGCTGACCTTTGCCCAAGCCGCCGCAACTGACGGGTCGAAAGTTTTACCAGTGTCCTTCGGCATTGGCCGCCTCGCTGAAACGGACTGCTCCCCGCTTGAAGTTATCGACGGCCTCGGCGACCGTTCCCGTCGTATCGCTGCCGACTTTGATTCCGGCCGCCTCCAGGGTCCTGAAGGCATTCGGGCCGCAGTAGCCGGTCAGCAGCACCTCGGCGCCCTGTTCACATATCATGGTCGCCGCCTGAATGCCGGCACCCTTGAGCGCATTGACATTGCCGGAATTGTCGAGTGCCACGAAATCCATCGTCTCGCTGTCGACTATCAGGATATGTGCTGCCCGACCGAAACGCGGATCAACCGGGGAAGAAAGCTCCTTCCCCTTGGCTGTCACTGCAATCTTCATCTTCTCCTCCCTGTCAGCGATTCCCGCCGCCACAGACCTGATTGTCCTCTATCACCGGAATCCTGCCGGCAATGAGATCCATCACCACCGGCCTGATCTCCGCCCGCTGGTCCTCGTGATAGACCATGATCCCGACCTGACGGAAACCCATCAGCGGCCGCATGCCGATACCGCCCACCACCAGGGCGTTGACCTTATGCTGGGCCAGCAGACTGACCGGCACCATGCAGCCGCCCTGCGAATGCTCCACATTGGGAATGGTCGACACCTCCTTGATTTCTCCATCTTCGAGATCGACGAACGTAAAGACGTCACAATGCCCGAAATGTCCCGACCGTACGCCGTCCAGTCCGCCTTCTCCTTCCGAGGGAATTGCAATACGTACCCGTGCCATGTTTTTCTCCTTGTTGTGATGTGAGTGTTACGAGGTAATCCGTATACCGTAACTGTTCATCGCCGGAGAACCGGCGATATTCTGCCAAATCTGACGAATCGCAGCCGCGACCGGAGCGTCCTCCCGGTATTCGACGATTGTCCGCCCGGCAATCATCGCCTCGGTGAACAACGGGTCGAATGGAACCCGGCCGACGACGGCAATTTTGCGTTCCCGTGCCATATCCTCCAGCCGACCGGTCATCTCCGGGTTCAGGTCAAACTTATTGACACACAGCAGGCAGGGAACTCTGAAATGGCTGGCCAGGTCTGTCAGGCGGACCATATCGTGCAGTCCGGAGACGGTCGGCTCAACCACCAGGACCAGTGCCGTCGCACCACCGATTGCCGCAATGACCGGACAACCGATGCCCGGAGGCCCATCGGTGATGATCAATTCCTGTCCATTTGCTTCGGCAAGCCTGCTGGCTTCCCGGCGAATACAGCTCACCAGTTTTCCGGAATTCTCCTCCGCGATCCCGAGTCGGGCATGGACCATCGGCCCCACCCTGGTCTCCGAGACAAACCACTCGCCGCATTTCTGGATCGGGAAATCGATGGCTCCGACCGGGCAGAGATCGACACAGACCCCGCAGCCCTCGCAGGCAATGGCATCGACGACGAATTCATCGTCAATGGCATCAAACCGGCAGAGCTCGCGGCACTGACCGCAGCGGGTGCACCGCTCCGGATCGACAATCGCCTTACCGCCCCCCATGAATTCATGGCGCTCCTTTACATCCGGCGCCAGCAGGAGATGCAGGTCCGCCGCATCGACATCGGCGTCGCAGACGATGTGGTTATCAGCCAGATGGGAAAACGCCGCGGTGAGACTCGTCTTTCCGGTACCGCCCTTGCCGGAGACCACAACCAGTTCTCTCATCTCTCCTTCCTCCTCCAGGAACTCGCCAGGATCTCCACCTTGATCTGCTGCAACAGCTCCCGGAATTTTTCCTTCCACTCCGGCATCACCTCGACAATCATCCGGCCGCAGGAATAGGCCTCGGCAATCTTCCGGTCGAAGGGAATTTCCAGCAGAATCGGCAGCCTCTCCGCCAACGCATATCCCCTGACCCGGTCGTCTCCCATGTCGGCACGGTTGATTACCAGTCCGCATGGAATGCCGAGCATCTGCACCGCACCGACCGCCAGCTTGAGATCATGGAGGCCAAACGGGGTCGGCTCGGTCACCATCAGGATGAAATCGGCACCGCGCATCGCCGCGATCACCGGGCAGGAAGTACCCGGCGGGGCATCGATGATGATCTGGTCTTCGGTATCAGCGGCGGCACGCACCTTGCGAATCAGTGGTGGCGACATCGCCTCGCCGACACGGATCCTCCCCTGGATTACAGGCACCCCGGTTCCCATTCCCCACTCGATGACACCGAGCTCCCGCTGGCCATCGGATATGGCGTTCTCGGGACAGACCACTTGACAGCCGCCGCAGCTGTGACACAGCTCCGGGAAGACCAGGACCTTTTCGCCAATAACCGTGATGGCGCAAAAACGGCAGATATCCGCACACTTCCGGCAAGCGCTGCACCGGCTTTCATCGACCACCGGCACAAATGTGGTGACCGTCTCACTGCGGTCGATGTGCGGGTGCAGGAAAAGATGCGCGTTGGGCTCCTCGACATCGCAGTCAAGCAGGGTGCAACCACTCCCGAAACTGACCGCCAGGTTGGTGGCTACCGTCGTCTTGCCGGTACCGCCTTTGCCGCTGGCTACGCTGATGATCATTCCACCCCTCCCGCACCGGCAAGGCCACCGAGTTGTACCGCGATGCTGTCGATCTTCGCCAACAAGGCCCGGGCATCCTCAGCCGATGGGGATGGCGGAAGCTGCATCAGGATGCCGAGACCTTCCGTGGCCTCATGAAATGCATCGTGCTCCATTCCGCTGACCATCGAACAATTGATCATCGGATTCCGGCGGATCAACTGGTTGACACACTCCACAGGACTGGCATCAACCAGTTCCAGACCAAACACCACCAGGTCGATATTCCCCCGTCCGACGGCATCAAGCGCGGCGGCAGCCGAATCGACCCAGGTCATCTCAGTCTGCGGATCCTGCTGCAGGCCTGCTGCAAACCGGGCGAGACTCTCCATATCCCTGCTGGCCAGTATGACACGCAGCATCATTTTCCCCTTTCTCTTGTTCCTTTCGGGTGCATCTCCATCTGCCGCACCGCTTCCATGATTTCGTCCAGAGCCTGCTGATTCGGATCTCCCGCCTGTTCAGTCCCTCCCGTTGCATCGACTTCGCCGACAGGAGCAATCTCTGCCTCACCACCGGCAACGGCCGCACCCCGAGGTCCTCCGCCACGCCCCGGGCGCTGCCCGTCATCCTGCCGCCTCCGGCATCCACCCTGTACCGCTCCTCCCTTGCGACCCGTTCCCTGCCCGGGGGGCGCTGCATCTCCTGATTTCCGGCACATTCCGCTTCTCCTCCCTGCATTTGCTCCGGTACCGCCCGATTCCCTACGATTCTTGCCTGGCATTTTCAAACCTCCTTCTCACGAGGAACCCGCCGAAAGGATGCCGGTCACTGTCGGCAAAGATCCGATTTGCGCCGACAGGCATCAACCATGAAGTTCCTGCACTTTCCTGAACATCGACAACCCGGCATGGCAAAAACAGCGACCGACTGTCCCCGGGCAAAGGTTTCCAGTATCAGTTCCGCATCTCCGGCAAGGAAAGGCACGAGCTCCACGTCGCAGGTTTCGATGCAGCTGGCCAGTTCCTGCGATACGGCCCCGCAGATCAGCACTTCCACCGCCTGCTGACGGATGATCTGCATCAGCTGGGGCAGGAACCCGGCCGCGAAAAACTCCAGCCTTCTGTCGACAACCTGCCCCCCGGCTACCTCGGCAATGAGAAGGGTCCGCGCACTATCCAATACCGGAGAGATCCGATCGCCCCATACTGTCATGGCAACACGCATGGGCATACTCCCTGTAAACGTTTTATGCATATGCACATCAAAAGCCGTGCCAGAGAAACCCTGTTCTCGGGATTTTGCTTTCAAGGCTGTAAAATCGGATTGTTATGGTTCCAGGCAGGAGGTGCTGAAATACTGGCTATCGGGGATATGATTGCAAGAATGCAACCATTGATCGTTGCGTACCATTGCACATCGATGCACAATGGCAATGATTAGTTCTTCGGGCTACGGACTGACCGGCCATCCCTTTCGGGGAGCTGTAATCCCAGGCGGCGCAGGCGACGGAACAGGGTGGTCGTGTGCATCCCCAGATCCTTAGCCGTAGCCCTGCGGTTATACCCATTCCGCTCCAGGGCCTCGAGGATGACCCTCGTCTCCGTCGAACTGACCGCAGATTCGAGGTTGACGGCTTCCCCGGCCGAGACCGGCCGGTCAACATGTCCCCTTGGCAGCAGAACGATACCGGCTGGCAGGTGACGTATGCCGATGGTTTCATTGCCGCACAGGACAAAGGCATGTTCGATGATATTCTCGAGTTCCCTGATATTGCCGGGATAGGAATGCTCCATCAGCAGCGCCATGGCCTCCTGGTCGATGCCGGCGACGGCCCGGTCCCGCAGACGGTTCATCCGGGCGACGAACCGGTCGATCAGCAAGGGGATGTCCTCGCGCCGCTCCCGGAGCGGCGGCAGCTTCAGATGAATGATATTGATCCGGTAGAACAGGTCGCGCCGGAACATTCCCTCCCCGACCAGTTGCGACAGATCGCGGTTGGTTGCGGCAATGACCCGGACATCGCTCCGCAGCCTTTCCACACCGCCCAGGGGCTGGAATTCCCTCTCCTCGAGGACGCGCAGCAGTTTGACCTGGAAGGCCGGACTGGTATCGCCCATCTCATCGAGCAGGAGCGTACCGCCTTCCGCCGCCAGGAACAATCCCGGCTTGTCGCGTTCAGCCCCGGTGAAGGCCCCGGCTTTGTAGCCGAACAACTCCGATTCAAGCAGGGTGTCGGGCAGGGCGCCGCAGTTGATCGCGACAAACGGCCGCTCATGGCGTGGCGACAGGTTGTGGATGGCCCTGGCCAGCACCTCCTTGCCGGTCCCTGTCTCTCCCTCGATCAGGACGGTACTGCCGCTGCGCGCCACCTGCTCGAGTATGCCGAAGATATGCCGCATCGTGCTGCTCCGGCTGACCATGTCCCCCAGTTGAACGCATCCGCTCAACTCCCGCCGCAGTTCCTCGACCACGCTGATGTCGCGGAAGGTCTCGACCCCGCCCAGAACCCGGTCGTCGACATTCTTGAGAAGGGAGGTCGATACTGAGATCGGGATCCGCCGGCCTTCGCTGTTGACGATATAGGTCGACGAATTGACGAACGATTTCCCCTCCTTCATGGTCCGCTTCAGGGCACAGTCCCCCTCGCACATGTTCGATCGGAAGACTTCCCAGCAGTACCGGCCGATGGCCTCGGCACGAGGTATGCCGGTGATCTCTTCGGCGGCCCTGTTGAATGAGGTGATCCGCCACTCGTGGTCAACCGTGAACACGCCGTCCGAGATGCTCTCGAGGATGATCTCATTGGCGATGCTGCTGATACGATGATCCCCGGGGTTCATTTTGTGCCGGCCTCTCCGTCTGACCCGCTCTTCGCCTTGCCCGCCGCGGCGACCGCCTCCTCAACATAGGGCAGAATCGTCTCGGCAATGACCCGGTAGCCGGCCGGATTCGGGTGCAGCCCGTCTTCCTGGTTGAATTCCCGCCTGGTCGCCACCCCTTCGAGGAAGAACGGCATGAAGATCAGCTCCTTTTCGGCAGCCAGTTCAGGATAGATGCGGTTGAATGCCGAGGTATAGTCGGGCCCGAGATTCCATACCATCTTCATCCCGGCCAGTACGACGATGATGCCTTTCTGCTGCAGCATTTCAATGATCTGCCGCAGGTTGCTCCGGACCAGCGTGGTGTCGATGCCGCGCAGACCGTCATTGGCCCCGGTTTCGAGGATGACGATATCGGGGTCGAGCGTCAGCACCCAGTCGAGGCGGGACAGGGTGCCGCTCGTCGTCTCGCCGCTGACCCCGGCATTCACCACCTTCACATCATGGCCTCCGGCCCGCAGGGCTTTCTCGACCAGGGCGGGATACGCCTCACTTTCCTCGACGCCTTGGCCGGCAGTCAGGCTGTCGCCGACGGCGACAATGGTCAGGGCGGGTTCCGGCGAGGTGCTGCCGCCGATCGGGGGCGATTTCTCTGATTCCTGCTTGCAGCCGAAAATAAGGCCTAGCAGCAGCATAGTCCCAACAATGAGCGCTGATATTTTCATCATACTCCCTCCTGCATTCGGTTTAAGCGTATCACGACAGGATAATGCCAGATCGGTTCAGAGCAAGAGGATGCCGACATCCGCTGAACGCATCAATACGACAACTGAGCTCAGACAGGAAGGTGTCGTGTGACAGCAGGGTCCTGACGCCCTCGAGGGAATCATTGGCAGCCTCCAGGCTGGAATCGGTCAGACGTCCGCGACGCAACAGGAAGTTGAGATCCCGCTGACCATTTATCAGGCAAACCTGACCTTGCCGTTGAGGTCGTCCTGCCGGGAAAGGAAATCAAGCGTCTCCTCCGGCGCACTGTCTTCCCGATTGAGTTTCGGATTCCACGGGAGCCGGCAGTTCCACCAGGCGCCCTTCCTGCGATATGAATGCTCTGAGCATGCGTGATCACGTGCACAGTCGGGAGATTTACGACACAGCCTTTACCTCGCCCTCCCACGCGATCATGAAAGCAATCCGGGGCTGCGGCGGCCGATTCACTCTCATCCAGCATTCTGGACACTTCCAGCGCAATCTGCCGGTTGTTTCGGTTTCACCCAGGTCATGAGCAGCAGCGCGGCGATGATGGAACAGCTGGCCGAAAGCAGGAAGGCCGACTGCGCCGAAAAACTCTCGTACAACCAGCCGAAGATGATCGAGGCCGGCAGAAGCATGCCGCCTGTGACCAGGTTGAACCAGCCAAAAGCAGTTCCTCGCCGTGCTTCAGGCGCAAGATCGGCCACCATGGCCTTTTCAACCCCTTCCGTCGCGGCCATGAACAGCCCGTAGAAGGCGAATAAGCCATACAGGCCCGGCCCCCGTGCAGCGATCAATCCCAGCGCCAGATAAAATATTCCGTAGGCGAGATAGCCTGCCAGCAGCATCCGTCTCCTGCCCCAGCGGTCCGAAAGTGCCGACAGGGGCGTAGAGAACAGTGTCGCGATGGCGGAAACCGCAGCCCAGAGCAGCGGTACCTGGGCCTGCGGCACCCCGAGTTCCTGCGCCCGCAGCAGCAGGAACATATTTGAGGAATTGCCGAGGGTGAATATCGCCACAATCACGAGATAACGTCGGAAGGCAGGTGGCATGTCACCGAGCCGCCAGTCGAATGCCCGAGCCGCCGCCGGCGGTGCCGCCATCTCCGGCTCACGGATTTTCAGCGCCAGCAGCAGACAGAGAACAGCAGGCACAACCGACCACAGGAATATATCTTCGAGCGCCATTCCACCACCCAGCAGCATCGCCGCAACCAGGGGGCCGAGAACCGCTCCGGCATTGTCCATCGCCCGATGCAGCCCAAACGCCAAGCCACGCATATCCGCACCGGCGCTGGCGGCCAGCAGGGCATCCCGCGGCGATGTCCGCAAGCCCTTGCCGACTCGGTCGGCAAAGCGGATGGCGAGAAGAAACGGCCAGCTGCCGACAAAGGCGATCAGCGGCCGACCGAATCCGGCCAGGCCGTAGCCGAAGATGATCCATGTCCGCGTTCGCCTGGTACGATCGACAATGACTCCGGAAAACAGCTTGAGGAGGCTGGCCGTCGCCTCGGCAATCCCTTCGATCAGACCCAGCGTCCGCGGTCCGGCCATCAGCACAGAAGCGAGGTACAGAGGGATGAGGGGATAGATCATATCCGAGGCCGCATCATTGACCAGGCTGATCAAACCGATCAGCCACACCGTTTGCGGCAATCTTTTCAGGGTTTCAAACATCCCCGTCTTCTCCGGTCATCCCGAACTCAATCGGGGTCTTGACATAAAAGATTTTAACCTTCTCTGTCCGCAGTCTGTCGAACAGCCGGTCCGCCTCCTCACCGCTGACCGCCATCGTCACCTCGACAGGCTGTTCGGTCAGCTCGAAAAAACTGACGGATCGGATCTTCCGGTCGTGCCCGAAACCTTCAGCCGCCGTCATCAGCGTCGCGCCCCGGATGCCGATGTCATGCGCAACCTCGAGCAGCCACTGCCCCAGTGGCATCCCGCAGTGCCGGCGATTCTGCTGGGTGAAAAAGGTCAACTGGTATCCAGTCATGGCTCGTTTCTCCTCTTACAGACGTTGGGCGGCGACAACCGTGGCAATGCCGAGCAGGGTCATCATCAGGGAGCCGGCCACATGTGCCGATATCGCCGCTCCGGCCCAGAGAAAGCGCCCCTGCTGAAGCAGGACCGTGACCTCGGCCGAAAAAGTGGAAAAGGTGGTCAGTCCGCCAAGAAAACCGGTGATGACCAGCAGTCGCCACTCCGGGGCCAGGCCGGGCAGGCTGGCGAAAAGGGTCATAGCCACGCCGACCAGGTAGCCGCCGGCCAGGTTGGCAGCAAGCGTTCCAAGAGGGATGGTCGGAAACAGCGAATTCAGCGCCGTGCCGAGCAGCCACCGCAGGATGGCCCCTGCGGCTGCGCCGATGCTGATCGCGAGGATGGAAGGGAGCATGGCAATCCTCAAGTATTGGACCGGACGACCGGAAAGCCGCCGGTCGTTGCCAGGATCTTTTCAGTCAGCTCGCCTACGACTGTAGCAGCAGCAGGGACTGAAATCAAGAAAGGCATCCGGAGCCAGCGGCAATCGCCGACGTGTCCGCCATCTCATTCACCACTCTGCTCCCGCAGAAAATCGGCAGGTTTCTGGCGCAGCAGCAAGGCGGAACTGAGTACCCCGAGCAGGACGACGAGCGCCACCGTCACCGTCGCCGCTGTCAGGGTGGCCAGCCAGTCGGGCCTGACGGCGATCTCCAGCACGAAACGGCAGACGGCCCAGTTCAGCACCTGGGCCAGGACCACGGCAAAGATGGCGCTGGCGAGACCCAAGAGCAGGTTTTCATGGACGAATACGGCAAGGACAAAAGAGGACCGGGCGCCAAGCACCTTGTAGTAGACCGCCTCCCGCACCCTGGCCAGCCGTGTCGCCAGGATCGAACTGACCAGGATCAGCGCCCCGGCCAGCAGCGAGAAGCCGGCGAAGAAGCGGATGATGCCGGAAAGCTTCTGCATCAGCCCGCCAAGCTCGGCGGCACTCGCCGCCATATTGATGATACTGACGTTGGGATAGGCCGTGACGATGCGGCTCTCCAGAGCGGGGATCTCATCCCTGGGCCGGTGCAGGGCGGCGAAATAGGTCTGGGGCGCCTTCTCGAGAAAGGCCGGGGGAAAGACGAAATAGAAGAAGGGATACAGCTTCGATCTGGTTCTGGTCCTGATGCTCGTCACTTCCGCCTCCAGCGGCACCCCCTGGATGCTGAAACGCAGGACGTCGCCGATCTCCATGTCGCCCATCTCGGCGACGGTATCGAGAACCGATACCTGCAGACCAATCCGTCCATTCTCTCCGGTCCGAAACAGCGCACGTCCCGCGAGCAGTTCCTCGTCCGGCAGCAGATCGTCGCGATAGGTGAGATTGAACTCGCGGGTCAGGCTGTCGCCCCGGGGCACATCCTCCTTCTCCCGCTGCACCGCCTTCCCGTTGATCGACACCAGACGGGCCCGGATCACCGGGAACATCTGGACATCCTCGCCGACCAGTTGGCGGAAGCCGTCGCGCTGATCCTTCTGGATGTCCAGGCTGAACAGATTGGGAGCCTCGGCCGGGTAGGAATCGATAAAGGTCTGGCGCAGGTTGCGCTCGAGCAGAAAAATGGCCAGCAGAATCGCCAGGGCCGATGACAGGGTGACGACGATCGCCCGGGTGGCGTTGCCCGGCCTCACCAGGCTGCGGACAGCCAGCCGCAGGGCAAGCGGATGCGGCGTCCATCGCCTGGCGAACTGAAGGACGGCGCGGGCCAGCAGCGACATCACCAGGATCAGCGCCAGACTGCCGCCCACAAACCACAGGCCGATTTCCAGATCCCTCAGCTGGAGGACCACCAGCACGGTCAGGAAGACGAGTCCGGCTGCCCGGGTGAGATAATAGGCCGCACGCCGGCTGCCATCCGATACCTCCCGCTTGAAGATCACCGCCGGCTTGACCCGGTTCAGGCGGGACAGCGGCAGGAAGGTGAAGAACAGCACCACGGCCAGGCCCAGGCCCATCCCCTCCAGCAGATCGAGAAGCGATATCTCGATCCGGCTGCCGGGCGGCAGGAGACCGGCAAAGAGCCGTGGCAGATACCCCTCGAGGAGCAGGCCGGCGGTACTGCCGGCGGCACTGCCGACCATGCCGAGAACAAGAGCGAGAACGAGGTAGTGTCGGTAGAGAAACCCCCTTGTCGCACCCAGGGACTTGACGATGGCCAGGGTCATCTCCTTTTCCCGCAGCAGGGCGGTCAGCGAACTCTGCATGCCGATGCCCGCCAGCAGCAGGGTGAACAGCGATATCAACGACAGGAAGAAGAGGAGATTATCGAAGAACCGCTTGATCCGAGAGCCGGCGGTTCGGTAGGTCTCGACCCGCTCCTGACCGGCGACCGCGGCGTCCTTCAACACGGCGGCCAGCTCTTCGACCTCACCTTCACGACTGACCTTGAGCACGGTTTCATAACTGACCCGGCTGCCCTTCCTGATCAGATCGATGGCCTCGAGATCGGCCGCGGCGACAAAGACCCGCGGCCCGAAACTGAACAGATCCACCGGCCGCGCCGATTCATAGGTCACCACGTCGGCGATGCGCAGGGTGGCCTCGCCGATGTGCAGGCGGTCGCCGATCTGTAAGCGCATCCGGTGCAGGACATCGGCGGCCACGACGACATCGCCCGGCTGCAGCGCCTGATCCAGCCGTCGCCCCGATTGCAGCTCGACCCGGCCGTACAGGGGGTAGCCAACGGTCGCCACTTTCAGGTTGGCAAACAGGGTGTCCTGATCATTCACGCTGCGGATCAGCGAATAAAAACTCCAGGTGTCTGCGGCCTGGGCAACCCGCCCCTGCCGCTGCACCCTCTCGACCGCCTGCCGCAACCCCGGCGACAGTTCGTAGTGGGAGTGGAGGATGATGTCGCCGCCGTGCAGGGCGCGGGCATCGCCGGTGATGCCTCGATCGATGTCGCGGCGGAATCCGTTCAGGGCCACCATTGTCGCCAGCGACAGGGCGACGCAGAAGATGAAGATCATGGCCTGCTTACGGCCCTGCCAGATTTCACGGAGGAGAAAGCGCCAGTCAAGCATCAGCCCCTTCCCCCTTCTCGACAATGCATCCATCGCGCAGGACGATGACCCGATCGGCACGGGCGGCGATCTCCGGGCTGTGGGTGGCAAGGACGAGCGTGGTCTTCTCCTCGCGGTGCAGCTCTGCCAGCAGCTCAACGATACCCCGACTGTTTTCCGAATCGAGATTGCCGGTAGGTTCATCGGCAAAGACGATCTTCGGGTGATTGATCAGGGCCCGGCAAATCGCCGTCCGCTGCTTTTCCCCACCGGACAGCTGCTGGGGATAGCTGCTCCGGCGCTCCCAGAGGCCAACCCGCCTGAGGAGCTCCTCGGCCTTGACCCGGGCCTGCGGGTCGCGTCGCAGCTCAGCCGGAAACATCACGTTTTCGAGGGCGGTCAGCGAAGGCACAAGGTGGAAGGCCTGGAAGACGAAACCGGTCTCGACGTTGCGCACCGGAGCCAGTTCGTCCTCGCTCATGCCGGTGATGTCCCGGCCCGAGAGCAGGATGCTGCCGGATGTCGGCCTGTCAATACCCGACAGGATACTCAGCAGGGTAGTCTTGCCGCTGCCGGAAGAGCCTGAAACGACGACAAATTCACCGGCAAAAATCTGCAGGTTGATATCCTTGAGGATCTGCTGCCGGCGTTCCCCGATGGTGTAGACCTTCTCCAGATCCCTGGTTTCGACAATTATCTCTGCCATGCCCGCTCCGCCTGATTCCGTATAGGTGCCGCCCGATATCTTTTCGACACAGCATAATCACGGTGAGAGGAAAAACAAACAGCGGTCTCCGCTGGAGCCATTCTTTCCGAAAAGCACCCGGCAGATCCCTCCCGAAATGTTCATCGCCGGTTTTGCCCTTGGGTTTCGAGCCATGGTCTGTTATAGCTGAAACAACAACCGACTGAAACCGAGACGGAATCCTTCGATTCTTCATGCCTCCACGCGCATTATTTGTACTTCCTCTGTCAGTGCATACACCTCCTTCCGACGCCTCCGCAGACACCAGCCCAAAACGAGCCAGCCTTCCCGAGCTGATCGATCTGCTGCGGCCATCGTTCGGCCGATACCGCTGGCAGCTGGTCGGAGGCTTCGTCGCCCTGATCATCGTCGACTTCCTGCAGCTGGTCATCCCCCGCGTCCTCAAGCACGGGGTGGACGGTCTGGCGGACAGTTCCATCAGCCATGCCAGTCTGCTCGGCCTGGCCGCGCTGATCGTCGCCATCGCCATCGCCGTTGCCGGTCTCCGCTTCGTCTGGCGCTACCTGATCATCGGCTTTTCCCGGCTGCTCGAGCAGAACCTGCGCAACCGGATCTTTTCGCATCTGCTGCGGATGGACGCCCCCTTCTTCGAAAAACACACCCCGGGCGACCTGATGGCCCACTCCAGCAACGACCTGGCCGCCGTCCAGATGGCCTGCGGCATGGGCATGGTTGCCGCCGCCGACGCGCTGGTGATGTCGCTGGCGACCATCGCCTTCATGCTCCACATCCATGTCCAGCTGACGCTGCTGGCCCTGCTGCCGATGCCCTTCCTCGCCTGGTTCACCCGCAGCCTCAGCGGTCGCCTGCATCATCGCTTCAATACCGTGCAGGAACAGTTTTCCCTCCTGACCGAGTTCTCCCGCTCCACCGTCGTTTCCATCCGCCTGATCAAGGCCTACACCATGGAGCTGTTCCAGACCGACCGGTTCGACCGGCTTGGCCGCCGCTACGTCAGAAGCAATCTCGGCGTCGCCTACATCCAGGGGCTGATCACCCCGATCGCGACACTGGCGGGAAACCTGGGAATGCTGATAATCCTGCTGGTCGGCGGCCGACTGGTGATTGCCGGCACCCTCACCATGGGCGATTTCGTCGCCTTCATCTCCTACCTGGCGATGCTGGTCTGGCCGATGATGGCGATCGGCTGGGTAGCCAACATCGTCCAGCGCGGACTGACCTCGCTCAACCGCATCCATCACCTGCTCGGCTGCCGTGCAACCCTGCCGGATATCGCCGACAACGGCGAACCGCCGCTCGATCACCCTTCGTTCAGCCTGCGTGGGCTGCACTTCGCCTATGCCCCCGGGCTGTCTCCGGCTCTCGTCGATATCGATCTCAAGATCGGCCCCGGCATCCACGGCATAACCGGCCGTACCGGCAGCGGCAAGTCGACCATCTGCCGGCTGCTGGCCCGGCTCTATCCGGTAGCGGACGGCCAGCTGTTCTTTGGCGGCCGCGACGTCAACGCCTTGCCGCTTTCATATGTCCGCAACCATATCGCCTATGTCGGCCAGGAGCCCGTCCTGTTCTCCGATACCATCGCCGCCAATATCGCCCTCGGCCGGCCGGAGGCCACGGAGCAGGAAATCATCGCGGCCGCCGCCAGCGCTGCCATCGACGAGGAGATCCGTGAACTGCCGGATGGCTATGCATCCCTCATCGGCGAGCGCGGCGTCAAGCTGTCCGGCGGCCAGCGCCAGCGTCTGGCCCTGGCCCGGGCCCTGCTCTGCGACCGGCCGGTGCTGGTGATCGACGACGGCCTGTCGGCGGTCGACGTCGCCACCGAGCACGAAGTCTTCGCCGGGCTGCGGCAGCGCTTCGCCGGCAAGACCGTGCTGATCGTCTCGAACCGGATCAAGATGCTCTCCCTCACCGACCGGATCATCGTCCTCGACGAGGGCCGGATCGCCTGCACCGGCGGCCATGAGGAACTCCTCGCCGCCAGCTCCCTCTATCGGTCGATGTACGAAAAACAGATGCGGCCGCAGGCGGAGGAGGCGTTATGAGGAATTTCGGCTACGATGAGGATAAACGAGGAGGATCGCTCAGCGATTTCCGCATCTGGGGGCGAATCCTCCGGTACAGCATCCATCACTGGCTGGCCCTGGCAGGGGCGGTGACCCTGTCCCTGTTTATCACCGGGGGCACCCTGACCCTGCCGACCCTCCTCCAGCAAGGTATCGACGGTTTCATTACCGCCGGCAATCTCGAGGACACCGCCCGGCTCGCCGGACTCACCCGGACCTCGCTGTGGTACGGGCTGCTGGTCCTGCTGGTCTTCGCCACGACCTTCGTCCAGACTGTCCTGCTGGAGTGGATCGGCCAGTCGATCATGCACCGCATCCGCCAGGACCTGTTCACCCACATCCTCCGCCTGGATCTGCAGTTCTTCAGCACCCACCCCACCGGCCGTCTAGTCACCCGTTTGACTAACGACATCCAGAACATGCACGAGATGTTCACCTCGGTGATGGTCACCCTCTTCAATGAACTGGTGCGGATGCTCGGCATCCTGATACTGCTCTACCTGATGAACGTCAAGCTGGCCCTGCTGCTGACGATCTTCGTCCCGATTTCGGCACTTGTCACCACCCTCTTCGCCCGACTGGCCCGCGCCTGCTTCCGTGCCATCCGCAGCCAGCTGGTATTGCTCAACAATTTCCTGCAGGAAGCCATCACCGGCATGGCCATCCTCCAGCTGTTCAGCCGGGAGGAAAAGAGCAGACGGGAGTTTGAAGACCTGAGCCGTGGCTACCTGGAACGGACGCTCAGTCAGATCCGCCTCTTCGGCACGTTCATGCCGATCACCGAGTTCATGAGCAGCCTCGCCACCGCCATGATCCTCTGGTACGGCGGCGGCGAGATCCTCCAGTCCCGGCTCAGCCTCGGCGAGCTGGTGGCCTTCATCTCCTATATGCGCCTGTTTTTTCAGCCGCTCAGGGAACTGTCGCAGAAATATTCGATCGTCCAGTCGGCGATGGCCTCGGCCGAGCGGATCTTCCAGCTGCTCGACACCGCAAGCCGGATCGCCGACCCGGCCCGACCGCTTGCGAAACCTGCAACCGTTCGTGGCGAACTGCACTTTGACCGCATCCGCTTCGGGTACAACCCGCAGACCCCCGTCATTCACGACCTGTCCCTGACCCTGCGACCGGGCCAGGCAGTCGCCCTGGTCGGCACCACAGGCTCCGGCAAGACGACCCTCGTCAACCTGCTGCTGCGCTTTTACGAAGCGCAGTCAGGGACGATCACCATCGACGGTCTCGACATCTCCCATCTGGCGCTGGCCGACCTGCGGTCGATGGTCGGCGTCGTCCTCCAGGACGTATTGATCCTGCAGGACAGCCTGCTCGCCAACATCGTCATGAACAGCGGCCGGAGCCGTAAAGACGTGGAGTCGATCCTCTCCCGTACCGGCATGAACCGCTTTGTCCGCCGCCTGCCGCACGGGCTCGACACCATGATCGGCGAAGGCGGCCATGAGTTGTCCTCCGGTGAGAAGCAGTTGCTGGCCTTTGCCCGGGTACTGTGCCGCGATCCGGCCGTCCTCGTCCTCGACGAGGCCACTGCCGCCATCGACACCGAATCGGAAAACATTCTCGAGGAGGCCCTCGACGACAGCTTCCGGGGCCGGACCTCGTTGGTCATCGCCCACCGTCTCTCGACCATCCGTCGAGCCGACCACATCATCGCCATGCAGCACGGCCGGATCGTCCAGCAGGGGAGCCATGACGAACTGATGGCCACCGGCGGCTACTACGCCGACCTGGTGGCCATGGACCGTTCCAATGGCAACGGCGAAGATACCGCCTCCTCCCGCCTCTTCGGCCCATAGAAACCGCAATTCACTTGCCTTCGCCGGCCTTTGCCGGCACAGTGAAACAATGGCGGCATTGACAAGGCTTGAATAGCTGGAGAACGACGACATGGACCAGGTCAGCGACAAAGAACTGAAGAAGGTGATAGCCGATTTCCTGGAGATGGGTCATGTCGACAACATCATCGCCATGTTCCGTCGGGATCCCCGCTATTATTGCTGGATCGGCGAGATCCTCGCCGACGAACGCTTCGCGGTCCGACTCGGTGTTTCTGTACTGGTCGAGGAGCTCAAGACCCTGCAACCCGAACGACTGCCGCTGGCGATTCCATCCCTCGGCAAGGCCCTCGACAGTGAAGAGCCGCTGTACCGGGGTGAGGCGGTGAACATCCTCGGCATCATCGGCACCGGCGAGGCGATCGAACTGGTCAGGACGAAACTCGCCGATCCCAGTCCGCAGGTACGGGAAATGGCCGGAATCGTCCTGGACGAATCATGAGCAGCCCAGCGTCAAAGCAACCGCCGGCCAGCGCCAGGATCCCGTGGTGGCTGTGCGTGCTGCTGGCGATCGCCAGCCATATCCTGCTGAAGCACCTCGCCCCGGATTTTGCCCAATCAGCCGGCTATCCCCGACTTGCCGGTTTTTTTGTCTATCTGGCGCCACTGGTCACCATCGCCTTCCTGCTCCTTGCGGCAACTCAGCTTTATGCCGGCGACAGCCAAGGCCAGTCCCCGGCAGAGGAAAAGGACGGCAGCGGATATACGTCCGGTGATGCCGACCCGGAATGATACCGACCGGCACGACGAGTATTGCCGCACAATCCGGGTTTTCTCTGATGAAAATTTGACCTCCTTCCACCTTTCCAGCTACAATACAAACTGGAACGCATCTGGCCAATCAGGGAGATACGCCATGACCCCCGCATCGTCGATACTCGCCCCGGATCCGGGAAAGCCGGAAACCTACCACTTTTCCTGCCCCGTCTGCGCCCAACCCTACCGTATCCGCTACGACGCCGCCGGCAGGAAGGTCTATGACGGCCGATACGACGAGTACACCTGTTTCATCAAGGAAGCCCCCTGCGCGTACTGCCAGACCCTGATCTACCTGGTCTACGACGCCGACCATCTTGGCGTCCTCGCTTACGACAGCGCTGCCGAAGAGCGTCGCCGCCGCCTTGCCAACCGGCATGAGCAGAAGCAGCAGCAATTCCAGCGGATGAAAGAGCTGTACGGCAAGGACAGGACAATCGAGCTCAAGGAGAAGAAAAACCGGCTGAGACGCAAGCTCGAACGGCTGGAAAACAAGATCTTTTCCAGGAACGAGAAATACCTCGAAGAATGCAAGAGGGCAACGATCGCACGGCGGCTGGAGGAAAGCGTACCGTTCTGATTCCGTCTTGACCCGCTGCACACCATCCACCAGACCGGAACGCCCGGAAGAGAACCATGACAGGAAAAAAGAAGAAGATCAGCGCCACAGGCCAACGGGAAGGCGAAATCTGGGGGCCCGCAAACTACTATTTCTTCTGCCCGGTCTGCGACAAGTCCTACACCATAGACTACGATGCTTCCTCAAGGAGAGAATTCAACGGCCGGTTCGAGGCCAGCACCTGCGTCATCACAACCGGCCAATGCCGGTTCTGCAGCACAGACCTTACCATTGCCTACAGTGCCGACCACCTCGAGGTCATTGCCTATGACACGGAAGAGGAGGAACGATGGGCCAACCTCTTCGCAGCGTACAGTTTCCAGTGGAAAAAACTGAAGAAAACCAAGAAGAAACTGAAAGACTCCGCCGACAAGTCCCTGCAGAAGAAAAAGGATTCCGCAAAAAAGGCGTGCAGAAAGCTGGCCAGGGAACTCCGCGACAGCGAGGAGCAGTACACGAGGAGGTGCGAAGAGCGGAAAGCGGCCAGGGAGAGGCAGGAAAGCCTTCAATTCTGAAATTCATCGTGCGTGTTGCAGCAACCGTGCACCCTTCTTTGCCCAGAACGAACTGATGCGGCCATGCTGAAAGGAACCTACAGTTTCCGGACACTGTACCAGATCGTGATTGCCACGGTCCTGCTGCTGGCCGTCGGTACGCTCGGCATCTTCTGGCTGGTCGGCGAATACCGGCACCACGACCAGATGCTCGACCTCGTCCGCGATGACTACATTTCCACCCGCAAGGCCGAATCCAGGACGCTGGTCAACCTGATGGTGGAAAGCGCCGATCTCCGCCGGCTGGCCGTCGAACCGGAGCTGCGCAAACGCGTATCCGAAGCGGTCGACAACGGCTACCGGATCGCGGCATCCATCCATAAAGAGATGGCCGGCAGGTTTCCCGACAAGGAGATCCAGCAGGTCATCATCCGGGCGCTGATGGCGGAACGTCCGCTTGACGGCCATGGTTACTTCTGGATCCACGACACCGGCTACCGCCTGATCGCCCACCCCTACCGGTCGGAATCAATCGGGAAAAGCGACTTCGACCTCACCGACAGCCAGGGGCAGAAGATCGCCCAGTCCTTTGTCAGGACGGCCATTAGTCAGCCGGAAGGCGGTTTTGTCAACTATTACTGGAGCCGGCCGGAAATCGACGAGCGGTACCATATCGACAGGGGCCAGCTGAAAATCGGCTACGTCAAACATTTTGCCCCATATGAATGGGTCATCGGCGCCGGCGATTTTGTCGCCGATGCCGACAATAAAGCCCGGGAGGCGGCGATCAGAAGAATTGCCGCCGTCAGCTACGGAACCAAGGGCTATGTGTTCATCCATACCAAGGAAGGCATCTGTCTGAACCATGCCAACAAGGAGGTCATCGGCAAGAACCGCTGGGAGCTGCTCGACGCCAGCGGCATGAAGCTCGTCCAGGAACTCGACCGCACCGGCCGTCAGCCAGGCGGCGGCTTCCTCGAATACACCGCCACATTCGATCCCGAGAGCGGCAAGCCGGCGAGAAAAATCAGTTACGTCCAGGCTATTCCGGGCTGGGAGTGGGTCATCGGAAGTGGCGTCTACCTTGATGACATCGATGAAAAAATCACTGAATACCGGCACTCCCTGCTCGACGAGTTGCGCCGCAAGATCATCACCACCCTCTGCATTCTCGTCTCCATCCTGATTGCCGTGTTCTTCATCGGCCGCCACCTCTTCCTCAAACTCCTCAACGAAATGAGCCTGTTCACGATGGCGCCGGCGGCCGGCAGGACCGGGCCGATCGATACCAAACGGCTGAAGATCCGCGAGCTGAAGATCCTGGCGGAACAGGCCAACAGGATACTGAAGGAAAAGGAGGAGGCCCAGGCCGAATTGGCAAAGGCCAAGCGGATGGAGTCCATCGGCCAGATGGCCGGTGGCGTCGCCCACGATCTCAACAATCTGCTTTCCGGCATCATCAACTATCCCGAGTTGCTCCTGCTCAAACTGCCCATGGACAGTCCGCTCCGGGATCCGCTGGAGAAGATCAGGGAATCCGGGAATCGGGCGGCCGCCGTTGTCGCCGATCTGCTGACCGTGGCCAGAGGGGTCGCCAGCAACCGTGAAGTGCTCGACCTGAACGAAACGGTCAGGGAGTACCTTCAGTCTCCCCAGCACGGCAAACTCATGAACAGCCCCCCGGAGATCTCCTGCCGGATCATGCTGCACGATGAGCCGCTGCCTATCTCCTGTTCACCGATACATGTAACGAAATGTATCGTCAATCTGATCACCAACGCCGCAGAAGCTCTGGACAAGGGTGGCACCATAACCATTGCCACCTCTGCCGTGCAGGTGGACGGCATTCCCGCGCAACTCTCTCCCGGCCCTTACGCGCTGCTCGAAATAAGCGACAACGGCAAGGGCATCCCCGCCGAGGCCCTCCCGCATATCTTTGACCCCTTCTTCACCAGAAAGAAACTGGGAAGAAGCGGCACCGGCCTCGGCCTCACCGTGGTCTGGAACACCATGCTCGATCATCAGGGTACGGTGACCGTAGCCAGCACGGCCCGCGGATCCTGCTTCTCCCTGTATTTCCCGATCACGGAGGAACAGGCGACACCGCGTACCCTGATGGTCGACAGCGCCGAACTGCGCGGGGAAGGTTCCATCCTGGTGGTTGACGACGAAGAGATACAGCGGGACATCGCCTCGACCATCCTCACCGTCCTCGGTTATTCGGTTGAAACGGCCGCTTCCGGCGAAGAGGCGGTCGAGTTCCTGCGCAGGAGGAAATTCGACCTGGTCATCCTCGACATGATCATGCCGCCAGGGATGAATGGCCGGCAGACCTACGAGATGATGATCACTGTCCACCCCGGCCAGAAAGCCATCATCGTCAGCGGCTTTTCCGAGAACGAGGAGGTGCAGGTAGCCTGCAGGCTCGGGGCCGGAACCTTTGTCAAGAAACCCTACAGCCTCAATCAGCTCGGCCTGGCGGTCAAGAAAGAACTGGAGAAGGACCGGGGGTGAAGCCGCAGGCGTACGACGGGTTCACAGCCTGTCTGCCAGCTCCGTTCCCTGGAGGATTGCGCGCTTGGCGTCAAGCTCGCCGGCCGCCATCGCCCCTCCGATGAGGTGGAAGCCGACACCTGCGCGCTCCAGATCCGCAGCCAGCCCGCGTTCTGACAGCTGGCCGGCGCAGACAACCACCGTATCGACGGCAATCAGCTTCTCCTCCCCGCCGTGGCGAACCCACAGCCCTTCACCATCGATGCGCAGGTACTGTACCCCGCTCCAGAACCGGACACCGCTCTTCTTCAGTACTGAGCGATGAATCCAGCCCGTTGTCTTGCCGAGCCCTTCGCCGGGCTTGCCCGCCTTGCGCTGCAGCAGGTGGATCTCGCGGTCGGGGACCGGCCACTCCGGAATTTTCAGACCTCCGGGTTGCCGGTACTGACAATCGATGCCCCAGGCATCCAGAAAGGCATCGAGATGATGGGATGACCGCCCTTTCTCAAGCAGGAAGGTAGAGGTGTCGAAACCGATGCCGCCGGCACCGATGATCGCCACGCGACGGCCGGCAATTTTCTTCCCTCCGATTACCTCGGCATAACTGTACACATGGGGGAGATCCTTCCCCTCGATCTCGACCGGCCGCGGTTTGACTCCGCTGGCGATGACGATATCATCATAGCCCCGCACCAGCTCAGGAGTCGCCGTGCATGAGGTTCTCACGTCCACACCCAGCCTCGCCAGCTGCACCCGGTAGTACCGCAGGGTTTCCTCGAACTCCTCCTTGCCCGGGATGAGCCGTGCCAATAGAAATTGCCCACCGACAGTCTCCGCAGCCTCGAACAGGGTGACCCGGTGCCCCCTCTCGGCGGCGGTGACGGCACAGGCCAGTCCCGCCGGGCCTGCGCCGACCACCGCTATCCGTTTCGGTCGGCCGGCTCGGACAAAGGGCCTGATCGTTTCATGGCAGGCACGGGGGTTGACGAGGCAGGACGCCGTCTTCCTGGCAAAGATATGATCGAGGCAGGCCTGGTTGCAGGCTATGCAGGTGTTGATCTCGTCAGCCCTGTTCTCCCTGGCCTTTTTCACCCAGAATGGATCGGCGAGAAATGGGCGTGCCATGCTGATCATGTCCGCGCAGCCATCGGCGAGAATTTTTTCAGCCACTTCCGGCATGTTGATCCGGTTGCTAGTTATCAACGGAATGGCGACACTGCCCATCAGGCGCCTGGTCACCCAGGCGAAACAGGCACGGGGTACGACAGTGGCGATCGTCGGCACCCTGGCCTCATGCCAGCCGATACCGGTGTTGATCAGCGTTGCGCCGTCCTCTTCGATCGCGGCCGCCAGTTCGACCACCTCCTCCCAGGAGCTGCCCTTGTCAATCAGATCAAGCATCGACAGCCGGTAAATGATGATAAAACGCTCACCGACCCTCTCCCGGATTCCCTGTACGATGGCCCGCGGGAACCGGATGCGGTTGGCGAACGAACCGCCCCACTCGTCGCTGCGCCTGTTGGTCTTGGCGGCGATGAATTCGTTGATCAGATATCCCTCTGAACCCATCACCTCGACCCCGTCATACCCGGCCTCGCGGGCAAGATCGGCACAGCGGACAAAATCGTCAATGGTCCGTTTGATCCTGCGCGGACTCAGGACCCAGGGGGAAAAGCGATTGATCGGCGCCCGGAGTTTCGACGGGGCAACGCAGAGCGGGTGGTACCCGTATCGCCCGGCATGAAGGATCTGCAGACAGATGGCTCCGCCCCGCTCATGCACGGCCTCGGTGATCAGTCGGTGCCCGCCGAGCTGCGACGAATCCGCCAGCCGGATCGAAAACGGCGCAACCCAGCCCGAGCGGTTCGGCGCCACCCCGCCGGTGACGATCAGCCCCGCTCCGCCCTCGGCCCGCATGGCATAGTACGCTGCCATTCGCTGGAAGCCGTCGTGCTCCTCTTCGAGGCCGGTATGCATCGAACCCATCAGAACCCGGTTTCTCAGGGTAATGTAACCCAGGTCAAGGGGCCGAAACAGGTGAGGAAAAACCGTATCTGTGGTATGCATATGGCTGTCTCCGATGTCAGAGTGATGACTCTTCTTCTTTTCCATATCCTACGACGAAACGCCGGGGTAGCTCGACTCCCCCGGCAGCAATGAGGAACCGGCATGGACTACCAGGGCAACATCTTCCGCCCACCGAGCGAAGCATCCTCGATCCTCCTGCAGGTGACGAGGGGCTGCTCGCACAACAAGTGCACCTTTTGCGGGATGTACAAGGGCAGCCGATTCGCCCTGAAAGACGAGGCAACCATCGCGGCCGACCTGGAATTCGCCCGCATCCACTGCCGCCGGCAGGACCGCCTCTTCCTCTGCGACGGCGATGCCCTGATCCTGCCCCAGAAACGGCTGGTCGCCCTGCTGACCGCAATCCGCGAGAAACTCCCCTGGGTGACCCGGGTCGGCACCTATGCCAACACCAAATCGATCAGGAGCAAAACCATCGAAGAACTCAGGCAGCTGCGCGATCTTGGCCTCACCATCGCCTATCTCGGCCTGGAATCGGGTGACGATGAGACACTTGCGGCAATCGGCAAGGGCGCCGACTCGGCCAGGATGATCGAGATGGGGCGGAAGATCCGTGAAGCCGGGATCAAACTGTCGGTCACCGTCCTGCTCGGAATCGCCCAGAAAGAACGCTCTCCGGTCCACGCCGCGGAGACCGGCAGGGTGCTCACCGCCATCGATCCCGAATATGTCGGGGTCCTCAGCCTGATGCTGGTGCCGGGCACACCCCTCCACGACGACTGGCGCCAGGGCGGCTTCATCCTGCCCGGCCCGGACGACATGCTGTTTGAACTGCGCCAGTTGCTGGCGGCGACCGATCTCAGCGACGGCTACTTTCACGCCAACCACGCCTCGAACTACCTGCCGATCAAGGCCCGGCTGCCCAAGGACAAGGAAGCCACCCTGCAGCTCATCGACGCCGCCCTGCAGGGCCAAATAGGCCTCCGGCCCGAATACATGCGCGGACTGTAATCACCACCCCCTCCCTCCATAAAAAAAGCCCTTGCAGCGCTGGGCGGCAAGGGCTTTTTCCGTGCGTGCTAACTCGCGTATCAGAACTTGTAGTTCATACCGACGGTTACCAGCCAGGCGGCTGAATCAGTGAATTCACCGTACACCGTGCCAAGGGGGTTAACCGTCACTTCGCGCTCTTCCTTGAGGTCATAGAGAACGCCCAGGCCGAGTTCCATCTGCTCATTGACCTTGTACTGGGTACCGGCCGAGAACAGGTAGGCGTCAGAATCGGGCAGCTCGAAGCTCAGGGTCTCATCCGGCGCCGGTGACTCATCATAGGCAAAACCGCCCAACAGTGTCCACACATCGTTGAGCTTGTAGCTCACACCGATGCGATAGGCGCTGCTGTCATCCCAGTTTTTCGGCCGGGGGGCCTCGAAGGCCGGGATCCCCAGGGTCGGGGTGAAATCGAAGTCAAGCGCTTCATACTCGGACCAGAATGTCCGGTCCCAGAGCAACTCCACGTTCAGATCCTCGGTCACGTCGAAGGCGACGGCGAGGGTCAGGACTGCCGGTGCGGGGACTGTGAGTTCGCCGTCAATGGTCGGCAGGGGCCGGCCATAAAAGATGTCGACGTCGCCCTCGAACTCGAGATCGACATTCGAGCGATATGTCGCTGAGAGATTGAGCTTCTCATTGGGCTTGACCGAAAGGGCCGCGTTCCAGCCCCACTCGACGGTATCGCCTTCAATGTCGATGGCGGCCGGCCGGCCAATGTACCGGGCGTCTGCCTGGAATTCGGCCTTATTGTAGAGCAACCGCGGACCGACGGCAACCGAGACCATATCGTTGAACTTGTAGGAGGCGGTCGGGTTGATATCAATGACCTCGAGGGATATCTTCTGCGAAACGGCACGAGGGTAGGGATCGCGCCAGTTCTTGGCCAATCCGTCAGGGGCGGTGATCGCCAGACCGAAGCGGAAATCTCCATAATAAGGAGAGACAACAAAGCCGGTGGGAACGAGGAAATTCTCCTCCTCGGATTCACCGCTGAAGAACGGAGAACGGTAATCCTCATAGGAAACGGCCGTCAGGTGGATCCAGCTCAGGTCTACCTGGGCCTGCCAGCCGTTGCTCAGCCAGGACATGTTTGCCGGATTGTAGTACGCGGCATCGGCCCGGATGGCGGAGGCCACGTTCGCCCCGGCCTTGGCAGTGGAGTCGACCGACTGTTCCGGAATCCGATAGCCCGAGGCAAATGCGGAAGTCGCGGTAAACAAGGAAATCAGTGCCAACGTCGAAATAGTCTTCTTCATGCTTCTCTCCCCTTGAACGTTTTCTTCTTTCGTGCCCGCCTCACTCAGACAAGCAACCCCTGTCGTTCTACTGCACACCTCCCTGTTCGAAATTACCACCCTTCAGCGACAATTTCGATCAATATCCTACAATCCTGAACTGATGCGTATTTACCTTTACGTTTATGTAATATGCCGGCCGGACCGATGTCAACAGAAATACACGCACCCGAACAAGATCTCCCGCGAGAATCCATGAAGCGGCGAGGGACCTGCCATCCCCTGCCGCCCGTTGCGCATCCCCCTTTCAGTTCGTCGTTTCTCCACCAAGTTTTTTTATCTGTTCCAGAACTTCCCCTTCAAGCACCACCGCCCGGCCTGTCCGGTCTGCGACGACAAAGGTGATCCGGGCATCTGCTGCGACGGTGTCCGTTCCCTTGAGGAAAATTTTCTGCAGCAGGACCGCACTCTTGCTGCCGATTTTCTCTATCTCGGTCGAAACACAGATGGTCTCGCCGACACCGACCGCCTTGCGGTAATTGACATTGATATTGACAACCAGGAAAATCAGCCCCCTGGCCGCCCAATTCTGCAGGTCGATGGTTGATTCCAGTTGGGCCCAGCGATCTTCCTCAAAAAACTCAAGATAGCGGGCATTGTTGACGTGCCCATAAAAATCGGCATGGTAGCCGCGAACCTTAATCTCCGTCAGATACTTCACGTTTGACCCTCTTCCTGTTCGAGCCTCCACGCTCTTCACCACAGGCGGCAGCCAGGCTGCCGCCTGCATCTCAGGCCTTCTTGCCGAAACAGCGCAGAAATGTCTGCAGCGATCCCGGATCGTTCGACTTGATCGTACCGGTCAGGAAATCTTTCATTCCCGGACGATAGTCGTCCTGCCAGATCCGCAGAAAGAACTCCGGACTGGTCTTGCAGACGCAGTCGGCGCTGTCCACTGTCTTTCCCGGCTCCACCCGGCAGGCGTCGGGGGAAAGATGCACAGTCCTCTTCGTTTCCCCGAGGGTGAAATAAAAGACGACCGGGGCGGCGACGGTCCCCGGCACGAAGGATTCCGGCAGCCCTGCGAAAATGTCTTCGATCATCTGGGCCTCCCCTACAGTGCCTGAATTTTCTCTGTCAGCATCGGCACAAACTGTTTGAGGTCGGCAACCACCAGCACGTCGGCGACATCACCGATCGGGGCGTCTTTGTCGGTGTTGATGGCGACGATGAATTCCGACTTCTTCATCCCGGCCAGGTGCTGGATCGCCCCGGAGATGCCGCAGGCAAGATAGAGCTTGGGGGCCACCGACTGGCCGGTGGTACCGACCTGGCGCTTGTGCTCGACCCAGCCGGAATCGACAACCGGCCGGCTGGCACCGTATTCGCCCTTCAAAGCCTTGGCCAGGGCGGCGATCATCGCCACATTCTCGGGCTTGCCGATACCTCGACCGGCACTGACGATAACCTCGGCCTTGGTCAGGTCGACACCGCCCTGCTCGGCCGCCTCGTAGCCGCCGAACTCGAGTTTGCCGGTTCCGGCGGCAGCCACCTTCTCAACCGTCGGACTGCCCACCGGCGCATCGGCCAGCCCGAAGGCCCCGGCCTGCAGGGTGACCACCGTCTGACCGGTTTTCGGTTTGACGGTCCGGCGCAGCTTGGCATTGCAGACCGGTACGATCAGTGCATCGCCTTCGACATCGACCACTTCGGAGACCTGTGCCGCCTTCAGGGCGCAGGCTATCCGGGGGGCGAGGTCCCAGCCGTAGGACGAGTGGCTGAAGACGATCATCTCCGGCTGCTCCCTGGCCACCACATCGAGCAGCAGCTGCTTGTGGACGTCCGGATTGAACTCGCCGCAGGCAGCGGCGTCGGCCAGATAGAGCGTACCGGCATATGCCGGCAGCGCCGAATCGCTGCCTACCAGAAACATCGCACTCTCTGCACCCATCTTTCCCGCGAAGGCGATCAGTTCGTTAACGCTGCCCAGCAGCTTGCCATCCCTGTATTCCGCAACAAGCAATATCTTCATCGTTCCCTCCTAGGCCAGAACGCCGGTTTTTTCCTTGAGAATCTGGATCAGCCTGTCAGCCAGCGGCCCGACGTCTCCCTCCAGTACCAGTCCGCCACCCTTCTTCTCCGGGAAGAACAGCTTCGCCGTTTCCTGCCGGGCTTCGACTTTGAGCAGATCGGTCACCGGCAGGGAAACCAGCTCTTTCTTTTTGGCCTTCATGATGTTGGGCAGAGTCGGGTAGCGGGGGGTATTGAGGCCGAGCTGGCAGGTGACCAGGGCCGGCGTGGAAGTCCTGACGATCGCCTTGACTCCGCCTTCGAGCTCGCGCTTGGTCTCGATCCGGCCACCGGCGAAGGTAAACTGGACGATAGTGGAGATGCTCGGGATGGCCAGCAGCTCGGCGACCAGCACACCGACCTGGGCGCTGCCGCGGTCCTGGGACTGCATGCCGGTGAAGATCAGGTCGAAGCCCTTGTCCCTGGCGAACTCGGCAATGATGCCGGCAATCTGATACGGTTCCTTCTCCGCCGACTTGTCGTCGGCAATATGCACACCGCGGTCACAGCCCATGGCCAGTGCCTTCTTCATCGTCTCCTTGACCTGTTCGCCGCCGATGCAGAGAACGGTGAGATCGGCATCGCCCACCTGCTCTTTCAGCTGCACGGCCTGTTCGACCGCGTACTCGTCATATTCGTTCATCCGCCAGGCAAGATCGGCGGTATCGTACCAGGTACCGCTGGCCGCCACCTTGAACTTCGATTCCATGTCCGGAACCTGCTTGATGCACACCAGAATCTTCATTGCATTCCTCCAGTTCTTCGTGGGATCACTCCCGTTTTCCGGTCAAACGGTCCTGTCCCGAAAAGAACAGGCCGTAATCTTTCACCATGTGTTTTCAACTCTCATGCCCGCTGTATCCGCTCGGCCAGAATCTCGGCGATATCACGCGGCTTCAGCGATTCCTCCACCCCGGCTCCCTTCACCCCATCCTCGAACATCGTCAGGCAGAACGGGCAGTTCGAGACCAGGATAGCGGTCCCGGTCGCCGATGCCATCTGGACTCGGCGGATGTTGATCCGCTCGCCGATCTTCTCCTCGGCCATGATCCGGCCGCCGCCGGCGCTGCAGCAGAAGGCCTCTTCCCGGTTCTTCTCCATTTCGGTGATGCGGCCGCCAGCGGCCCGGATCAGCTGCCGGGGCGCGTCGTAGATGTCGTTATGCCGGCCGAGATAGCAGGAGTCGTGGTAGGTACAGACCAGATCTTCGCTCCGGACCCGCAACCTTCCTTCACTCAGCAGCCTCTCAAGGTAGACGGTATAGGGCTCCACCTCCACCTCCAGCCCGAAGTCGCGGTAGTCCTTGGCCAGCGTGTTGTAGCAGTGCGGACAGGTGGTGACGACCTTCTTCACCCCGCTGCCATTGATCAATTCGACCATCTCGGCAGCCAGGGTCTGGAAGAGATACTCGTTCCCCATTTTGCGCATCGGTTCGCCGCAGCACTTCTCCTCCTTGCCGAGGATGCCGACCTTTACGCCTGCCGCCTGGCAGAGCTGGATAAAGCTGCGGGCAACGGCGATGTTGCGTTTGTCGAACGAGGCATAGCAACCGACGAAGTAGAGGATGTCGATATCGGCATCCTCGCCCACTGTCTTCACTCCGAGCCCCTCGGCCCAGTCGCCGCGGGAGGCGTACCCAATGCCCAGGGGATTGCCGTTGACCTCGGTGGCCTCCATCGCCGCCATCACCTCCTCACCGGGGAACTCGCCTTCCATCAGCACCATGCTCCGCCGGAGTTCGACGATCTTGCCGACATGCTCGATGGCCGCCGGGCAGATCTCCTGGCAGGCGCGGCAGGTGGTGCAGGACCAGAGGACATCCTTGCCGATCAGCTCGATCAGCTGGCTGTCGGGAGCGGTGAAGGCGACCTCCTGCAGCTGGTTGACGACCTTCATCGGCGACAGCGGCTTGCCGGTGGCATACGCCGGGCAGCGGTCCTGACAGCGCTTGCAGATGGTGCAGGCATCGGCATCGAAGATGTCCTTCCAGGTCATTTCCTTCAGACTGGTGGCACCGAAGGTCTCGGATTCCTCGTTTTCGAGATCGAGTTTGACCAGTTTGCCCTTGGGCCCACGGTCGGTGAACAGGTAGTTGGCGCTGGTGGTCAGGATATGACGAAACTTGGTGAACGGGATCAGGCAGATAAAGGCCATGACCAGCAGCAGGTGGAACCACCAGGTCAGTTTGTGGACGGTCAGCAGCGCCCCCTCCCCGGCGGCAGACAGCACGCCGGCCACTGCCATACCCACCGGCGACCAGGGGGCGAGCGGAGTACCCATCTCGGTGACTGCCATCCGCGCCCCCTCGATAAGGAAGCCGGTGCACAAGATGGTCAGCATCAGCCCGTGCATGATGGCATCATCCCGTTTCGTCACCAGCCCTTCCGGTCGCAGGACGTAGCGCCGGATCAGCAGTCCTGAAAGCATCAGGATGGCGACCAGGCCGGCGAGGTCGAGGGTGACGGAAAACAGCTTGTAGAACGTACCGGTCAGAAAGCGGTAGTCGAAGAGCAGGTCGGTGAAATCGGCCTGGATCACTATCAGGGTGGTACCGATCAGCAGCAGAAAAAAACCCCAGAAGAACAGGCCGTGCAGCAATCCCGGCCACAGAACCTGGGTAACCTTCTTCTGCAGCAGGACGTTTTTCAGCATCCCGACAATCCGGTCGCCGAGGTTATCGGTCCGGTTCAGCGGCAGCCCCAGGCGGTAGACCTCGATCCGCTGGCGAAAACCGTAGACCAGCACGGCCAGGGCGGCAATCACCAGCAGGTACATGGGCACCAGGGTTGCAGCCCCATGCCCGACATTCCAGTAAATTTCACGGGTAAATTCCATCGTCGTCTCCATCATCGCCCCGGCACAGCTGCCTCGGCTACGATTTTCAGCGGGTCAGGGCCGAACCGATGACCAGGCGCTGGATCTCGCTCGTCCCTTCATAGATTTCGGTAATCTTGGCATCTCGCATCATCCGTTCGACCGGGAAATCACGGGTATAGCCATACCCTCCGAAGACCTGCACGGCCTGGGTCGTTACCCGCATCGCCGTCTCGCTGGCCATCAGTTTGGCCATCGCCGAATACTGCGAATAGGACATCCCGTTGCTGGCACGCCAGGCGGCCTGGTAGACCATCAGCCGGGCGGCTTCGATCTGGGTGGCCATGTCGGCCAGCTGGAACTGCACCCCCTGGAAACGGCATATCGGCGAGCCGAACTGCATTCGCTCCCTGGCATAGGCCAGTGCCGCGTCGAGGGCCCCCTGGGCGATCCCCAGCGCCTGGGCGGCCACGCCGATGCGGCCGCCGTCGAGCGTCTTCATCGCCACCTTGAAGCCGTTTCCCTCGCCGCCGAGCAGGTTGGCCGCGGGAACACGGCAATTTTCGAAGACCAGCTCCATAGTCGGCGAGGAACGGATGCCCATCTTCTTTTCCTTCTTGCCGAAGGTAAAACCCGGTGTCCCCTTTTCGATGATGAAGGCGCTGATGCCGTGGTGTTTCTCCGCCTCACGGTCGGTACGGGCAAAGACGATATAGGTGTCGGCCTCGCCGGCATTGGTGATGAAGACCTTGCTGCCATTGACGATCCAATCGCCTCCGTCAGGGACGGCCGTTGTCTTCGTCCCGCCGGCATCTGAGCCGGCCATCGGTTCGGTCAGCCCGAAGGCCCCCATTTTCTCGCCGCGGGCGAGGGGGGCAAGGAAAATCTGCTTCTGATCCTCCGTGCCATACAGGTAGATCGGGTTAGCCCCGAGGGAGAGGTGGGCCGACAGGGTCACCCCGGTCGATGCGCAGACCCTTGACAATTCCTCGACGGCGATCGCATAACTGATATACTCGGCACCGGCACCGCCATATTCTTCCGGAAAGACGATACCGGTCAGGCCGAGTTCCGCCAGCCGGTCAAACATCAGCTGCCGGTCAAACCGTTCCTCCTCGTCGCGTTCCGCCGCGGAGGGAGCCACCTCCTTTTCGGCAAAACTCCTCACCATATCGCGGATCAGCCGCTGTTCCTCAGTGTGTTCGAAATGCATCGGTCACGTCTCCATCATTTTCTGATCACAGGGGGCACTTTCCACCGTTCTCCTGCCTATATATCTAAAGTTTACGTAAGGGTCAAGAATTTTCCTGCCTTTCTTCCTTTCTGCCGGTCATGATGTTGATTTAATAGATTATTTTAAAAAATAAAACATTTGACATCATTAAAATAAACATGCTATGGTAGAAACATAGATTACGTAAAGGTTAATTTCTGCATGGTCCGCAAGAGATTGCCTGCCAGGGCATGCCCCCGGAGACACTGGGAATAGTACCATACAGACAGACCTGACGTCCATTTCGCAAGGATAGACAATGAAGAGTCAAGAATCAGTACAGATCGGTGCGCTGGCCAAAAAACTCGGGATTACCACCCGTACCATCCGCTACTATGAAGAGATCGGCATCATGGGCAAGTCGAAGAGACTTGGTGGCGGCACCCGCACCTACAACCGCGATGACGTCCTGCGCCTGAAGTTCATCCTCAAGCTGAAGGATATGGGTATCTCGCTCAAGGAGATCCAGGATCTGTCGGAAATTTTCGACATCAACGCCCAGAACTTCACCACCATCACCCCCAAGCTGATCGAGATCCTCGATCAGCATATCGCCAGGGTCGACGACAAGATCGCCAGCCTCTCCTCCCTGCGTCAGGATATCGTCGAATACCGGGTCCGGATCACCGACATGCTCACCAAGGGGGAGTGGCGCTGATCTTCACCTCCCGGATCAAACAGCGTTCACCTGCCTGGCGGCCTGACAGCCGCCAACCATCACTTCGCCAGACAGGTCTCCTCGCCCTTGCTACAGGATCGGTGCCGAGTAGTCGAGACGCATCTGTTTCTTGTTGAGCTTGCCGACGCTGGTCTTCGGCAGGGCATCAAGGAGGATGATGGTGTCGGGCACGCCATAGCGCGGCAGCCTCCCTTCTTCCGCCGCCTGCTTCATATAGGCCTTGAGATCGCCCTCGGTCACCTGCCCCTTGAACATCTCCTTCAGCACCACCAGCATCAGCGGCCTCTCGCCCCATTTGGCGTCAGGGATGCCGATCGCCGCCGACTCGAGCACAGCCGGGTGCTGGCTCATGATATTCTCCAGATCGAGCGAACTCACCCACTCACCGCCGCTCTTGATCACGTCCTTGATCCGGTCGGTGATCTGCAGATAGCCCTCGGCATCGATATGGCCGACATCGCCTGAATGCAGATAGCCGTTGCGCCACAATTCCTTCGTCTTGTCCGGCGACTTGTGATAGCCCTCGGTCAGCCACGGCGCCCGGAAGACCACCTCGCCGGTCGTTTCGCCGTCATGCGGCTTGGCCCGGTCCTCTTCGTCGACCACCTCAACCTCCACCAGCGGGATCGGCGTGCCGGTCTTGGTGATGATGTCGAGCATGCGATCTTCGTCCCAGTCCATCATGTGCGGCTTCGGCAAAGACAGGGTGATGATCGGGCAGGTCTCGGACATGCCGTAGCCGGTGAACACCGTCATCCCGAGATCGCGGGCGGCCTTGGCCTGCCCCTTCGACAGCTTGGCGCCGCCGATGATGACCTTCCAGTTCGACAGATCGACCTCGCGACAGGCCGGATCGGTCATCAGCATCTGCAGGATCGTCGGCACGCAGTGGGAGAAGGTCACCTTCTCGGTCCTGATCAGCTCGAGGATGGTTTTCGGCTCGTACCGACCCGGATAGACCTGCTTGGTTCCCAGCATGGTTGCGACATAGGGTACCCCCCAGGCATGGACATGGAACATCGGGGTCAGCGGCATGTAGACATCGTTCGAGCGGAAACGCCCCTCGTTGTGGTAGCTGCCGGCGGCAATTGCCAGCGACATCGAGTGCAGCACCAGCTGGCGATGGGAGAAATACACGCCTTTCGGGTCGCCTGTGGTGCCGGTGGTGTAGAAGGTGGTGGCCCGGGTGTTCTCATCCAGATCGGGAAATTCGTAACGCTCAGGCGTTCCCTGCAGCATTCCCTCGTATTCGCCATCGAAGCGGCCGGCATCGGCCTGGCTTGCGCCCTCACGGATCAGCACATACTTGCGGACCGTGGACAGCATCGGTCTGATCGCCTCGATCAGCGGCAGGAAATCGCTGTTGAAGACGATCACCGCAGCCTCTGCATGGTTGATGGTATAGACGATCTGCTCGGTGGACAATCGCCAGTTGACGGTCTGCAGCACCGAGCCCATCATCGGGATGGCGAAGAAGCATTCGAGGTAGCGGGGACTGTCATAGTCGAAGACCGCCGCCACCTCGCCCGGTCTGAGGCCCAGGGCGGTCAGCCCGCCGGCCAGACGATGGATCCGGTTGTTGAGGTCACGGTAGGTGTAGCGCTGCTCCCCGCGGTAGACGATTTCCTGGTCGGTGGCGCTGACCATCGCCGTCTGCAGCAGCTTTTTGATGATAAGGGGGTAGGCATAGGCCTCACCGGCGGCATATGTTCTCTCTGTCATAATCTCCTCTTCAGTGGAATTGGTAGGTATTGATCAGGCAGGCCCGTGATTCTCCCACACACCCGACTCCGGCCGACCTCACTCCTTGCCGATGCCGAGCGTCCGCCGCAGCCTGGTCGTGATGCCGCTGACGAGAAAGGGGGTGAATCGTTTCTTCTCCTTCAGGATCTGGATGAAGAGATCCTTTTTCTTTTCCGGGGTCGGCGGCCGGGAAACAGGGACCAGCGACAGCGATCCGCTCGGGCAGGCCGAAATGCAGGCACCGCAGCCCAGACAGCTACCGGCCCTGACCTGGACCCGCTTCCTTCTGCCGTCATCGTCGCGGTCGGATACCTCCATCGCCTGAACATTGCAGGCCCTGGCGCAAAGGCCGCAGCCGAGACAGCTGCCCTGATCGATGGCCAGGGTATAGCCGCTCTTGGCGATACCGTTGGGGAATCCCCGCATCACCCCGCCCAGCAGCTCGCAGCAGCACGAGCAGCAGTTGCAGATGAAAGACGGCTTATGGCGGATATTGTCGGTGATGTGGGTCAGACGCAGGTCACGGGCCGTATCGATGACCGCCAGGAGCTGGTCGACCGAGCGCTCTTCGGCGAAACCGCGGCGGACCATGAAACGGGCGGCGGTTCCGAGGGATATGCAGATCTCCCTGGTCGGCGCGCCCTTGTCGCAGGATTTGCCGAGGTGCTCCTTCTTGTGGCGGCAGTAGCACATGCCGACTGCGCCATAGCCCGCCCGGCGGACGATCTCGCGGGCGCTCTCCCAGGTGGTGACCACCGACTCGACAGGGATATGCTGTTCATAGGACAGGGCCCTGGTCAAAGGGGTCTTACCGCCGAAAAATTCTGTGCCCATCCGGTTGTCCGGATCCTCGAACAGGTATTCATGCATCAGCTGCGCCAGTTCTTCCACCGGCAGGTCCTGGCGCTGTTTCATGAAGGTGAATTCGAAGAAGCCGATCAGGCCGGGCATCAACAGGTAGTAGGTCCGTCGGCCGTACTGCAGGTCCATGATCAGACCCTTGTCGGCCATCGCCTCGAGTACCGGCGCCAGCCGCTGCCGCCCCCATCCGGTGGCCCGCTCCAGTTCCGGCAGAGTCGCCTCTTCCAATGGAAAGCGGGAGGCGACGAAGGCCTCTTCCTCGGAGAAGAGGATGGCGAGGATCCGGCGCAGGGTCTCGCTGTCCGGCAGGCCGATTGGATACCGGTTCAACCGGTCGATCAGCGGCACGATGCCGCTCTTGCCCTCGTGGTGGTGACCCATTTCGTTTTTCCTCTAGATATTCATCACATACTGGTCCCGTAAAGCATACACCTGGCTGGTCCAGACGCGTTCTGCCGCTTGACTGTTTGTAGCAGGTTTTCTGATCATTGAGGAGTAGAACGTTTCCTGGGCCGCAGAATTTTCATAGTTGAGGTTCATCTGCAGGGCAAAAGAGGAAAAGTCCCGGATCAGGAAGGCGAATACCTCCTCGCGGAGGTCGTTATCGATCGCGTAGATTTTCGCGTTCTCGAGGATCAGCTGGCCATAGACAACGAGGGTGAACAGCTGTCCGGCGGCCAGCATGTAATCGATATTGCCTGCCTGTTCCTGGGATGGCGGGGCCTCGATCAGCAGACGGCGCAGCAGCTCGATCTGCTCACGGAAGATGGCGATGTTCGGCGAGTCCACGCCGGCATAGGCCAGCCGGTAATCAGGGAAACGCACCCGGGCGAGACCGCCGGTCTGCTGGCGGAAGAGATAGCTGTCGTCGCCCGCCTCGCTGCGCCGCGGGACCTCGGGATAGTCCTGCGGGTTGAAAAAGTAGTTCTTCACGAACTTGATGATCAGGGCCATGTTGACATGCTCCGTGCCCTCGAGCTTGGGCAGCATGCCGATATCGCGGAGGGCCATCTCGAAGTAGGTGTCCTGCTCGTAGCCCTTGGCGGCGATCACCTCGTGCAGCAGGGCAATGACCTTCTCGCCCTGGCCGGTGACCTTCATCTTCACCACCGGATTGAAGAGGAGATAGCGGCGGTCGTCGTCGCTTGCGGCCCGCAGGTAGTCGGCTGCCCGCATGGCGAACAGCTTCATCGCGCACAGCCGGGCGTAGGCTTCGGTGAACAGCCGCCGCACATGCGGGAAATCGGTGACAAAGCGGCCGTAGAGATTGCGGCCGGCGGCATGGTTCAGGGCCTCGTAAAAGGCGTGGGTGCAGATGCCGATCGAGGCGCAGCCGAGTTCGAATTTGCCGATATTGATGGTGTTGAGCGACGAGTTCCAGGCCAGATCGCCGCGCGACAGGATATCTGCCTCGGAGACCGGGTAGTCGCGCAGGGCATACTCGGCGACATAGGCCTGACGGACGCCGGATGTGTCGATTTTTTTCACGCATTCATACTGGGCCTTTTTCGGGTCGGCGACGAAGAACACGTACTCGCCGGTACCTGCCATCCTGCCGAAGGTCGCCACCAGGGCGGCGCAGTTGCCGTTGCCGATGTAGTATTTCGAGCCGTTGGCCAGCCAGCTGCCGTCCCCCTGCGGGGTCAGGGTCATCTCGGTGGAGTAGAGATCGGCGCCATGGGTCTTCTCGGAGAGGCCGAAGGCGAAGACGCCGCCCTCGGTCAGCAGTCGTGCCGTCCGCCTCTTCGCCTCCTCGTTGCTCCCCATCCAGATCGGCCCGAGGCCGAGGATCGTCACCTGCCAGGCATACCAGTAGCAGAGCCCGTAGAAGGCAAGGATCTCGTTGAATTCGCTGATCCGCCACATGTCCCAGCGCCTCGCGGGATCGCCCTCGCCGTAGGCGGCCGGGGTCAGCAGAGTGGCAAAGACACCTTCTTCCTTGATGAACTGGAGGAAATCCTCGTACCAGACCATGGACTGGTCATCCTCCTTGATCCGGCGCAGGCCCTTGTTCTCGAAAAAGGCTATCGTCTTCTCGACCAGCTGCCGCGACGCCTCGTCGGCATGCTCACGCTGATATTTCTTCGGGTTCAACAGCTGCATCTCTCTTCTCCTTTCAATAAAGCCTGCCCGGTCCGATCATAACTGTGATGCCTCTCAAACCTTGGTCCGCACCCGGTCCCAGCGCTTGACCTGCCAGGTGGTGACGGCGGTGGCGATCCGGTTGCCGAGAATATCGCTGATCCGGCTCTCCATCTGGATGGTGATCGCCTCCTGGCTGCGGAGCGGCCCGATGATCTCCATCTGCAGGCGTTCTTCGGGTAGATCGCTCTCGGAGACGATCCGTTCCTTGGCCTGGTAGACGTAGTCGACCTCGATCCGCGACATGATCAGCCGGTATTGCCGCGGGTCGAGGCGGCTGAGCAGCAGGTAGCCGCCGGAAAACTCGGCGATGGTGGCGATGGCGCAGGCATGGATTCCCCGTAGGTGGTTATGGTTGCTGCGGCGGTAGGGGGCGGTGGTGCGAAGGTAATCGTCCCGCAGCTCCTCGATGACAAAGCCGTGCGGCCGGTTGAAGGGGATGATCCGGCCGAGCAGCAGATTGAGCAGCCGCAGCCAGCCGGCCGAAGTTTTGGCCTTTACGGTCAGTTTCGGCAACAGGGCGAAGCCGTTCATACGACATCCCTCCCGGCCTGCCAGCCCTGATGACTGGCCTCGAAGACTGTCCCCGGCACCGATGCGTCGCCGACCACCCGGCAATCGATCCCGAGCCCTTCGGCGACGGCCTGCAGCGGATTGCAGGCCTTTGTCCCGGCCGCCACCACCACGGTGTCGACGGCGAGGTCGACGGTCTCGCCGCCCCGCTGGCAACGCAGACCCTCGGGAACGATCTCGACGACCCTGGTGCCGACCAGCGGTTTGATGCCGTAGCGCTCGACGTCCTGGAGCATGCCCCAGCGGGTGGTCTTGCCGAAGTTGGCGCCGAGATTTTCGGTCATTTCTATCAGGAAGATCTCACGGTCGCTTTCGGTGGCAAGGCGATACAGGGCCTCCGGCTTTTCCGCTCCATGGACGAGCAAAAATTTCAGTTCGTCGCCGGAAAGCGTCCCCTCTTCGGCCAGGAACAGGGCGGCTTCAACCCCGACCGCCCCGCCGCCCAGCACCGCCACCCTCTTGCCGGCCTTCCTGCTGCCGGCGAGGATGTCCCAGGCCTGGGCCACATGCGGCAGATCGATGCCGGGTATCGGCGGCACGGCAGGCTCGCCGCCGGTGGCCAGGATCAGCAGATCAGGGCGACTGCGCTCCAGTTCAGCCCGGTCAACGGCATGATGCAGCAGCACCTCGACTTCGCTATCGGCCAGCTGCCGGGCCAGGTCTTCGGCCAGGGTAAGGAACTCGTCCCGCCCGGGAGGCCTGCCCGCCAGGTGCAGCTGCCCGCCAAGCCTCGGACCCTTCTCCCACAGGGTGACCCGATGGCCACGCTCGGCCGCGGCCATCGCCGCAAACATGCCCGCCGCACCACCACCGGCCACCATGACGTTCTTCGGCACCGCTGCCCGGTGCAGCCCCTCGTCCTCATGGCCGGCCCGGGGATTGCACAGGCACTCCACCGCCTTCATCTTGAAAATATGGTCGAAACACCCCTGGCCGCAGGCGACGCAATGGACAATCCTCTCCTCCCGGCCGGCAGATGCCTTTTCGGGAAAGCGGGGGTCGGCGATCAGTCCGCGGCCGACCGCCACCATGTCGCAGAATCCCTCGTCGAGCAGGCGACGAGCGGTCTGAGGGTCATTGATCCGGTGGCCGGCAATGACCGGTACCGCGACCTGTTTCCTGATCTCGCGGGCCAGGTAGGCGAAAACTCCGCGCGGCACCTTGGTGACGATCTGCGGCACCTGGGCTTCGTGCCAGCCGACATTGACGCTGATGGCATCGGCGCCGGCAGCGGCCAGAGCCACGGCGAAGGCCTGCTGATCGAGACGGCCGATGCCGCCCTCCATGAAGTCGTTGCCGTTGACCCGGACAATGACCGGGACTCCGGACCCGAGGCCTTTTCTGACGGCCGCCACCACCTCGCAGCCGAAGCGCATCCGGTTTTCGAGACTGCCGCCCCAGCGGTCATGCCGCTTGTTGGTCAATGGCGACAGAAATGAGCTGATCAGGTAGCCGGTGCCGGCGAGGATCTCGACCGCTTCAAAGCCGGCCTGCTGCGCCCGGACTGCCGCCTGGGCAAAACGATCGATGGTCGCAATGATTTCTTCCTCGCTCATCTCCCGCGGCGTCTCGCGGGTCAGCCGCGATGCCACCGGCGACGGCGCTACCGCCGGCTGGCCGCCAAGAAAGAAGGAGGGATTGTAGCGCCCGGCGTGGTTGAGCTGGATCGCCGCCCTGGCGCCACCATCCCGGATCGCCGACGCCAGGCGCGTCAGCCCCGGCAACTGGTCGTCGTGATGGCAGCCGATATTGGTCGGCCCGCCGGAGTATTCATCCACCGTCGCATAGCCGACGACGATCAGTCCCGCACCGCCCTCGGCCCGCTCCCGGTAGAAGCGGACCAGCCGGTCGCTCACCTGGAAATCCCGGCACATGTTCATATGCATCGCCGGCATGACGATGCGGTTTCTGACCTCGAGACCACCGATGGCAATCGGCGCAAACAGCGGATCGGACATCACATTTCTCCTTACAGACCGACAGCACGGCAGAAGTGCTCGGCCACATCGTCGAACAGCCCGATCTCTTCGAGCGAGGCCCGCAGCAGGTCCGGCTGTTCCAGAAAATCCTTCATGAACATGATTTCGGAGGCCTTCAGATAGATATGGAAGGCATCGTTCAGCACTCCTCCGAACAGGCGCCGGATGATCTCGGCAATATCCTCCTCCCGGCTGTACGGACGCATCTGTCCGACACGCTGCAGCATCTTGGTGACGTAAAAGAGGATGATGGAATCGACGCTCTCGACCGTGTGCCGATGCCCTGGCAGGATCCGCCGATCGCGCAGGCTGGCCAGCTTGAGCAGGGTGGCGCTGTAGGCCTCGTAGTTTCTGAAGCGGCCGCCGGCCTCGAGATCGATATCCAGCAGCGGCGACTGAAAAATCCCCCGCAGCAGCGTATCGCCGGTCACCGCCCACTCGTCACAGGCGTAAACCAGATCGCTCTGGGAGTGGCCGGGGCAGCCGAGGACCTCGATGCCGAGGTGGTCGGGGATATCCCTTTCCGCGATCAGATACTCCTTCGGCAGAGGGGGAAAGAGCTGGTTCCGCTCCATCGACTGCCGCAGGGCCTCGATATAGTCCGGGCCGAAGCCCTTGTCGGCAAGCAGCCCGTACATGCTCTCCATCCGCTCGTCATGACGGGTCACCTTCAGACAATCGCGGTACGGCAGATAGATCGCCGCCCCCGTCTGCTCCGACAACCAGCAGGCAAGCCCCCAGTGATCGATATGGCAGTGGGTGACGAGGACATGCCTGAGCCGGCCGAAATCCACATGCTCCTTCAGGTATCGCTGTCCGTCGGCAGTTGGGGGGCCGGTGTCGAAGAGGACCAGATCGCCGCCCAGTTCCGCCGTGTAGCAGTGAACGGGCCCGACCATATACGGGGTGTTGATGGTGTGCTGGGTGATGTGCATCGCTTCCGGCAACCGTGAGAAGTGGAGGTGAACCTGAAGACAGCCCGGGCACCGGCGCGTGGAGGAGTGAACCGGCACCCGGGCTGCTTGCAGACACAGCCCCTGAAACGCAACTCTCTGCAGTGTCCCCTGCCGGGATAGAACCCGCGACGGGGAAATGTCCGCAGCTGCCCTGGGGAAACGTCCCCTCAGGGATTAAAACAGATACTTCTCGTCTTCACAGGCGGCCTTGGCCAGGGTCCGCTTGGCAGCCAGCAGGCCGGTGGCGTCATACTTGGCGAAGCGCCGGATGCCGGAGAGGACCATGGTCAGGGTATCGCCCTCCTCGATATAGAAGGCGCCCTTTTTCGCCGCAGTGCCGACCTCTTCGGTGGCAGTGAAGGCGAAGACCTTGACCGCCGCCTTCAGCAGTTCCTGCTTGCGGGCGGTGGCTTTGGCGTAGATCTTCTCGGCCCGCAGGACGGCGCTCTCAAGGGCGAAGATCTGGATTGCCATGTCGGCTGCGGCGATCAGGATCTCCTGCTCGTCGGCGATCTTGTCCATGTATTTCTGCACACCGATGCCGGAGAGGATCAGGAACAGGGTTTTGAGGTTCTTGATCAGGACCTTTTCCCGGGCGAACAGCACATCCTTATCGATTTCCTCGAAACTCGGGGTCATCAGCGACTCGAAGGCCTTCATCGCATGGGACTGCAGCGGCAGTTCCCCCTTCATCGCCTTGCGCAGAACCATGCCGGGGATCAGCAGGCGGTTGATCTCGTTGGTCCCCTCGAAAATCCGGTTGATCCGCTCGTCACGGTAGAAGCGCTCTGCCGGATAGTCGCTGACAAAACCGTAACCGCCATGGATCTGCACCACCTCGTCGACGGTCTTGGCCAGCACCTCGCTGCAGAACACCTTGGCGATGCCGCATTCGGGGGCGTACTCCTCGATGCCCTTGAGGTATTCCTCATAGTAATTGTCGATCCCCTTCTCGATCGTCTCCAGCTTGCGGTCGAGCAGCCCGGCCAGACGGTAGACCACCGACTCGGAGGCGAAGATGTCGGCGCTGAGGTCGGCGATCTTCTCGGCAATGGCGCCGAAGCTGCTGATCTTGCGCTTGAACTGGGTACGCTCGTTGGCATACTTGATCCCTACCCCGAGGGCCATCTTGGCCGCGCCGGTGACGCCGGCACCGAGCTTGAAGCGGCCGACGTTGAGGACGTTGAAGGCGATCTTGTGCCCCTTGCCGATCTCGCCAAGCAGGTTTTCCACGGGCACCTGGCAGTTATCGAGGATGATCTGGGTGGTGGACGAACCCTTGATGCCGAGCTTCTTCTCTTCAGCACCGACCACCAGACCCGGGAAATCCTTCTCCACCAGGAAGGCGGTGAAATGCTCCTTGTCGATCTTGGCGAAGATCGTGAACAGGTTGGCGAAGCCGCCGTTGGTGATGAACTGCTTGGTGCCGTTGAGGACGTAATGCTTCCCGTCCGGGGACAGGACCGCGGTAGCCTGGGCGCCGAGGGCGTCGCTGCCGGAGCCTGGCTCGGTCAGGCAGTAGGCGGCGCACCATTCGCCGTTGATGATCTTGCCGAGATACTTTTCCTTTTGCTCCTTCGTGCCGTAATAGATCAGCGGCAGGGTACCGATGCCGGTGTGGGCCGAGAAGGCCACCGAGAACGAACCGGCATAGGAGATCTTCTCGGCGACCAGCATCGTCGAGGCCTTGTCGAGCTCGAGACCGCCGTATTCCTCCGGCGCATCCATCATCAGCAGGCCGAGTTCGCCGCACTTCTGCATCTTCTCGACGACGATGCCGAAATTCTGGTGCTCGATCTCGTCCTGGTGCGGCATGATCTCGTTGATGACGAACTGCTCGGTGGTCTCGGCCATCGAACGCTGCTCATCGGTGAAGTCCTCGGGGGTGAAGACATCGGCACAGGCCGTTTCGGCGATCAGGTATTCGCCGCCTTTTGCAATATTCTCCGCCATGTTGATAGCTCCCGTATACATATATGATTTTATAATCTTTCGAAGATTCCGGCGGCTCCCATGCCGCCGCCGATACACATCGATACCAGCCCGTATTGCGCCTTGCGCCGACCCATCTCGTGCAGCAGAGTCGCTGTCAGTTTGGCGCCGGTGCAACCCAGCGGGTGACCGAGGGCAATGGCCCCGCCGTTGACGTTGGTGATCTCGGAATTGATCCCCAGCGTCTTGATGCAGGCCAGGGCCTGGGCGGCGAAGGCCTCGTTCAGTTCGATCAGGCCCATGTCCTCCAGCTTCAGGCCGGCCATTTTCATGACCGCCGGGATAGCGGCGATCGGACCTATCCCCATCACCTCAGGCGGCACGCCCTTGACCGTGAAGGCGACGAAACGGGCCAGCGGATCCTTGCCCAGCCGTTTCAGGTACTCTTCGGATACGACGAGGGAAAAGGCTGCGCCGTCGGTTGTCTGCGACGAGTTGCCGGCGGTCACCGGGCCGTCGAGCTTGAAAACCGGCCGCAGCTTGGCCAGGGTCTCGACCGTGGTGCCGGGCCGGACGCCATCGTCGACCGTCACCAGTTCCTTGACCCGTTTGATCTTGCCGCCGACCAGGGTCTCTTTTTCGATCTCCACCGGGATGATCTCATCGGTGAAACGGCCTCCGGCGATGGCCGCCGCCGCTTTCTGGTGGCTGGCGGCTGCGAAGGTATCCATCATCAGCCGGTCGATGCCGTAACGCTCTGCGACCAGTTCGGCGGTGGTACCCATCGATGAATACGACTCGGGCCAGTCCAGCATCATCCCCGGGTTGGCGGCGTACTTCAGGCCGCCCAGCGGCACGCAGGACATCGACTCGGCGCCGCCAGCGACGATGCAGTCGGCAAAGCCGAGCATGACCCGCTCCGCCGCCATCGAAATGGTCTGCAGGCCAGAGGAGCAGAAGCGGTTGATGGTCTGTCCCGGGACTTCGACCGGCAGGCCGGCCTTCATCGCCGCAATGCGGCCGAGGTTCATGCCCTGCTCCGCCTCGGGAAAGGCGCAGCCGAGATAGACATCGTCGACGGTGGCCGGATCGATCCCGGTCCGTTCAACCAGCCCCTTGATGGCCACGCTGGCCAGGTCGTCGGGCCGCATGTCCTTGAACTTCCCCTTCTTCGCCCGGCAGCCAGGAGTCCGGTAACTCGCGAGTATATAGGCTGTTTTCATATCAATCCTCTCTATTGGGAATATCGGTTCGACTCAATCAGTTTCTGAGGGCCTTGCCGCGCTTCAGCATGTGCTGGATACGCTCGACGGTCTTCTTGTTGGTGCAGAGCTTGAGGAAGCCCTCCCGTTCCAGCTGCAGCAGGTACTCTTCACTGATCAGGGTGCCGGCCGCGACATCGCCGCCGCAGATGACCTGGGCAATCAGGGTTCCCATCTCCAGTTCGTATTCGGTGATGAACTTGCCCATCATCATGTTCCACAGCTGGCTCTTGATGCTGGCGGCTATACCGCGGCCGGGGGCCGGGATGTTCTCGAGCGGCCGTTTCGGCCGGTAGTTGACGGCAAGAGCCAGGACCTTCTGTTTGGCGTCGGCGATCAGCTGGTCGATGTCCATGGTGATGCTGTCGCCGCGCCGCATGTAGCCCATGTTGAACAGCTCGGCGGCGCTCATTGCCACCTTCGCCATCGCGATCTGCTCAAAGTGCTTGAAGATGAACGGCTGCGGGTCGGTGTTGTACTGCTGGGCCAGTTCGACCGCCCGCAGACACATCTCCTTGGTGCCGCCGCCTGCCGGCAGCAGGCCGACGCCGATCTCGACCAGCCCCATATACGTCTCGGCATAGGCGTTGATCGCATCGGCATGCAGGCAGAATTCGCAGCCGCCCCCCAGCGCCATGTTGAAGGGGGCCGCCACCACCGGCACCCTGGCGTACTTGACCGCCATCGTTGCCCTCTGGAAGGCCCGGATGGTCATATTGATGTCGTCGTAGGCCCCTTCAGCGACGGCCACTGCCAGCATCATCAGATTGGCGCCGACCGAAAAATTGGCCCCGCGATTGCCGATGACCAGGCCGACGCCTTCCGTCTCGGCCCGTTTGACCGCCTTGTGGGTCATCGCCAGGATATCGCCGCTGATGGCGTTCATCTTCGAATGGAACTCGAAGCCGAAAACGCCGTCGCCGAGATCGACGACCGAACAGTTTGCGGTCTTTTCCACCACCTTTCCGGCCTTCTTCAGGATCTCAAGCCGGATCTGGCCCGCTTTCACCGGTACCGGCAGATAGGATTCGCTGGCGAAGTCGTAGAATTCCTGGCTGCCGGATTCTCCGTAACGGTAAAAAGACTCTACCTTTTTCAGTTTTTCAGGGACGTTGACACCATCGGCCTGAGCCCGTTTGACAAAAGATTTGACGCCGATGGCATCGAGCATCTCGAACGGGCCGATCTCCCAGTTGAAACCCCATTTCATCGCGTTGTCGACATTGACCACGTCATCGGCGATCTCGGGAATGCGGTTGACCGCGTAGATCAGGGTGTCGCGGATGCTGCGCCAGGCGAATTCTGCCCCGGTGTCCTTGGCACCCATGACCATCTTGATCTTCTGGCCGGGGTCATCGACCTGCTTGACCAGCGCGGCAGAAGGATATTTGGCCCGGGTGATCGGCTTGTATTCGCCTGTCGTATAGTCGAAGTAGAAAATCTCTTTCTTGCCGTCGACGGTCTTCTTGGTGTAGAAGCCCTGCTGGGTTTTGTTGCCGAGCTGCTTGTTCTCGATCATCTTCGCCATGAATTCCGGCAACTTGAACACCTCGCGCTCTTCGTCGTCAGGCAGCAGGTTGTAGGAGTTGGTGCCGACATGGGCCAGGGTATCGAGGCCGACCAGGTCGGCGGTGCGGAAGGCCGCACTCTTGGGCCTGGCGGTGACCGGTCCGGCCATCGAATCGACTTCCTCGACGGTCATGCCGAGATCCATCATATGGCGGATGCTCTTGTAGATGGCATAGACGCCGATGCGGTTGGCGATGAAATTGACGGTATCCTTGGCATGGACGATGCCTTTGCCGGTCCTGCTGCTGAGGAAATCGGCCATGTCCTGCACCACCTGCGGGTCGGTCTCACGGCAGGGAACGATCTCCATCAACCGCATGTAGCGCGGCGGGTTGAAAAAGTGGGTGACCAGAAAGCGTTTTTTCAGGTCGTCCGGCAGGACCTGGGCCATCTCGTTGACCGACAGGCCGCTGGTGTTCGTGCTGAGAACAGCGGAGGCGCCGATGTGCGGTGCGATCTTCTTCAGCAGGTCGAGCTTGATCGGCATATACTCCACCACCACCTCGACAATCCAGTCGCAGGTCGACAGTTTTTCCAGGTCGTCCTCAAGGTTGCCGACCTGGATCAGGTTGATGTACTCCGGCAGGAAAAACGGTGCCGGTTTCATCTTGACCAGTCCCTGCAGACCGTTTGCGGCGATGCGGTTCCGCACCGCAGGACTCTCCAGGGTCAATCCCTTGGCCGCCTCCTGCTCGCTGACTTCCTTCGGGACGATGTCGAGCATCAGCACCTCAATCCCTGCATTGGCAAGATGGGCGGCGATGGTGGCCCCCATGACGCCGGCGCCCAGAACCGCTACTTTATTGATATGCCTCATTTTTCTTCTCCATGTGATGATTTCGGGTGAAAGACGAGACTGCTCCCGTTCCTGGTATACAGTTCTTCGACGATGTCTCCGTATTTCTTATAGATTTCCTTTCGCTTCAGCTTCAGCGTCGGGGTCAGTTCGCCGCCCTCGATCGAGAAATCCCGAGGGATCAGGGCAAAATGCTTGATGGTCTTGTATGGCGGCAGCTGCTTGTTGATCGCGTCGATCCGGGCCCTGAACAGGGCCTTGACCTTGTCGTTGTTGACCAGTTCGTCGATATCGAGGTATTCGATCTTCTCTTCCTTGGTGAAGTCGAGGAGCCGTTCGATATCGGGGGTGACCAGGGCAACCAGGTACGGCTTGCGGTCCCCGAAGACGATGGCCTGGGAAATGTATTTGTCCAGGCGGAGATCGTTCTCGAGGGGTTGCGGGGCGATGTTCTTGCCGCCGGCGGTGACGATCAGCTCCTTCTTGCGGTCGACGATGTAGACGAAACCGTCCTCATCGATCCTGGCGATATCGCCGGTCTTCAGCCAACCATCCTCGAAGGTGTCCCGGGTCGCCTCCTCGTTGCGATAGTAGCCCTGCATCACCATCGGCCCCTTGAGCAGCAGTTCGCCATCCTCGGCCAGCTTGAGCTCCACTTTGTGCAGGGCCTTGCCCACCGAATCGAACCGCACATCGTCGATCGAGCTGAGGGTGACTGCCGGACTGGTCTCGGTCAGGCCATACCCGTTGAACACGGGCATGCCGATAATCCACATGAACTCGTTGACCGTCTTGTCCAGCGGGGCGCCGCCACAGATGAAGAATTTCAGCCGGCCGCCGAAACGATCGCGGATCTTGCTGAAGACCAATTTGTCGAACAGCGCGTATTTCAGGGCAAGCAGCCCGAGCGGTTTCTTTTCGATGTATCTGGTGCGGACATATTCGCTGCCGACCTTTACCGCATAATGGAAGAGATTGCGCTTGAACGGGCTGGCCTGGTGGACGCCGTCGTAGATCCGCGAATGGATCTTCTCGAACAGCCGCGGCACGCTGACCATGGCTGTCGGCCGGATCTCGGTCATGTTCTCCATGACCTTCTTCACATCCTCGGCAAAGGCGATATGGTTGCCGTTGAGCAGGGCAGCGTAGTACCCTGCGGTGCGTTCGAGGACATGGCTGAGCGGCAGGAAGCTGAGAAACGTCTCGTTGTCCCCCAGCCCTCCCAGCTGCTGCATGCCGTACTGGCAATCAACCAGAAAGTTGAACTGATTGAGGATGACGCCCTTGGGCACGCCGGTGGTGCCGGAGGTGTAGATGATGGTGATGACGTCCTCCTGGCGGATGGCGTCGATCTGCCGCTCTATTGCCTCCTTCTCCTCTGCGGTGAGCGGCGCTTCGATCTCCGAGAGCTGGTACTGCGTATAAACGGGAAAAGAGCGGTGGCCCATGAACCGTTCATAGGAGATGACCAGCTCTACATCGGGGATCTTGTCCCGCACCGCCAGGAGCTTCTCGTACTGCCCCTTGGTGGAGACGAAAACGACCTTGGCACCGCTGTGATTGATGACATAAGCCGCCTGCTTGCCGGTATTAGTGGCATAGATCGGCACGGTGATCCCACCGGCACTCTGGATGCCGAAATCGGAGATCGCCCAGCCCAGGCGGTTCTCCGAGAAAATGGCCACCCTGTCGCCCCGCTGCACTCCGACCTTGCCCAGACCGCGGGCAAGCAGGAGGACACGCTCATAGAACTGGGCATAGCTCTGGGAGATATAGATGCCGTTCTTTTTATACGAGATGGCGGTTCTATCGCCGAACTTCGTGGCGTTTTCCCTGAGAATGGCGGGAATTGACTGGTACGAGAGAAGGTCCATGGCTTTTCTCCATCAAGAAAATAACGCACTGAGACTATCACCCTCACAACGATGCCGCAGAAATCACTTGCATAATTCTCCGTATAACTTACCCTTACGTTTAAGTCAACCTTTATTCAATTTCAATTCTCCCGAAATTTCCGGGTCGCCACGTGTGGCCTGTAAACATCACGATCACCAAGGAGGAGATGATTATGACGGAAGTAGTGTTAGTTAGTGGAGCGAGAACTGCAGTTGGGGCCTTCGGCGGATCACTCAAAACGGTCTCTGCAGTCGAGCTGGGCTCGGCGGTCATGCAGAACGTTTTACGTAAAGTAGGAGTCTGCCCGGAAACCGACGAGAGCTGCGCCGCGATGGCGCCGAAAGCCCTTGCCCACCTCGGCCTGATCGAACTCGAGCAGCATGCCTACAACTGGGACGACAACCTCCAGCCGATCGCCATCGACGAGGTTATCTTCGGCAACGTCCTGCAGGCCGGGCAGGGGCAGAATCCGGCGCGCCAGGCAATGATCCGTGCCGGCTACCCAAAGGAGACCCCGGCCTGCACCGTCAACAAGATCTGCGGTTCCGGCCTGAAGGCGATTGCCCTGGGGGCGACCTCGATCATGGCCGGGCAGGCCGAAACAGTCGTCGCCGGCGGCATGGAGAGCATGAGCAACGCGATGATGGCCCTGCCGAAAGCCCGCTGGGGGCACCGGATGGAACTGACCGGCCGGGGAGAAGTCCTTGACCTGATGGTCTACGACGGCCTCTACGAAATTTTCTACGGCTACCATATGGGCATGACGGCCGAAAATATCGCCAGGCATTACGGCATCGGCCGCGAAGAGCAGGATCAGCTCGCCCTGATGAGCCACAACCGTGCCCTCGCCGCCATCCGGGAGGGCCTGTTCAGCCAGGAGATCGTACCGGTGAAGACCCGTTCGGGGAAATCGGAGGTCGTCATCGATACCGACGAACGCCCGATGGAAACCTCACTGGAAAAGCTGGCCAGACTGCGGCCGGCATTCGCTGAGGATGGTTCGGTAACTGCCGGCAATTCATCTGGAATCAATGACGGGGCCGCGGCCGTCCTGCTGATGAGCGCGGAAAAGGCCGACAGCCTCGGCCTCGAACCCCTGGCGAAGATCACCGCCTTCGCCGCCGGCGGTGTCGATCCTGCCTACATGGGACTCGGCCCGGTGCCGGCGATTCGCAAGGTGCTGAAACAAAGGGGCATGGATATCGGCGACATTGACATGATCGAGCTGAACGAAGCCTTCGCCGCCCAGGCCATCGGCTGCCTGCGCGAACTGGGACTTGCCCCGGAAAGAGTCAACGAACTCGGCAGCGGCATTTCCCTGGGCCACCCCATCGGCTGCACCGGCGCCCGGCAGATGGTTACCGCCATTCACCAGATGCAGCGCAGGAACTACGCCACCGGCCTGATCTCGATGTGCATCGGCGGCGGCATGGGCATGGCGATGCTGATCGAGCGCTGAGCAGTTGCAGCACCGTGCCCGGCAGAAGACCGGCGCAGGTCCCGGAAGACTGCGGGGAGATCTTAACTTTTGCCGAACCGGTTCTTCAGGCCTTCATACAGGTTGTTGAGCACGATGAACCGGTGGTGATCACCCCCCCTGTCCGGATGCAGTTCCTTGGCCCGCTTGCGGAACAGGCGGGCCAGGTCCCGCTTCGACATCCGCCGGAGTTCTTCCATGCTCCGGCCGAAAGCGGCATTGACCTCCGCTGGTAGCGGTGATTTTTCCTCCGGCCAGCGGAAACGCCGGTGCTTCCCGATAAATTCCCTGGTAAAATCGGCGGAGAACGACCGCGACGGGTACCCGTAGTCAAAAAACATCACCAGATACCGCTGCAGGTGCGGATGCAGAGCGCCAGCCTCCGCCGGCTCTCCCCAAAACTCCCGATCGCCGTTCAAACGACAGATATCCTCGACCAGGTGATCGGCCATCCTCTCCTGATCCAGGGCCTCCGGCATGAAGCGGGAATAGGATTCACTGAAGAAACGCTGCAGGTCGAAGATGGCGAAGACGTAGGTCCGGTATTCGGCAGGGCTGATTACCCTCTCCAGCATCTGGAAATGGTACTCGCGCTCATCCCGGCACTGGCCGAAGAGCGGCCGGCACAATTTTTTGTGGAGAAGATGCAGGCGGGTCTGGTCCACCGCCCCGTAACGGAGAAAATACAACCGTTTCCGGTCGAACAGATGGATCTCTTTGCGCAGCCGCTCCTCGTCTTCCGGCGAGAACGGCGGGCTGGCAACCGCCCGCCGCCGGCTGAACCTCCCCAGCTCCTCCTGCTCCTCACGGGTGAAGAATTCCCACAACAGCCTTTCCAGTTCCTGGCCGGAGCGGTTTCCGGCGCCGGCCAGGGCCACCGCCTCCTCGAGGTCTTCGCGAAATGCGATCGCCGGCCACTGCCCGCGATCGATGAAGAGAGCCGGGGCAATACCGAGCTCGAAGATATCGCGGAAACGGTAACAGGCCCGCTGCGGGTCGAAAAATGACTGGCGGAGGACATGGTGAATATCCTGGCCCTTTCGGATTCTCGCGAGATACATGTCTTTCTCTCCGGCAAACTGGGAACACCCCTCCCCCTGACAACATCATCTGCATTCTCCCGTAAGAATCAAGGCGGCTGCTCCGCCCTGCGTTCCGGGCAACGGCTCTGCCGTCACCTGACACCGCCACACAGCGCCCGTGGAAAAAATGGCGGGAAAGAGAACGATTTGATGCTAACATGATCTCCGGCCGGTTGGCGATTCCCTGGGAAACGCCCTGTTCGCCGTCGGGACATCGCCAACCGCATCCGGCAGCGGAGTCCGTTGACATTGCCCGACCGGGAAGGTTTCAGATCCCTGCACAAAAAACCTTTCCGGTGGCAGAATTACACTGTACAATGAAATACTGAAATAGACCCGCCGGATTGCCGGACCCGGCCAGCTCACATACCCTCAACACCAATCAACGATGCCTGCTACGACCTGACTCTCCCCAAAACCTTGCCGGCAGTACGGCACCACTGCCCACCAACGCCATGCAGAGAATCCGAGCCATGATCCGCATCCTGTTCACCTTCGACCCGGCGGCTCGGCTCGACCTCTTCCGCACCTTCCCGTCCATCAGGAGTTTTTTCAGGCAGCGCCGGAACATGGCCTACCTCCGGACCTTCGGCGACATCGCCTTCACCGTCCTGATCCTGCTGGGTCTCTTCGGCCCGCAGGATCCTGACAGCAATATCTCACTGTTCCTCTCCTGGGGAGTCTGGTGGACCGGCGTGGTGCTCAGCTGGTTCTTCGTCGGCAAGCTCTGGTGCGGCGTCTGCCCGTTCCTCGGTATCGGCCGGCTGCTCCAGCGCCTGGGCCTCAGCCTCAACCTCGATCCTCCCCATGCCCTGCGCCGCTATTTCCTCCATATCGCCGTCCTGCTGTTCGCCGCCATCATCTGGACCGAATCGGTGACCGACCTCAAGCACCAGCCCCTCGGCACCGCCCTGCTCCTGCTCACGATCCTTGCAGGGGCGACGGCGATGGGGGTGCTGTTCAAGGGCCAGGCGTGGTGCCGCTACGTCTGCCCCCTGGGAAAAATCATCGGCGCCGGCGCGACGATGTCGATGATCGAACTGCGTGCCACCCCCGATCTCTGCCGGACCTGCCGCGAGACCGCCTGCAAGAAAGGCCGCGAGGGGATGCGCGGCTGTCCGGTATACCTGGGTGCGCACAATGTCAGGAACAGTCTCGACTGTCTGCTCTGCGGCCGCTGTGTCCTGCTCTGCGATCACCGCTCCCCGCGCCTGCTGCTGCGCCACCCCTTCGTCGAACTGATCGCCGTCAAGGGCCGCGACCTCACCTGCACCTTTATCATCCCCTTTCTCGCCGGGTCTCAATGGGCCCGTTTCATTGCCGAGGGGCAATGGGCGCAGCTTCTCCTCCCCGACCATGTCATTCCCTTTCCGCTGGCGTTCTCGCTCCTGCTCGTCTTCTGTTTCGGCATTTTCCTAGCGGTCGTCGCCGCCGGCAACCGCCTGCTCGGCATCAAGCCGAGCAGCCTGCCGATCCACTGCTCGCCGATGATACCGATCCTGACTCCCCTGGCCTTCAGCGGCGAACTGGTCTACCGGCTGGAGTACTTCCTCTCCGAAATCGGCAATTTCCCGGTCGTGGCCGCCAACCAGTTCGCTCTGCCGCTGGACCGGTTCGCCTTCGCCTTTTCAGAATCCGCCCTCGAGCTCCTGTCGCTGTTCATCCTCGCCCTCGGCGGGGCCGGCAGTTTCTATGTGACCCGGCTCTTCCAGCACAAACGGCTGAAAGAGATGTCGAGGGACGGATCTTTCCTGCCGGTCCAGGGACTGGCCGCATCCATCTGTATCGGGTATGTCCTGCTGATCCTCTAGGATCGTGGACCTGCTTCCGGGAAAGCGGCATGGACAAGAGGTCTCAAGTGGACTAGACTGGTACGGCGTCAGGTTGTGCATTCTTCCGCAATCCCGATCACATGTCCCTGAAGATGGAAACCATGGAACTCTCCCCCCGTTACAGCAGAGGCGAGGAACTCGCCAACAGCATCACCCACGGCATCGGCGTCGTCTTCGCCATCTGCGCCATGGCTATTCTTGCCGTCTTCGCCAGCCGCTATGGCGATGCCTGGCACATCGTCAGTTGTTCGATCTTCGGCGCCGCGCTGATCCTCCTCTATGTCGCCTCGACCCTGTACCATGCCGTCCAGCGGCCGAAGGCCAAGTCGGTCCTGCGGATACTCGACCATTCCGCGATCCTGGTGCTGATCGCCGGCACCTATACCCCTTTCACGCTGGTCAACCTGCGCGGCCCGTGGGGATGGTCGCTGTTCGGCATCATCTGGGGCCTTGCCGTGTGCGGGATCGCAATCGAGACCACCCGCCTGCGGCGTTACCGCGCCGGACTGATCGCCCTCTATGTGGTGATGGGCTGGGCGGTGGTCGCCGCCGTCAAACCGATGCTGGAACATGTCGAACATGGCGGACTCTGGCTGCTGCTTGCCGGCGGCCTGGCCTATACCGGCGGCGTTGTCTTCTACCTCTGGCGGCGCCTGCCTTTCAACCATGCGATATGGCATCTTTTCGTGCTGGCCGGCAGCGTTCTCCACTTCTTCGCCATCCTCTTCCATGTGATCCCGGTCTTCACAGCGGCAGGCTGACCACGAAGCAGAGCGGCCGCCGTACAGGCAGGAAATGCACCAGCAAAGGATACGACCGATGACCCGCCCCATTTATCTGGACTATAACGGCACAACCCCGCATGCCCCCGAGGTCATTGAGGCGATTCGGCCTTTTCTCGAGCAGGAATTCGGCAACCCTTCGAGCTCCCACTGGTATGGCATCCGCCCCAGACAGGCCGTCGAGGCCGCCAGGCGCCAGGTCGCCGGCCTGCTGGGCTGCCATGCCGACGAGGTGCTCTTCACCAGCGGCGGGACGGAATCCAACAACCAGGCCCTGAAAAGTTTCGGAGGAGCCCGTTACGGGCAGGGCAATCATATCATCACCACCGCCGTCGAGCACCCGGCGATCCTCGAGGTCTGCCGGGCGCTGCAGCGCTACGGATTCGAGGTCACGATCCTGCCGGTCGACGGCTCGGGCCTGCTCGATCCGCAGTCCGTCGCCGCGGCCCTGACGCCGAAAACCATCATGATCTCGGTGATGCACGCCAACAACGAGGTCGGCACCATCCAGCCCGTGGCCGAGATCGCCGACCTGATCAGGGGCAGGGGTATCCTGCTGCACACCGATGCGGCCCAGTCGGTGGGCAAGATCGCCACCCGGGTCGATGAACTCGGCGTCGACCTGCTGACCGTGGCGGGACACAAACTCTACGCCCCCAAAGGGATCGGGGCCCTGTACATCCGCCGGGGCAGCGGACGCGAAGTATTCTGTCACGGGGCCGGGCAGGAAATGGGCCTGCGGGCCGGCACCGAAAATGTGCTGGAGATCGTCGGTCTCGGCCGGGCTTGCGAACTGGCGACGGAGCGACTCGCCGAAACCGGCGCGCACCTTCAGGCCATGCGCGACCGGCTCGAACAGGGACTGCTCGCGTCCCTGCCGGACATCCGGATCAACGGGCACCGGCAGAAACGGCTGCCGAACACCTGCAGCGTCTCGTTCAGGGGGCTGGAAGCCAACCGCATCCTCGAGGAAATCGGTCTCGAGGTCGCCGCCTCGGCAGGGGCCGCCTGTCATGCCGATCACGTACAGATCTCCCATGTCCTCGAAGCGATGCAGATCCCGCCCGACTGGGCGAAGGGGACGCTCCGGTTCACAACCGGCAGGATGACCACCACCGACGATATCGACCATGCTCTGCAGGCGATTATTTCAGCTGTCAGACGGCTGCGGCCATCATAAGCGCAACTAAATTGTGCATATGATCTCTGCGTTATTGACCAAAAGCGCCGTTTGTGTCAGCCTTTCCATGAGGTCCCTGCCGACCCGGGCAGGTAACAGAGACCAATCGGCAGTGATATACAGATCGCTGTAACCCAGGAGGAGAACACACCCGGACTTCCGGCAGTCCTCACGATACGTCCCGCCGACCGACAGGCGGCGGACAAGGAGTATGCAGCGACCCGCTGTGACGCAGACCATCTTGCACACGTTCCATAAGAGCCCCCCATTGGAAAGGAGACCCGTATGCGCATGCCCTCATCCCGCCTCACCTACACAGCACTGCTCGCCACCTCCCTCACCCTTTCTCTTTTTCTGACGACGTCCCAGGCTGCCGAAACGGCCGGCGAAGGCGCACTTTCCATAGTGGCCTGGCCCGGTTATATCGAGCGCGGTGAAACCGACAAGGCCTACGACTGGGTGACCGAATTCGAAGGGGCGACCGGCTGCAAGGTCACGGTCAAGACCGCCGGCACTTCGGACGAAATGGTCTCGCTGATGAACCAGGGCAGCTACGACCTGGTCACCGCCTCCGGCGACGCCTCGCTTCGGCTGATCGCCGGCAAGAAGGTCCAGCCGATAGACATTGCCAGAATCCCCGGTTGGCAGCGACTCGACGAGCGCCTGCAAAACGCGCCCTGGCATACCGTCGACGGTGTCCATTACGGGGTTCCCTTCGTCTGGGGGCCCAATGTGCTGATGTACAGCACCACCGTCTTCCCGGCACCGCCCGAATCCTGGTCCGTGGTCTTCGAACCGCAGAACCTGCCGGACGGCAAGGCCAACAAGGGCCGGGTGCAGGCCTATGACGGGGCGATCTACATGGCCGACGCGGCGCTTTACCTGATGGCGGCACAACCGGAACTGGGCATCAAGGACCCCTACGAACTGAACGAAACGCAGTACCAGGCGGTTCTGGCTCTTCTGCGCCGGCAGCAGCCGCTGATCCACCGCTACTGGCATGACTACAACGTGCAGATGTCCGATTTCAAGAACGAAGGTGTCGTCGCCTCGGGTGCATGGCCGTTCCAGGTCAATATGCTGCAGGCCGAGAAAAAGCCGATCGCCTCCATTGTCCCCAGGGAAGGGGCGACCGGCTGGGCGGACACGACGATGATGGGGGCCTCGGCGAAAAATCCGGTCTGCGCCTACAAATGGCTGGAATGGTCGCTGAACGACAAGGTCCAGGCCCCGGTATCCGAGTGGTTCGGCGCCAACCCTGGCGTACCCGAAGCCTGCAAGGCCAAGGCACCGGGCGGATCGGACTTCTGCACCAGCAACGGCTTCAACAACTTCGCCCAGATCAAGTTCTGGAAGACTCCCCAGTCGACCTGCGCCAGCCAGGGTGCCTGCGTGCCCTACAGCCGCTGGACCCAGGACTATATCGCCATCATGGGCGGCCGCTGAGCGATCATCGCCAGCCTGTGCCGGAACCGGGTACAGGCTGGCAGGATCGCACTCCTCCGATGACTCACAACCCCCTCATGAATGCGCAAACCTGACGAGAGGCATCCTCGACTCTCAAGCCAACCAGGAACTCCTCCATGCCCTATGCCGTTGAACTCATAAACGTTTCCCGCTACTACGGCGAGGTCCGCGCACTCGACCATGTCACCGCCGCCATCAATGAAGGCGAATTTTTCTCCATGCTCGGGCCATCCGGTTCGGGAAAGACAACCTGCCTGCGGCTGATCGCCGGTTTCGAGCGGCCATCCACCGGCAGCGTGCAGATCCACGGCCACGACGCAACCGGTCTGCCGCCATACGAACGGGATGTCAATACGGTCTTCCAGGACTATGCCCTGTTCCCGCACATGACCATTCTCGAAAACGTCGAGTACGGGCTGAAGGTCAAGAAAGTCCCGCGCAAGGAGCGGCGGGAAAGAGCGATGCAGGCCCTGGCAATGGTAGCGCTCCCCGATTTCGGCCAGCGCAAGCCATCGCAGCTCTCCGGCGGCCAGCGCCAGCGCATCGCCTTGGCACGCGCCCTGGTCAACCGTCCGAAGGTCCTCCTGCTCGACGAACCGCTGGGCGCCCTCGACCTCAAGCTGCGGGAGCAGATGCAGATCGAGTTGAAACGGCTGCAGCGACAGCTCGGCATCACCTTCATCTATGTCACCCACGACCAGGGCGAGGCCCTCTCGATGTCGGACCGGGTGGCCGTCTTCAACGCCGGCAGGCTCGAGCAGGTCGATACCCCGCAGAATCTCTACATGCGGCCGGCAACGATCTTCGTCGCCGGCTTCGTCGGCACCGCCAATGTCGTCAAGGGAGGGGCGTCCCGGCTGATCACCGACAAGGGCACCCCCTTTTCGATCCGGCCGGAGCATATCGCCCTGATCCTGGAAGGGAGCGCTCCACGGGACATCCAGGTCCTTGGCCGGCTGGTCGATATCCAGTACTACGGCGCACACAGCCGCTACGAGGTCGAGGTGGAGGCCGGTCAGCTCTTCTCCGTCCAGGTGGCCAGCGACCGGCCGGACGCGGCCATGCTGCCGAAGGTCGGCGACCAGGTGATGATCGGCTGGGACCGACCGTCGATGATCGCCCTCGATGAGTGCTAGGAGGCGGCCATGACCGATGCCACTGCCGAACCCGGCCTGACCCGCCGCCTCTCCACCTTCCTCTACCGGCGCAGCAACTTCTACCTCCTGCTCCTGCTGATTCCCCCGCTGCTCTGGTTCGGCGTCGTGTATCTCGGATCGCTGTTCGCCCTGCTGATCCAGAGTTTTTACACCTTCGACGATTTTTCGATGACGGTACTGCCCCGGTTCACGCTGAAGAACTACCAGGGGCTGGTCGCCGCCGCCAATCTCGACATCGTCCTCCGCACCTTCTCCATGGCGGCTGCGGTGTCGCTCTTCTGTGCCTGCCTCGGCTTTCCCTTCGCCTACTATATGGCACGCTACGCCGCAGGCTGGCAGAGGGGATTCTTCTATATCGCCGTGCTGCTGCCGATGTGGGCCAGCTATATCGTCAAGGCCTATTCCTGGACGGTGATCCTCGCCAAGGGCGGCATCGTTTACTGGTTCATCGACAAGGCCGGCCTGGCTCCCCTCGTCGAGGCCCTGCTGGCCCTTCCCTTCATCGGCGGCAACACCCTGTCCACCTCGCACCTGGGCCGCTTTCTGGTCTTCTCCTATGTCTGGCTGCCGTTCATGATCCTGCCGATCCAGGCCTCGATCGAACGGATCAACCCGAACCTGCTGGCGGCCTCTGCCGACCTCGGGGCGACCCCGTCGCAGACCTTCAGAACGATCCTGCTGCCGCTGGCAACACCAGGGATCGTCGCCGGCTCGATCTTCACCTTCTGCCTGACGTTCGGCGATTACATCATCCCGACCCTGGTCGGCCCCTCAGGCCTGTTCATCGGCACAATGGTCTACACCCAGCAGGGCGCCATCGGCAACATCCCGATGGCCGCCGCCTTCACGGTCGTCCCCATCGTGGTGGTCGGCCTCTACCTGGTGTTCGCCAAACGGATGGGGGCCTTCGATGCACTCTGACAAACGCAGCCCGGCCTGGCTCAGGATCGTCGCCTTCGGCGGGATCGCCTTCCTGCATTTCCCGATCGCGGTCATCGTCATGTACGCCTTCAACACCGAGGAGAGCGCCTTCAGCTTTCCGCTGCAGGGGTTCACTCTCAGGTGGTTCGCGGCCGCCCTCGAACGTCCCGACATCATCGATGCCATCATCCTGTCACTGAAGGTGGCAGCCCTGGCCACCGCCATCGCCATGCTCCTCGGAACCATGGCGGCAGCCGCCCTCTACCGGAAAAAATTCTTCGGCCGGGAGACGATCACCCTGATGTTCATCCTGCCCATTGCCCTGCCGGGCATCATCACCGGTATCGCGCTGCTCTCGGCTTTCCGGATGGCCGGCTGGGAGCTCAACTACTGGACGATCGTCGCCGGCCACGCCACGTTCTGCGTGGTCGTCATCTACAACAACGTCATCGCCCGCTTCCGAAGGACCTCCCGGAACCTGATCGAGGCGTCGATGGACCTCGGGGCCGATGGCGTCCAGACCTTCTTCCACATCATCCTGCCGAACATCGCCACCGCCCTGCTGGCTGGGGGCGTGCTGGCCTTCGCCCTTTCCTTCGACGAGATCATCGTCACCACCTTCACCGCCGGACCCGAGCGCACCCTGCCGATTTGGCTGCTCAACCAGCTCACCCGCCCCCGCGACGTCCCGATCACCAACGTGGTGGCGGTGATGGTGATGGCGGCAACCATGCTGCCCATCCTCGCCGCCTATTACCTGACCCGGGGCACCGAGTCGGTGGAGGGCGGCAGCAAATAGGCCACCGCCCCACACCCTCCCCGGCAAGGGACAGCCGGTGACCCGGCGGCAGAGGAGCCCCTGTTCATCGCAACCACCTCCCCCCTCGCAGCTCCCTCATCGCAGGAAAATTTTTTAATATCTTTTCGCCGGTTATATAAAATTTTTTTATAGCCTGCCAGACTACACCGGCACCGTCCAGCGAATAAATGCTATAATATCAAGGAATCATGCTAATGCAGGCCATAGCCTCCATTTGGCGTAATAATTGCACAGATTCATTCCGTAGGCTTCTCTGACTTTTTTCGACTGACAGGAGAATGTATGAAAGAACAAGGATTTACACTTCTCGAGGTAGTCATCGCCACAGCCATTTTCGCCATAGGCATTTTGGCGGTTATCGGTCTCCAGACCCAGGTTGTCAGCGGCAATGCCCGGAGCAACATCCAGACCGAGCAGATGCTGCTTGCCCAGGCGGTGATGGAGCGGGTCAAGAACGCCCCGGATATCTTCAACCCCACTGGCGCCAACAACGTAACCGCACTGAACAATGTCGACAGCGAAGGCAATGCGGGCGGGCCATACAACGTCACGGTCACCCGCACCAATCCGCTGGGGGGCACCACCTCCCGATTCATTACGGTCACTGTCACCAAAACCGGCGGCTTCACAGGCCATGACGCCGTCATTCGATGCCTCAGTCACGGTAACGGAATATGAACGATCCTCGCATCCGACATCGATTTCAGCATGGATTCTCCCTTCTCGAACTGATGGTGGCGATCGCCATCCTCGGTGTTGTCATGGCCGCCGTCGCCGGGGTCTTCTTCCGCTCGAGCAGGCTGTATACGACGCAGAACGTCGCCGCCTCGCTGCAGCAGGAGGTCCGGGCCGCCGTCGAATTCATGGCCCGCGAGATGCGGATGACAGGGTACGACCCGCAGAAGACCGGCGATTTCGACCTGGAAGTCACCGATGCCACCCGCATCCGCTTCTCGAGCGATCTGAACGCCAGCGGTACGATCGACGACGGCAATGATCCCTCATCATCGACAACCCCGGCCTTCCCCAACTGCGAGAGGCTGACCTTCCGCTACTCGGCCGGCACCAATTCGGCCCAGATCATCTGCGGTACCCAGCCTCCCCAGACGCTGATCGGCGGCACCGACCCCCGGGTCAGCAAGGTGACCAGCCTGAACTTTCAATACCTGGGGGCCAATGGCACCCCGACCAGCGTCACGGCGGCGATCAGGGCCGTGGTCATCACCCTCACCGCCCAGGCGCCGGCAGGCGCGGAGGGGATGATCGAGCGGAGCTATTCCACCCGGATCGAATTGCGCAACGCTGCAGCCAACTCGCTTATTTAACCAGAGGCAATCACACGAAATGACGATGAAAATACCCTGTACCGCACACCTCGCCAATGAACGCGGAGCGGCGCTGGTCACCGCCCTGCTGGTGCTGGTCATCCTCACGATCATGGGGACCGTCGCGATGATGATCCGAAACACCGAACAGTCGATCGTCCTCAACAGCGAGGTTTTCCAGCACAACTTCTATTCCCTCGAAGGGGTCACCCTCGAAGGGGCGCATGTACTGGACAACATCAACGACAAGTGCCTGCTGAATTTCGCTGACCCGAGCTGCCCGCCTTCTTTCAACTGGCTCAAACCCTACGATGCCACCAATGCGGCATTGAAAATGACCCTGCAGACCAACTGGCCAAGCGGCTCCATTCTGCCTGCGGCCACAAGCCTGAATGCCGACCCCACCAGGATCATCCCGCCGGGGTACAACGACACGGGTGCAACGACCGGAGACCGAGTATGGTATTCCGCCCTGGATCGCGGAGTCTGCGCGGGTGCGAGCCTCACCGACCCGACGAAGACCGAGAAGTGCTACGATGTCTACGGCATGTACGACATCAAACGGGGCGGCGGCAAGGCCTACACCGGCCATATGATGCTGCTGGTCGGCTACCAGCAGGTGGTCTATACGACCCCCTGAGGGAAACTCACACGCAATCCTTATCTGCATGGACGTTCCGCCATTCTTCCGGTCTGCGGAACGTCGTATTCCATCCCGAACACGGAAGGGGAAGATCATGAAAGGTCTCATACGCAAAGCAATCCTGGTCGTCGGCCTGACACTGCCGGCCATGCCCCAAACAGCCCTGGCGGCCAACCACTTTGTCTCGGTTGCACCTGTTGAGACCAGCCAGCATGAATCGGGCGGCCCATACGCCTTTACCGTCGCGATCTCGCCCGCCCTTGAAGATACCGAGCAAATAGTCGTTTCATACCAGACCGGCGACGGCAGCGTGTCTCCCGCCACAGCGGGGAGCGACTACACTGCCGCATCGGGGACATTGACCTTCACCAGCGCCTCATCCGCCCCGCAGACGGTTACCGTCCCCATCCTCGACGACGCCATCAAGGAGTCCGATGAGACCTTTGAACTGCAGATCACCGCGGCAGTGCCGTCCGGCACCGATCTGTCCAGCAACCCGGCTGCCGTGGGCGCCCTCCCTGCGCCTGCCCTCGGCACGATCACCGACGACGACTATGTGATCACCCTGGCCACAGCCGATCTGACGATCAAGGAGAACGAGACGGAAACCCTCACCTGGGTGCAGAATTATACCGTCACCATCGACCGGGCTCCCGGAACCGACACGGTTACCGTCGGCTACGCCACGGCCAACGGGACGGCCGTGGCCGGCAGCGACTTCACCGCCGCCAGCGGCACCCTCGCCTTCACCGGCAGCACCACCACCCAAACCATTCCGGTCACGATTCTCAATGATGCGCTCGTGGAGGGAAGCGAAAATTTCTCGCTCAACCTCTCGTCGCCCAGCGGCAACGCCACAATAGCAGACAATACCGTCGTCACCACCATCACCGACAACGATCACACGATCACCATCTCGCCCGACTTCCATGTCCATGAGGGAACCGGCCCGGCAACGTTTCAGGCCATTGTCGTGCCGGCCCTCGCCGTCGGGGAAACCGTCACCGTCATTTACGCCACAGCCAACGGCACGGCGACCGCCCCTGCCGACTTCACCGCCACCTCGGGGTCCCTGACCTTTTCCAATGTCAACAATCCGATATCGATCAATGTCCCGATCATCAACGATGCGACAAGCGAAGGGGCCGAGACCTTCTCAATGAACCTCACCGGCCCGAGTGCCAACGCGACCATTACCGACGCCCAATCCATCGCCACCATCGACGACAACGACGATTACAAACTTTCCATCACCAATTCGACAGTGAACGAAGATGCCGGGACGGCAACGTTTACCGTCTCCATCGACAAGCACCCGCCGGCAGGCGACGTCATCACCGTCGATTACGCCACCGTGGCGGGGACGGCGACGGCCGGCAGCGATTTCACCGCCACGAGCGGGACCCTGACCTTCAACAACGCCAGTCTGGACAACCAGAACATCACCGTCACGATCCTCGACGACGCGGTCAAGGAAGTCCTGGAAACCTATCAGGTGCGCCTGAGCAATCCCTCTGCCAACGCGGCATTCTCAGGAACCGGCATCGGCGCCGGCGGTATCACCGACGATGACTACGCGGTGATCACCTTCAACAACGTCTCGGTGAGCGAAAACGTCGCAGGCGGCAACGCAACCCTCAGCGTCGTCCTTGACCGGAACGTGGCGACGGGCGATTCCGTCACCTTCAGCGTCTCGACCACCCCCGGCACAGCGCTTGGCGGAGGAACGGATTACGGTGCGGCCAGCACGCCAATCACCATCCCGGCCGGATCGAATACCGGCACGATCACCGTTCCGATCACCAACGACGCGATCATTGAGCACAACGAGACCTTCGACGTGTCCATCACCGGCACCTCAGGCAACGTCCTTGTCACCACGGGAACCACTCCTGACAATACCGCGACGGTGACGATCAACGATGACAACAAGTACAGTGTCGTCATCAGCAATGCCCCGAACGTGACGGAGGGAGATTCGCCAGGCAGCGACGCGATCTTCACCGTTACCGTCACTCCGGCGGTTGCCGCAGGCGACAGCGTATCCCTCAACTGGTATACGACCAACGGTTCGGCAGTCAGCCCCGCCGACTATACCGCCGCATCCGGCAATATCTCATCCGGGACTGATCTCACCTTCGCTCCGGGCGAAAGCTCGAAGACGATCACCATCATCACAAAAGAAGATACCCTCGATGAAGGTGACGAATATTTTTATACCAGACTCAGCATCAACTCCAGCAATCCCAATTACGACCTGGTCACGATAGCCGATAACAGCGGGTACTGTTATATCCTCGACGATGAATACACCATCACCCCTACCTGGAATCTGCATGGAACGGTCACTCTCCAGTCACCTCCTGGCACCGATGTACCCATCACCAACGGCGTAGCCCAGAAGATCAACAACAACGAGGTGGCCGTCTTCACAGCTACCGCTGACTACGGTTTCACTTCCTGGAGCACCAGCACCCCCGGCACAGTGACGGAGACTGTCATCAGCCCGACTGAGAGAACCTATACGTTCTCTGCTGCAACACCACCTGCCGGGCAAACCCTGAACATCCTCTTCGACCACAAGATCGACTACACCGCCACCGGCAATGGCACGGTCACCCCGACGGCACCGGTCGCAGGTCCTCCGGCCCACGCCAGCGGTCCGCTGTCCTACATCACCGATCACAACTCGACGCCGGTCTTCGCCATCGCGGCCGACGGCGGACAGTGTACCACCGACCTGAAGATCGACGGGGTCAGCCAGGGCGCATTCAAGACGGGAGAAGACAACTGGTCCAGCGAGTCATATACTTTCCCCGCGGTCACCGACAACCACACCCTCGAGGCGATCTTCAACACGGCAACGGTCACCGTCTACCTTGGTGCCGATGACGGGGCCACCGGCACCGACGAGGACCACTATATCCAGACCAACGCCAATACCGGCTGGCGCGCCTATAAAACGGACGCCTCCTACACCGTCAGTTCGGCAAACCTGATCAAGACCGGCAAGCACGGAGATTCCTTCAGCATCCCCGGCGACACCGGCGGGTCCTGCGACGAGCGCTACTTCGTCATCCAGTATTTCGACCTGGACGGCTGGCTGAAGCCCGCCGACACCAAGCTCGATCTGCAGAACGCCTTCAAGAATCAGACGGTCCAGGGTCTGTATGACGCCAACAGCCATCAGCTGACGATCATCGCCGACCCGGCCAAGGGCTCGGTAACCGTCGATCCTGTCGGCGATCCCGGCGGTGACAACATCTACATCTACAGCGCCGACACCTCCGTCAAGGTGCAGGCCATCGCCAACACGGCCGACGGCTGGCTGTTCCAGGGCTGGCAGCAGGATGCCAGCGGGTCGACCAACCCGCTGACTATAACGATGGACAAGGACAAGACCATCGAAGCGATCTTCGCCCGCCCCTGCAACGACGACGACAAGGACGGCTACGTGGTCGCCGGCGGCACCTCCTGCGTTGCTGCGGCACCGTTCGACTGCAACGACGGCGACCCCAACATCAACCCGGGGGCGGCCGAGATCTGCGGCAACGGCATCGACGAGGACTGCAGCGGCATGACCAACGATGTCTGCTCGGGGCCTGATGCCGATGGAGACAGTGACGGCTTCACCGGCGCCCAGGGCGACTGCAACGATGGCAACAACGCCATCTACCCAGGCGCCACCGAGATCCCCGGTAACAATGTCGACGAGGACTGCTTCGACGGCGACAAAGAGATCGGCGTCGAGGAGACCTGCGTCACGCCATCCGACGTCCCGGCCAACGCTGCCAAGAAACCGGCACCGCCGCTGATCATGTTCCTGGTGGACGATTCGGGCTCCATGGACTGGGAGTTCATGACCTCCGAGAATCAGCAGCTCTATGAAAACGAGTACTATGTCTATGCCTACCACCAGAACTCGAGGGCCTATAGCGACTACAAACTCGACGACGGCCAGCGCCGGGAATGGCTCAGCCAGTGGTCCGGCTACAACCGGATGTTCTTCAACCCGGCAACGCAGTACGATCCCTGGCCGAAATGGGACGAGGTGGTCAACGGCATTGCCGAGACCGGCAGCAGGAAAATCCACATCCGCACCAGCGCTGCCGCCCCGCAGAACGGCATCGAAAAACGCTATGACACCAACAACGCGACCTTCCCGGATATCGCCTTCAAAGACGACTTCGTCCACGCCGACATGGACAACCCGCGCACCAATACCGTCGACAGCGCAAAAGGCTACCCGATGGTCTATGTCGACAGCGACGGCATAACCCAGACCATGGATCTGAACGGCGAATTCTTCCGGATCAAGGTCCTTGGCCAGCAGGTCAAGGTGGAACGCGATGCCAGCAGCACCGGCGGCGACACCCGGGCTGACGCTATCGGCCTCTCCACCCGCAACGACCTGCAGGTCAACCAGACCAACCCGCCGACCTACCGTTCCAACATCAGTTATCCCACCGGCTACGAGCTGTTCCCATGGGCAACCGGATACGGCCTCGCAGGAGGCAGACCCGACGCCCCGGAACTGATCTTCGACGATGCCGATGCTGACGTCTTCGCCATATCCGCCAACTGGGATCCCTCAGCTGGCGATTCGTACTGGGAGTGGGGCGAGAACAGCGCACTCGGAAAGGTCGGCCAGCTCTACTACACCGACAACACCAATACCTGGGCGACCTGGCGGATGAACGTCCCTGCCGGCAAAGAGGGCGACTATTACGTGTACGCCTGGATCGACGACTGGGCCGACACCGACAGCAACGCCAAATACACGATCACCTATTACGACACGGCAACCTCATCCTACGTCTCGGAAACCCTCAGGGCCGACCAGCGCCCCAACCCCAACGGCGGCGCCGCCGAGGGACCGCGCTGGATCCGCCTCGCCAACAAGACCTACCATTTCAAGGAACAGACCGGCGCCACCTCCGACATCATCGTCCCGAACGCCCACTATTTCACCTGGCACGACAAAAACGGCGATGAAGTAAGGGACAACGGCGAGGTCTACCTCGTCACCATCCCGGGAACCGGCCGCACCGTGGGCAGCTATACCCTCAACTATTACCGCTTCGACGATATCAGCGGCGACGAGCAGATCGACGACGGTGAACTGGTAACCCTGGTTCCCGGTGTAGATGATGCCGAAATCGCCACCATCAAGCCGGTCCGGTTTGACGAGAACGGCGACCCCATCACCGACAGCGCCCAGCTGGCCTATGTCGTCCGGCAGAATTTCGCCGACTGGTTCTCGTTCTATCGTCGCCGCATCCTGACCTCGAAAGCGGCTGTAGGTTTGACCACCTATGACATGGAGCGAGTTTCACTGGGCATCTATTCCATCCATCAGAGGGTGCACGAACCGCTCGTCTACATGGAACTGGCTGACGGGCCGAAAAAACTGGCGTACCTCAAATCCGTCTACGGCGATCCGGCCAGCGACGGTACGCCGCTGCGCCGGGCCCTGAACGAGGTCGGCCGGTATTTCCTGGAAGGCGACACAAAGGACAGCATCGACGATGCATCTGTGCTGAAGACCAGCGAGGGGCTGACCAGCGCCAGCGACGCAACACGGCCTTCGGTGTTCTGGGATGCGAACAGCGATGTCGACGCCGACACCATCGACGACAGCGGCGGCGAATGCCAGCGGGCCTTCGTCATCGCCATGACCGACGGTTACTACAACGAATCCTTCTCCTACACCAACCAGGACACCAAGGCCCTCGGCTCGCCGTACGCCCTCCGCGACAGCGCGGGCAGCGGCGTGTCCGATGTCGCCGTCACCTACTACCGGCGCGACCTGGACACTGTCCTGGCCAACGAACTCGAAGACAAGGGTTTCGATGACGCCTCCCACCAGCATCTGGTGACCTTCGGCGTCTCCTTCGGCGTCTTCGGCCAGTTCGACCCGAACATGTACCCGGACTGCCTGCCCTCCTGCACCACCCCGGGGGAAGACGGCTGCCCGAACCTGGCCGATCTCGGCAAGATCATTCCCGGTACCCAGTACCAGAAATGCGTCGAGGATTCCGGCGGGAACGTGACCTGCACCGACACCAGCAACACCGGCCCCTGGGCCGGCGCCTGCCCGAACTGGCATTCAACCAACACCACCGACTCGCCGAAGGCCATCGACGACCTGTTCCATGCCTCCGTCAACGGCCGCGGTGAATTTCTCAACGCCAGCGATCCGGCCGAGCTGGTCGCCTCGCTGAAGAAGATCAAGGACCTGATCGAGGAAAACCAGGGCACGGCCGCCTCGGTTTCGATCAACGCCAACAAGATCGAGGCCAACACCCTGCTCTTCCAGACTTCCTACGATTCCGGCGACTGGAGCGGCAATGTCGAGGCCAAGTGCCTCGACGCGCTCGGCAACATCGCCTCCTGCCAGGCGGTCAGCTGCGAGTCCTCGTGCAACACGGCCTACGAGAGCTGCTCGTCCCTCTGCGACATCGGCGATGCCGCCTGCGAGGAAGTCTGCATCACTGCCAGGACCACCTGCTACACGACCAACAATTGCACGAGCTTCAAAACCTGCAGCGCCGCACATACGGAATGCGTCAACGGCTGCTCCGGTAACGCGGCCTGCATCGACATCTGCGACGACAACAAAGCGACATGCAGCGAGAACCCGCCGGAAATCAAGTGGTCCGCCAGCGACGAACTGGATACCGTTGGCTGGCAGGATCGGGAAATTCTCACCGCCAATCCTGCCGGGTCGGGACTGCCGTTCCGCTGGGGCGATACGAACGATGCCTCTCCAGACGGACTGACTGCGGCGATGAAGGCCACCCTCGGCGGCCAGCAGCGACTGCTCGAGTATCTCCGCGGCGATGCGAGCTGCGAGGCAGGCAACACCACCGGCTGCGTCCTGAACTATCGGGCGAGATCGAGCAAGCTGGGCGATTTCATCAACTCCGAGCCGTATTACCAGAAGATATCGGCCCTCGGCATCGACTGGGTCTTCTCCGGCGCCAACGACGGCATGCTGCACGTCTTCAACGGCAGCACCGGTGACGAGCTGTTCGCCTTCGTCCCGTTTACCGTCTTCGACAACCTCGATGAACTCGCCGATCCCGGTTATAACGATATCCACAAGTTCTTTGTCGACGGCTACGTGACGGCTCAGGACCTCGGCGATGCCACCATCCTGGTCGGCGGACTCGGCAAGGGCGGCAAGGGCTTGTATGCCCTGAATCTCGATGCGGCCGCCACCGCCGTCGCCGCAAACGACGTCGAAGGGAGTGCGCAGGCGATCGTGAAGTGGGAATACAACGCCCTCACCCAGGCTGCCAATGCGGCCATTGTCGCCAATCTCGGCTACAGCTACTCCAGACCGCAGATCGTCAAGTCCAACGACCCGTCTGCCGCCTGGCTGCTGGTCTTCGGCAACGGCTACAACAGCCCCTCCGGTCATGCGGTGCTGTTCCTGGTCGGACTCGATACGAGCGGGAATATTGTCTGGACCCATATGATCGACACCGGAGTGGGCGATCCGCTGCCGGCCAACAACAACTGCAACGGTCTTTCGACCCCGGCCCTGATCCTGCCGCAAGGTGACGGAACCAACGATTTCATCTTCGCCGGCGACCTGCTCGGCAACATGTGGAAATTCGACATCAGCGATGCCAACCGCGCCAACTGGGGTGTCTACTTCAAAAACGGCGCCGTCAACAAACCGCTGTTCGAGGCGCGGAGCAATGCCGGCTGGCGGCAGCCGATCACGATGAAGCCCGACGTCACGACCAGCTGCGTCAACGGGACGGAGGGCTACCTGGTCGCCTTCGGTACCGGCCGTCTGCTCGATCCGGAGGTCGACAACCTCGACCAGAGCATCCAGACCATGTACGGGGTCTGGGACTGGTCGGCCGAGTGGGCGCTGGTGGGCAAGGACCCGCATGCGATGTATCTCGGTTATTTCATGCCCAAGACCTCGACCGTCACCGCCGCCTGCAATGCCACCTGCGATGCCGAACTGGGTACGACCTCGACCGCCGACACCTGCCTCTACAACTGCCTCGGCAACTCCGAGTGCGAACTGGAATGCATCGAGACGGCAGAGAGCTGCACCAACAACTGCAACTCGGTGCGAAACCTGTCGAACATGGCCGCCATCCTCGGTGACACGGGCAGTGCGCGATACGTGGCTCTGCTCGAACAGCGGCAGGTATCGGTCCTCGGTCTCAAATACAACTCCGACGGCAGCATCAAGGAGCAGATCTATGGTGAGACGAACCTGAAGGCGGTGGACGAAGTCGTCAGAACCGTCTCCGACAACGAGATGAACTGGCTGCTGCCGATGGAAAATGACGGCGTCCTCGAACCCGACGAGCTCGACCTCTACATCAGTGACACGAGCAAGAAGATCAGCCACGTCGGCTGGTATTTCGACCTGCCGGAGAATGGCGAACGAGCTGTGAAGGATGTCAGGATCGCCAGCGGCAAACTGATCTTCACCACCAACACCCCGTCATCGTCACCCTGCGTCGGCGGCGGCACCTCGCAGATCTGGGCCGTCGAGGCATGCAGCGGCGGACGGAGCAAGCACGCCTACTTCGACCTCAACGGCGACGGTGTCATCGATGAACGGGATTACATCAATATCGGTACGAAAGCGAATCCGATCTGGATAGCCCCGTCCTCTGTCAAGCTTGAGGGTATCGTCCCCTCACCGACACTGGTCGAAGTCCAGCGCAGCCTGGATCGACTGTTCTTCCCCGACTCCAGGGAAGACTCCGGCATCGGCTCGCTCGGCACGTCCGGCTATGGCCTGCCGATCAGATACTGGCGGGAACTGGATTGGCAATAATGCATCATTGATCACATCCCGGAGGGATACACATGCTACCCGTACGACGATTGAAAATGCTTGCCCTGATCGCCACCGCCCTGCAGTTCCTGCTGCTGCAGGGCCCTGTCCGGGCGGAAGACAGCTACGATATCCATGGTGACCTTATCGCCTTTACGTCATTGCCGGGATATGGAAAGATCGATAAGGTCGACCTGAATCAGGAAGGTCTCATCGAGATGATCACCATCAACGACACGAACTATACCTGCGTCCCAGACGCCATTTTCCGTGACGGAAACGGGGCGATAACTCCCCAGGCATCGATGAAGGAAGGGCTGTTCGTCGAGTTCTACTATCTCGAAAACACGACGAAGATCACCAAAATCTGGATCTCGACGGAAGAGCTTGCCGAAGAACACTCCCGCGACGCATCTTCGCTCGCATCGGAAACCGACACCGGTTCGGAAGAAGAGCAACCTGCCGCCAGTCCCCCGCCCCATCCAGGCGAGGTCATTCTCAAGGACGGCGTCTGGCAGAATTGACGTGGCGGGATTTCTGGAAAGGGGCGTCATGCCCGTGCATGCGGGCATCCAGTGACCCCATCCTCCCGGCCTGAAACCTGGTCGGCAGGAAAACCGGCTGCTCAAGCTGCCTATCATTGAACAACGCAGGAACTGAGGCCCAGAATGAAGAGAATTCGGAACTGCTCATCGCGCCAGTCAGGATTCACGCTGATCGAGGTGATGATCGTCATAGCCATAATCGGCATCATCAGCCTGATTGCCGTTATCAACATGATCGGCTGGCGAACGGAACGGCAGATGCAGGGTGCTGCCAGGGGATTCCTGGCCGACATGCAGCGGGCCAGGATCACCGCCATCCGTGAGGGGGAGGCCGTTTCGGTACTGATGAACCCGGGGGCAGGCGGTTCATACCAGATCTTCCTCGATACGAATGAGGATTACACCCTCGATGCCGGCGAGAACCAGATCATCAGCGTCACCATCCCGGCGGCGATCACGATGCAGAATGTAACGTTCGCCGGCAACCGGACCCAGTTCAATTCGAGGGGAATGGCGGCCAATGCAGGACGATGCCAGTTCACCACATCAGCTGGAGAAAATCTTACCGTCGAGGCCAATACCATCGGCAACGTATGGGTCCAGTAAGCTGACCCACATGGCTCCTTGCCGCAGGCATCTCAATCAGGCGGCCCCGGAACTGCATCCGGGACCGCCTTTTCTTTTCCCCCGCGCCGGTCGGAAAGGCCCTGGCCAGGACTGAAGGCCTGGTAGAGTGCCCGCACCGCGCGCCGGTAATCGCCTGCGGCGACGCCGACGATGGTATTGATCTCGGAGGCGCCCTGGTTGATGATCCGCACATTGACCCCTGCTCCGGCGAGCGCGGTGAAGATCCGGGCCGCGATCCCCACCGTTCGGGCCATGCCCTCCCCGACCACGGCGATCAGCGCCAGGTCCTTCTCGACACTCACACTGTCGGGCTGCAGCTCCCGCCGGATGTCTTCCAATACCGGCTCATCCATGCCGCGCAGCTGCCCCTCTTCGACAATGACACTGATCGAATCGATGCTTGATGGACAGTGATCGACGCCGATGTTGTGGCGTCGGAAAATGCCCAGCAGCCGATGGGCAAAGCCGGGCTCCCTGTTCATCAGTGATTTCTCGATGGTAATCATGTTCATATCCGTCCTGCCGCTGATCCCGGCGATTTCGGTTGAGGCCAGGGTTTCGGCGCTGAGTCTCGGCACGATGCGGGTTCCGGGTTGTTCGGGACGGTTGGTGTTGCGGATGGCGACCGGGATGTTGGCCTCCCGGACCGGCAGGATGGCCTCGTCATGAAAGACGCCGGCCCCCATGTAGGACATTTCCCGCACCTCCCGGTAGGAAATTTCCTCAATGGTGGCGGGGTGGTCGACAATCCGGGGATCGGCCATCAGGATACCGGAGGTGTCAGTCCAGTTCTCATAGAGGATGGCTCCAGCCGCCCGTGCCGCAATCGCCCCGGAAATGTCCGAGCCGCCGCGGGAAAAGGTGACGATGTTCCCCTGCAGGTCCCTCCCGTAAAAGCCTGCCATGACGAAGATCTTCTCCCCCTCAGCCAGCCTCGCGCCCAGGTCGGCATAACTTGCCGGATCGACAATGCCGTCGGCGAGCAGGACAATGTGGTCGGCCGGATCGACGAACTCACCGCCGAGATACTCGGCCATCAATCTGGCGCAGAGATATTCTCCCCTGGAGGCCATATAGTCCCGTGAAGCCACCAACTCGAAATCCCGCCGCAGGCTGCGCAGAAGCTCCGGCAATGCCGAGCGGATGCCGAGAGCCGCGGCGATGCCGTTGAAGCGGTCGGCGATCTGAGCGAACGGCTCGTCGATGGAGGCGGATCTGGCTGCCATTTCATGGCAGCGATAGAGCAGATCGGTGATCTTGACCTCCCCTGCCTGGCGTTTACCAGGCGCGGAAACCACCATGATCCTCCGCCGCCGGTCTGCCGCCATGATGCCCGCAACCTTTCTGAACTGACCGGCATCGGCAACGCTTGAACCTCCGAATTTGGCAACGATTCTCTGCATGGATGCCCTCCTGGAAAGGAATCTGTCTGTCTTCAGATGAGGCCGACTGAGCGGGTTGCACACTTATTGATGATAGTCAGAATCTCAGGGAGATTGCCAGACGAAAAAACCCGCATCCAGTTCAGGATGCGGGTTTTATTCATTTTCTTGAAATTATGACATATGTCAATCTGGCGGAGAAGCAGGCCTTGATATTTTGCATTTAACATTATGTAATAATTATATAATTTGAATTCTAATGACAACAAAATACCGTCATACGTACCGTCAGCCGAAAAGATGACAGTAAAACGGCCACACGGCAGGGACTTCCTTTCCCGGTCTGACCAGGCAACCCTGCATAGCACTCCGGACCAATGGCCCGTGCTACGACCGGGAGAATATCACCGTGGCTGTGTGACCGTACCGTTACGGTATAATCAACACCCATGAACGATCAAACAGAAAAGCTGCCCGTTGGAAAGGCCGCAAGGCTCCGCACATTCACACCCTTACCGGCGAGGGCGTGCCGATGCTCACCGGCCGACCATCGCCGGCTTTCTCTTGACCCATCATGGAACCCCTTCCGGTGTCGAGGCATCAACTTCCGCCGAAATGGGAGCATAGGCCGGCGAAAACTGATCTTGATGCAGCCTATCCTTCACCGCAAAATGGCCGGCCATTTGCCACTCTGATGCGGCCCTGCAGCACACATGCAGTATGTTCTTTGCCATCAGGGTGGTCCCGGCCCAGCGCTTCGCCATGGGTCGGCCAGCTACAGCTTAACGGCGCTTCCCGGCCGGGAGGGTATCTGCCGGTAGTCGCCTCCATCCCTCATTCTCCCGGCCGCCCTGGCCCCGGTGATTACCCGGGCCAGGCTCGACTTCCAAACCCTATGGGGCTTCAGTGATGCAGTTGTAAACGGTGGCCCTGGATACCGCAAAATCGGCCGCTACGGTCTTTATCTCTTCCCCTGCTGCAACCCTGGCGGAAATCTCTTCCCGTTGCACTGCGGTCAATTTGGCAGGCCGGCCGAGATGTTTTCCCTTTGCCTTTGCCGCCGCGATTCCTTCCGCTTGCCGCTGCTTGATAAGTGACCGCTCAAATTGGGCGAAGACAGAAAGCATACCGAACATGGCTTGCCTTACCGGGTCTGCCTGCCCTGGCGAAAACTCCAACCCTTCTTTCAAAAAGCTGATAGTCGCGCCCTTTTTGGTGATGTGCTCAACGAGTTGGTGCAGATCGATCATTGACCGGCCAAGGCGTGAAAGTTCGTGGACGAATACCTTGTCACCTTCCCGGATAAATTCAAGCATGGCCAGTAAGGCAGGGCGCTTGATGTCTTTTCCGCTGATCTTCTCTGCAAAGGTTTTGTCAAGCTCGATCCCTTCAAGCTGTCTGTCAGTATTTTGATCGGCGCTGCTCACCCTGATGTATCCAACCCGCTTGCTCATATGATCCCCCTTTTGTCAAAAAGTCGTGACGAAATGTTAAAAAGATCATAGACCATTCTGGAAAACGTGTCAATAAGTCAATTTGCAACCTTTCTGACAGGGTTTTCAGGGCTGTCAAAAAGGTATACCTTTTTGACGAATATCATTGCCGACGGCCCCGGGCGGTGCCGGTGGTCCTGATCGACGCCGACGGCCCCGGGCGGTGCCGGTGGGCCGGATCGACGCCGGCGGCCCCGGGCTGGTGCATTTTTTTTCGGTCGATCAACCAGCAGAAATGATCATTCCTTCCGCTGCTGAATTTTCACATTGGGTTTCGTTTCTTTGACGGCTAC
>WBUQ01000234.1 GCA_008933635.1 Desulfobulbaceae bacterium | reverse complement strand
CTATGCCCCCTGATTACGACCGCTATGCCCCTCCCGTTACGACCGCTATGCCCCCCCTCCTTCAATAGATCAAAAGAGCTTTGCTTCCTGTTTATGCACATGAACCCTGTCGTCCTGGTCAATGATCCACGAAGCAAGGATCTGGATGTCGACCAGCTCAGCAAGAGCATAGCGAAGCTTGCCCCGATAGTCCGATAGCCTGCCGCAATCTGAACCGCACAATTGCTTCAATGTCACAACTTTTAAAGGATATGGCGTTCGGTGGCTGGCATAGAAACCATGGAGCCATTTGGCGAGATCGGTCTTCAGTTGGAGTCGCTGTTGCCACTGCAATTGGGTCCAGCCAGCATCGAATAAATTGGCGAATTTCGGATTTATTTTGAGAAAATAGCGATGGTCACTGTCGGTATAGTAGAATTCCTCAACAAGTGAACCGGCATAGGTGAAAATTTCCGTCTTGTAGCCGACTGGAGTCTCGATTTTTATTTCCACCGCTGAGGCGGTAAGCCGTCTGAAAGAATCCTTGAGCCATTCACGTCCTGACTTCCCGGATGAACGTCCGATTGCCCTGAGAAATCCTTTCGCCGTAAATTGCACGTACCGATCCGTTGACGACTGTTGTTGCAGGGAAACAAGATGGAGGGCATGGACCAGTACGTCAAAATCTCCCTGATCCAGACGCCAGCCGGTATAGCGAATACTCAAGCCCTTGATGGCAGCGAGTACTTCCCCTTTGACCGCCTTCCTGCGACCTCGTTGAATGACGCTAAAAAGCGCTGAACGAAGGCAGAGATTGGGAACCCCACGCGTCTGTTCGGGCCAGACGGGTAGCGGCGGATTTTCGGTGAGGAATTGTATTTTTTCCTGAAGTTCGGGTGACAGTCGCTGTAATGCTGCGAAAAAATGATCATTCTCCTGGTCCCCCATTTCTTACCAAACACGGAGTTCTTTCGATTTTCTCTTGCGTCCGGGCTGGGCTTTTGTTTGCTCTTCATTGGTCGATTCACTCAGGAATCTATCGAGAGCTGTTTTCCTGAACAATAACTTCCCTTTCTGCTGTCCCGATGGCCTTGAAAAGGGGATTATGCGTTGCTCGACAGCCAGTCTCCTGAAATGATCGGGTGAATAACCGACGTATTCAGCAGCCTCCTTCAGGGTCAAGGTCCCCTCTATCTTTGGCTCTTTTTTGACCAGCAGATGAAGAATCCTGCTTTGCGTCTCTTCAATTGCCGCAAGCCTGGCTTCAATGTCCATACTCACCTCAATGAGGATACATGTAACCTTCCAAGGCCTTGCGTTTCTCTTCAGGCGTCCCCCAAACCCAGGTGACTTTGTTGATGCCTGTCGCTTCTTCAAGACGAAGGGCAACGTCAGGTGGACAACGCCGTCTACCTCGAATAATATGGCTCAAAAAGTCGGGTCCTATTTGTGCTGAACTGGCGATCTCTTTCTGTGTAACTTTCTTAGAAGTTGTCTCCATAGTCTATTATAGGTAAAGGTAATGGTTAATAGAGCACCTTTACCCCCCTGGTAGACCAATTTTTTAAAGATTTGATTCTGATTGTCAACTATTATTTGTTAGAAAACTCGCTTAAGTGCTTTTTTTCTTTCATAAATTGAGCATATGGTCTATAATAGACGCATGGATCAATCAATTTCGAAACAATTTCGTTCTGCGCTCATATTTTTACTCGCTCTTGAGGGTAGGGGAGCGCAAAGCCGATTGGCAAGTCAACAGAACATTGACCGGGGCTACCTGAATGCCATTATCAAAGGCCGCAAACCTGGGGCTGAAGAACTTCGGTCAAATATCGCCGCCCATTTCGATATGATTTATGAGGACATGCTGGCCTTAGGTCGTCGTATTCTGAATGGGGAAAATGAGTTTGCCGCAGAAGGGAATGGAAAAGTTAGGCGGAAGGTATTGATCCTCTCTGGCAGGGCTAAAGCTGAGGAGGGCATATTCGAATCGCATGAACTCCAAAAAATCGGGGCCGCTCCGTCAAATATCTCCGAAACGATCTTAAAGGTGATTGAGATACTGGAATCGGGTACCCCTTATGGAGATTCTCTGAGAGGATCGATAGAAGTTCTCCA
>WBUQ01000233.1 GCA_008933635.1 Desulfobulbaceae bacterium | reverse complement strand
CTCCTGTTCAATGTCTCCAAGCAGGCGGTCAATCCGGGACCGAATTTCGGTCCCTACGGGCTGCCGAAAGCCGCCACGCTCTTTCTCGTGCGCCAATACGCGCTCGATTACGGCGCAGACGGCATCCGCGCCAATGCCGTGAACGCCGACCGCATCCGCTCGGGGCTCCTCACCGACGATTTCGTGAAGGAGCGCGCGAGGGCGCGCGGCGTGTCGGAGAAGGACTACATGTCCGGCAACCTGCTCGGCCGCGAAGTCACCGCCGAGGACGTGGCGCAGGCTTTTCTGGCGCAGGCGCTGGCGCTGAAAACCACCGCCGACGTCACCACCGTCGACGGCGGCAATATCGCGGCGGCGCTGCGCTGAAAATTGTCCGAGAATAATTAGCCCTATTGAGGCCGACACTTTCGTGCCTCAAACTCTATGTCGGCCTCAGTCCATTTTAGTGTAGTCTCGTCGAGCGGCGGGTACGCGATCCAATCTTCATCACCTGTCGCAGAGCCGTGTTTAATTGTATGGATCACCGAATTGGGATAAAGATACACGTTGTGCGGTACATTGGGTTTAGTCGTTACTACGCTACTATTAGGCTTTAATATTGTGACTATATCGCGATTGTCGGATCGCTCGACTAAAGCCATCGCACCGTTTTGCACGATGTAGGTTTCCTGGACATGTCGATGAAAATGACTCTTTTGCCATACTCCTTGAACTGTTGTCGTTCGGATATATGAGCTCCCATCCGATGATTGCAGCCGAAAGCGAATCTCATCGTTTTGCATCCTCTCATGCCGAGTTGAAACGCCCATTGCTTGCGCCTGTTTAGGGGAGATATCTCGATCGCTCACGACCGCCCCTGTCGCTCTTGCGATGTGCTGTAGATAATTAATGAGAAGGATGCTCCATGTTCGAAAAACAATAATGAACACCACAGCCGAGAGGACGTAGTTCTGAATCGAGATGCCGCCGGACTTTGGCGCCAAAAAATGTGCCGCGAAGGAAAGTTCTGCCGCAATGACCCCAGAATAAAGATAGATAGCCAAACGAGATGCCGACCAGACTTTAGATAGGTTGATAAACCAACGATTGTCACGCTTCCGTTCTTCATACCATTGAGCTGACGTTTCTAATTTCAGCGTGTCGAACAGTCCATTAAACTTAACTATCTGCGAGATTGACGGTTTCTCGCCCCCAACAACAATGGACTCAACGTAGACGTCACGCACAGCGTCTATAATCTGGTCTCCGCGGATAAAATGTCTCTGAAACTCTCCAGAATGCTTCGTAGTCGCCAGCGAAATAAGCGCTGCAATTACAGCGTGAACAATAAGAGCGCTCCAGAATAATGGGGTCGGTTCAAGGGTCTCATGATCAAGAAGCTCGTAGACATTGCTGAGCGAGTAAAATATCCCGCCACTAACGGTCAAAAATATTAAACTCAGCCAACGCCTCTGCAATTCTTGGAATCGAGCATGCGTCTTGTGGTGGTCGTAGGCTGCTTTAACAATGTCAGCCAACAATCCTGATACGTCGATTGCGGAATGTTCGGACATAGACGGCCTTCTACCAATAATCGAAATTATACGAATATCGCTGCATTTTTCGTTATTATATTCTCTTTAAATGGCGGAGTCTTTGGAGTTCTTTTCGTCGGTCTGCGCTTGCACCCGCTGGAGGGAAAAGGGCTGCCACGATCACATTGCAAACCATTCCAACAGCATTCGAGTAATATGCGATTGATGTTGGCGCTCAAGACCACCGCCGACGTCACCACCGTCGACGGCGGCAATATCGCGGCGGCGCTGCGCTGAGCGCGCCCTGCATCACCGGCTGCGTCATCCGATGACGCGCGCTCACGCGCCGGCCGCGGCCTGGTCGCGTTCGTTCAGCCGGTCGCTATAGGCCATGAACAGCCGCGATGCCGCAGCCGCCAGCGCCGCGATCAGCAGCACGCTCACCACCGATTGCACCGCCGCCAGCAAAGCTCCGCCGCCGACCCCCGGGCCGTCCGGCCAGCCGATCAGGAAGAAGAGCGGCATCGCCACCATAAGCGCCGGCAGCGCGGCAAGCACCACGATGCCGAGCACGCGCCAGGTGTGTCCCTTGGTGTCG
>WBUQ01000124.1 GCA_008933635.1 Desulfobulbaceae bacterium | reverse complement strand
GCCGGAGCGGGCTGAGCTTTTTGTTGTTGAAGGCCATCGGATAAAAAAGAGCATACGGGGCTGGTGGATAATCCAGTCGGAATATTGGCGCAAGGTCGTTCCCTGATGCTGAACATCTGGAGAAAAAATGCATACAAAAGTTGAAGCCGAGATCTGTGGGAAGGTTATTTCCATAGAGACCGGGAAATTGGCAAAGCAGGCCTCAGGGGCTGTTGTCGTACGATGTGGCGGGACCATGGTACTGGTTACTGCCGTAGCGTCCAAGGAAAACAAGCCGGAGGCGGGATTTCTGCCACTGACCATCGAGTACCAGGAAAAGCTGGCCTCGGTCGGCCGCATTCCAGGCAATTACTTCCGTCGAGAGATCGGCCGGCCGAGCGACCATGAAGTCCTCACCTGCCGGATCATCGACCGACCGCTGCGGCCGCTTTTCGCCGACGGCTACTCTGCGGAAACCCAGGTCATCGCCACGGTTCTGTCCGCCGATCAGCAGAACGACCCCGATGTTTTGGCCCTGACCGGCGCCTCCTGCGCCCTGTCGATCTCCGATATCCCGTTCGACGGACCGGTCGCCGGCGGCCGCGTCGCCTATGTCGACGGTCAGTATATTCTCAACCCTACCGCCAAGGAACTGGCAGGGTCGGCGATGGACATGATCGTTGCCTGCACCCGCCATGCCGTGGTGATGGTCGAGGGCAGGACCGACGAACTGAGTGAGGACATCGTCCTCTCCGCCATCTTCTACGCCTTCGAGCAACTGCAGCCGCTGATCGACCTGCAGGAGAACCTGCAGCGGACCAATGGGAAGGCCAAGAGGGTCGTGGAGCAGAAGGTGATTGACGAGGAGTTGCTGGCGCGGGTCAAGGAAGCTGCTGCCGCCGGCATGGAGAAGGTCATCGCCACCGCCGACAAACTGGAACGCGGAAACCTGTACGACGAGTTGAAGGCCTCGGTCGTCGCCAGCATCGACGAGAGCGGAGAGAGGGCGAGGGAGATCGGCGACATGGTATCCTCATTCAAAAAGTCGCTGATGCGGGCCAAGATCGTCAATGAACGGACCCGCATTGATGGCCGCACCTTCGATCAGGTCCGACCGATCAGCTGCGAAGTCGCCTACCTGCCGATGACTCATGGATCGGCCCTTTTCACCCGGGGCGAGACCCAGGCGCTGGTAACCGCCACCCTCGGCAGCGAGCGAGATCAGCAGCGGGTTGAGACACTGACCGGCGAGGAAAGCAACCGCTTCATGCTCCATTACAATTTTCCCCCGTTCTGCGTCGGCGAGGCCAGGCCTCTGCGCGGGCCAAGTCGTCGCGATATTGGCCATGGCAATCTGGCAATGCGCGGGCTGGCAGCTGTCCTGCCGTCCGAGGCGGATTTTCCCTACTCGATCCGGATTGTGTCCGAGGTCCTCGAGTCGAACGGATCTTCGTCGATGGCGACCGTCTGCGGCGGCAGCATGGCCCTGATGGATGCGGGAGTGCCTGTCAAAGCGCCGGTTTCAGGTATCGCCATGGGGCTGATCAAGGAGGAAGAGACGGTCATCATCCTCTCTGATATCCTCGGTGACGAGGATCATCTTGGCGACATGGATTTCAAGGTCGTCGGCACCCGCCACGGCATCACCTCGCTGCAGATGGACATCAAGATCGCCGGAGTCGATCGGACGATCATGGCTTCGGCCCTGGAACAGGCCAAGGCCGGCAGGATTCACATCCTTGGCGAGATGGAAAAAGGCATTGCCCAGGCCCGGGAAGAAGTGGCTGAACATGCCCCGAAATATTTCGTCCACAAGATCAACCCGGACAAGATCCGTGATCTTATCGGCCCCGGCGGCAAGGTCATCAAGGAACTTTCCGCCGAATACGATGCCAAGATCGAGGTCGACGACTCCGGACTGGTGAAGATGTTCACCATCAACGGCACTTTGGCCGAGGCGCTGATCCAGCGGGTTCGCGAGATAACAGCCGAGGTGGAGATCGGTGCGGTTTACAAGGGGGTGGTGAAGACCATCAAGGACTTCGGCGCCTTCGTCGAGATCCTGCCCGGTACTGACGGTTTGATCCATATCTCGGAGCTCGACGTCAAGCGGGTCGCGAAGGTCACTGACGTCCTCAAGGAGGGAGACGAGGTCGAAGTCAAGGTCCTCGATGTCGACAATCGTGGCCGCATCCGTCTGAGCCGTAAGGCCCTGATGGAATAGGCGGTCGAATGGCAGTAAGTTGACGCAGACGCCGGCTCTTTTGAGCCGGCGTTTTTATTGGAGGTGAGCGGTGGACGCAGCAGCGGGCGCAGATTCAGTGAAGGTGGTGACCGTCGGGTTTTGCTGGCTGCATCCCGCCGAAACGGGTGACCTTTCGTTGCCATCCTATCATTCCGAGCATGCAGCCGGGATGGATGTGCAGGCTGCGGTTGCAGGCGAGATGGTGATCGCCCAAGGGGAGATTGCGCTGGTCCCGACAGGATTCGCTGTCGCCATTCCGCCGGGCTATGAAATTCAGGTCAGACCGAGGAGCGGGCTGGCATTGAATCACGGCCTGACCCTGATCAACAGTCCGGGCACGATTGACAGCGATTACCGCGGGGAGGTGAAGATTGCCCTGATCAACCTCGGACGAGCTCCTTTCGTCGTCAAACGCGGCGACCGGATCGCCCAGCTTGTCCTGTCCCCGGTGATCCGGGCCCATCTGCAGCTGGTTGGAAAACTGGCCGTAACGGCCAGGGCCGACGGCGGATTTGGTCACACCGGGGTCTAGGATGCGATTTTCGGTGCTGGGCAGCGGCAGCAAAGGAAACTGCGTCTATGTCGAGAGCGGCCGGACGGCCGTTTTGATCGATGGCGGCTTTTCCGGCAAGGAGATACTCCGCAGGCTGGAGGGTATCGGGCGGGACGCCAGCAAGCTCGATGCCATCTGCGTCACCCATGAGCATAACGACCACATCGCCGGAGTCGGGGTCCTGTCACGGCGATACCGCCTGCCGGTCCATGCCAATCCCGGCACTTTTGCCGGTGGCGAGGCGGTCTTCAAGAAGCTCTGGAAACGGCAGGAATTCGACACAGGACAGGAGTTCACTGTCAAGGACCTGCATATCCGCTCATTCCGGATTTCCCACGACACGGCAGACCCTGTCGGCTATCTGATCAGCAGCGAAGACAAGGTCCTCGGTTATTGCACCGATACCGGCAAAACCACCCACCTGATGCAGCAGCGCCTGTCGTTCTGCAGCGCGCTGATTCTCGAGTTCAACCATAACCTGCAGCTGCTGAAAAACGGGCCTTATCCGCCGGCCCTGCAGCAGCGCGTCCGGTCGCCGCAGGGGCATCTGGCCAATGAGGACTCGGCCGCCTTCCTGAAGGATATTCTCCATGATGGCCTGCAGGCGGTGATACTCGCCCATCTCAGCGAGGTCAACAACAGTCCGCAGCTGGCCATGGCGGCCGCCGTCGCGGCCCTGCCGGAAGGCATTGGCCCGGAGCTGGCAATTGCCCGGCAGGATCTGGCAACCCGTCTTTTCTCGATAGACTGAGCGGCGACACTCTGATCGCGTCCGGGCTGGAGTCGGCGCCTGCCATCAGACCGGCCGGCGATTGAGCGGTATTGTCACGCGCCGGTCGCGGACCACCACCGAGCCGGGGATCTCCTTGGCGCGTTTTTTCAGGTCGCTGGCGATGGAAGAGACTTCGGCGAACGACTTGATATTGTGGATTTCTGTGCTGACGATCCCGATCGACAGGGAGAGCAGGCCGAACTGCTGCCGGTTGCCGCTCCTGTCGGTGCTGTAGTAGAAGCCCTGGATATTCTCCTCTTCGGTGTGAAATCGGCCGAGGGCCTTGGTGAAGCGGGCGATGAGTTCTTCACAGGCCGCAACCGAATTTTTCGGCCGGGTGATCATGATGAAGTCGTCTCCGCCGATATGGCCGGCAAAACCTATTGACTGAACCTCCCATTTCTGCAGGACATCGCTGATGATATCACCAACCGCCTTGATCACCCTGTCTCCCATCTCGAAGCCGTGCCGGTCGTTGAAGGGCTTGAAACTGTCCAGGTCGATATAGCAGACATCGAAGTGGATCGACTGGGACAGCATCTTGGCGATCTGTCTCTGGATGAATTCATTGCCTGGCAGCCCGGTCAGGGGGTTGGCGCCACGTGCCTGCATCATGCTGTTTTCAGTCACTGCGTTGAGGATAGCGCTGACTGAGACGGTGCCGACGTATCGGCCGCTGCGGGTGACGCAGATGTCGTCGTAGACTGAAATCTGCTGGCGACAGTGAATCTTGCGTGCCACCTCTTCCACGGAGGCGTAGTGATGGACCTCGAGGAAATCGTCGTCGAGGATGTCCTCCACTTTCTTGTAGTAGTTCAGGCTCAGACCGTACCCGAAGCGGCCGACCATATGTTTCTCCATGAACCGGTGACGGTTGATCATGCCGCAGAGCTGGTTTCCGCGAACGACCGGCAGGCAGTACAGGCCGGGGTTCTGGTTGAAACGGTCGAGGACATCAAGGGTCCGGTCGGAGATGGCCAGCGGCGGTATCTGATTGGCGATATCGCCGACGCAGATGACCTCGTCGAAGAGGCGGCTTCCAGATTCGCGCGGCATCTGGGAGTGTGGCAGATGGAGCCGCCTCGGATCGAGCAGTTCGGCTGCCGGCCTGGCGATGAGATATCCCTGTGCAAGGTCGATCCCGACCTCCTGACAGACCTTGAGATCACTTTCCTGTTCGATCCCTTCGGCAATGACTTCGATACCGATACGGTGGCAGGCGGTGGCGATGGAGTCGATCAGGGTGTAATTGATATTGCCTTTCTGGGTGTCGCGGAAGAAGTGACGATCGATCTTGACGAAATCCGGCTCGAGGACTGAGAGCATTTTCAAGCCGCCGTATCCAGCGCCGAAATCATCGATGGCGATGCGGAATCCCTTGCTTCGGTAATGGTCGACAGCCTTCCTGAACAGCTGGTAGTTGGAGACGGCTTCCTGTTCGGTGATTTCGAGAACGATGTCCTGGCGATTGATCCCATGGCGGTTCGCCAGCATCCCCGTTGTGCCGGCGCTGTGGTCGGGATGGAGCAGGCTGGTTGGGGAGATGTTGAGGAAGAGCAGACTGTCGCGTTGTCCGGAGGACTGTGCGGCAAAGAGGGCAATGCCGTTTTCGCGGCAGCGCATGTCGACTTCGAGCATCATGCCGACCCCTTTGGCGTGGTTGAATATCTCGTCGATGCTGTCAAAGGGATTTGGACCGACTGTGCGGCAAAGCGCTTCGTAGGCAAAGATTTTTCGTGAATTGAAATGGACGATCGGTTGATAATGGGAGGTGAGCCGGTTGCCGGACAGCAGTTCGCGCAGCAGCGCTTCAGGCGAATGAACGGTTGCGAGGGGGTAGACGTTAGCCATGGGGAGTGTCGGCACGGAATGTGTGAGGTTATGATCAATCTTGGCGAGGTGATGGCCGTGTTGGCGGATATCCATCCCTGAAGGGCCAGGGTCCGGCGACTGCAAGCTTTTCATTAATACATACGGGCTGCAGGCTGCGGTGAGTGCCAGTATGTTAGCGAGGCAATATTGGGAAATGGTTCGGGTATGATGAGGAAATCGCCAGGATGCAGACGAAGCCGGGCCAGCTGGAGGAACAACTGCTGAATCCCATGGCAGGCAATCCAGAGGTCGGGACTTCGGGGATGGGGCAGTCCCGCTTCGTTACCCCTACACGGGGCGGGGAGATCTGATAAGGAACCTGTTCAACCTCTGGGCAAGGTCAGTCGTTTTTCTTTCGGCAGATCAGGGTTTGGCCGATACAGCAGCATGGTTTTGCCGAGAAGCTGTACCAGGGCGCTGCCGGTTGCCGCCGGCAGCTTTTCCGCCGTGGCATGCTTTTCGAGGCCGCTGTTCGTCCCGATCTTGACCTTGACCAGTTCATGTCGGGAAAGCTCGAGGTCGGTGGCGGAGACCAGCCGATCGGTGATTCCTTCCTTGCCGATCAGGATATTGGCCGTAAGGTCGTGGCCAAGGCCTTTCAGGTATTTTTTCTGCCGGGATGTCAGTGTCGCCGGGGCGGTGGTGATATAGTCGCTCATGTCGTTGCCGTTGATGGATGAGGGGAAAGCTAGCCGACCAGGTCGCTCAGGATGCGGTAGCCGCCGATCCAGGTGCCCAGGGCCGAGCCGAGGGTGGTCAGAAAGAAGACGAGGATGACCCGCAGCAGCTTGTTGCGCCACCATCCTTTGATGGTCGCCATATCGGAGCTGGCGGTTTCGAACTCACGGACCACCGGAGGGCGCTGCATCACCTGGATGAAGGCAGTGACATAGCCTGCGCCGATCAGTGGGCTGAGACTGGTGAACGGGGCGGCGGAAAATGCACCGATAGTTGTGTAGGGATGGGCCATGGCGATCATCGCTCCAAGAGCGGCGGGTATGCCATGGGCCAGCGACCAGAACAGAAAATTGGCCCCGGCGACGGATGCGCCCTTGTTGATGCCGATGATGATCAATGCGGCAATGATGAGAACGGGGATGCCCCAGCCGGCAATTTTCCATATGGTGGAAACCGGGGGGATGAGACTTATTTCGGGGATCCGCTGCCGGTTGTCGTGTTCCAGTTCCCGTATGATACCGCTAACGTGTCCGGCTCCGACAACGGCGACCAGGCGTTTTCCTGGCGAGCTCTTTATCTTTTCGGCGATGAAGATGTCCCGCTCATCGATCAGGACCCGCTTGAGGTCCGGCAACGCACCACCGAGTTCGTCCATCATCTCGGTGAGAACATCTTTGCGTTTCAGTTCTGCCAGTTTTTCCTCGCTGATTTCGGTGTCGTCAAACAGGCTGGCCAGCAGCGAGGTCATCAGATAGCTTTTCTTCCAGAGAGATGTGGATTTCCAGGCCCGGCGGAGAGTGATGCGGATATCACGGTCGCAGAGAGCAACCGGTATCTGCCGCTCCTTTGCGGCCTGGTCCGCCGCCAGCAGTTCGGCACCGGGGATGACGCCAAGCTTGCTCCCCAGTCTTTTCTGGTACGAGGCCATGAACAGACTTATGATCAGGGTGGAAAGCTGCTTTTTCCGGATGACCTCCCTGAGATCGAGCGACTGCCACTGCTCCTTCTGGGTCAGCGCCTGGTAGCGTTTGTCGTCCAACTCGAGACAGACGCAGTCCGGGTGCTCCTGGTCGATGACCGTGCGAACGAGCTGAACAGATTCCTGTGAAATGTGGGCTGTGCCGACGAGGATGATCTGGCGGCCTGCGTGGTCGAGAATATGGACATCTGGACCATATTCGTGGGTTTCGGAGAGTGACATGTGTATCAAGAGAATCAGCGAAATACGGGGCTTACCGGCCTGTAGCAGGATTTAACCTCAGCCTGGAACCGGCGCAGCAGGAAAGGTGCGGCATGAATATTTTCAGGAGTACTGTCAGCAGGCGATCAACTCTGTATGTTCAGACTTTCTTCACCTTCAGTTGACTGCCTGGGTGGATAACATCGGTCTTGAGATTGTTCCACTCCTTGATCAATACAGAGGAGACCTTGAATTTTTTGGAAATTGTCCAGAGGGTGTCGCCATTCTTGACCTTGTAAACACTGTAGCTGTTGGTCTTCTGGATGCGGTTTTCGCCTTTGATCTTCTTCAGTGACCCGACAACAACAGTTGATTTCTGGGTGGAATATGCGGTAGGCAACTTCTGTTTCTGGACAGTCGGAGCGGCGATGGTCCTGGTGGTGTCGAGGCTGGCAATTCTGACTCGCGTTGCCGGTTGCTGCTTTGCGGCTGCAACCGTTTTCCTGGCTGTGGTGGGCCCTGGCGACGTCGTATGGGCAATTTTCTTCTTTTCCACGCTGAGTGTCCGCACAGCGGTCCGGGAGAGGCGGCGGGATCCGCCAACGCCGTCATCCCTGTCCTCCTCGGCAATGTCAGCCACTTCTCCCGGGACGGTAATAATGGTCCGTTCTTCCGGATAGAGTGCGAGTTGCTGCCCTGCCGAGATCCTGTGGACACTGCCGAGATTGTTCCAGGCGACGATCATCTCCGGCGAAACGTTGTACTTGCTAGCTATCCTGGAGATATTCTCGCCCGATTTGACCCGGTGGAGAATGAGGTTGCTCTTGCCGGCGGCGAGGGCCATCTTGCTGCCTTCAGGGAGGACCTGATAACTGACCATGTTGTAGGGTATCCGCAGATACTGTCCACGGGAAAGTTTGCCGCTGCGGAGGTTGTTGACCTTGAGCAAGGTGGTTTTGTTGATCCCGTAATTCCTGCAGATCGTGGACAGGGTTTCGCCGCGCTTGACGCGGTGGGTTTTGAAGCCGGTGGTGACGACACTGTGCAGTCGCGAAAGGTTTTTGCTGGCGATTTCCTGCGAGGCGACGGGGATCTTTGCCTCATAACCGGGGCGATTGGGCGGGGTTTTGCCCTGCCGCAACTCCTGGTTGAGGAATTTGATTTCCTTTACCGAAGAATTGCAGGCGACAGCGAGGGCATCGAGGCTCAGCCCGGGCGGAACCTTCAGTGTCGCATATTGGAGAGGACGATTTTTCCGAACATTGGAGAATCCGTATTTTTCCGGATTCTTGGCGATGATGATTGCCGCGATCAGTTTCGGTACGTAGCGTTTTGTTTCAAGGGCGAGGTAGTCTTCCCGGGCCAGTTCCCAGAAATTCGAGACATTGTACTTTTCCAGGCCCTTGCCGATCTTGCCCGGGCCGGCGTTGTATGCAGCGACGGCAAGATGCCAGTCTCCGAACTCCTTGTACAATTCGGAGAGGAAGGCAACGGCGGCCTTGGTCGATTTTTCGGCGTCGCGCCGCTCGTCGACATACTTGTTGATATCGAGATTGTACTGCCTGGCGGTGCCATCGATGAACTGCCAGAGGCCGACGGCATTGGCAGGTGAACAGGCCCGCTGGTTGTATCCGCTTTCGATCATCGACAGGTAGACCAGTTCCTTCGGCAACCCGGCATATTTTAATTCCTTCTCCATAAGGGGAAGGTACATCGCCGCTCGGGACAGCCAGGTTTCATAGATCTTGCGGTGGCGGGTCTGGAACAGGTTCAGGTACATTTCAACCTGTTTATTCATGACCAGCGGGAAGGTGTCGATCGAGTTCTCCCTGTCCCTGCGGGTCACGGGAGACGTGTCGTCGTCCCACATGCCGGTCTGGCGGAGGGCTGCCAGTTCCTGTTCGAGGCTTCCCTGAGGTTCGGCGTCTTCGAGGCTGAGGTCGGGATCTTCTCCGCCATCGGCATCCTGACCATCTGCTGAATGCACTGCAGATGTATCGGAAAAGGGATTGAGGTGACTTTCACCGGCACAGCCGGTAAGGGAAATTGCTAGGAAAATGACCAAGAGGAGGCAAAGCTGATCGAGGTGTTTGTAGAACATGCGTTATTCCGTGTGTCTACAGCCTTTCGAGGAAGCGTTTTGCGCTGCCGATCTCCCTTCCAAAAGCTTATTGAGATATCTTAAGTAACCATGTACATTGCACATCTGCTCAACTGCGGCAAGGGACACAGTACCGTAGTTAAAACCGATGTTTTTTTGAATTGCAAGCAATTATCCATCCAGAAACAGTTTGTTGACAAAGTTGTGCGGGGATGATGTATCACGTCTGCGCTTCTTTGTGGGAATCGTCATGCTCAAAAAGCTTTTTGCCATTCTGCTGCTGCTGGCCAGCTGCAACGCTGCCTGCTTGGCCGGGGTCTATTACTGGTATGTCGTGCTGCATCCTGGTGACCAGATAAAGGTCGAGAATATAAAAAAAATCCTGAGCAAGGAGAGCGATGTTTTCTTTGCCGACGGGGTGACCAAGCTGGGAGTTTTCTTTGACAGTGCCCACCGGCAGTATGTCGATTTTGAACAGATGCCGCTGGCCTTCGTCAATGCCATGGTCGCTTCGGAGGACAACAGGTTTTTTTCCCACATCGGCTTTGATCCGGTTGGCATCGTCAGGGCCGCCATCAGAAACCTCGAGGCAGGCCGAGTCGTCCAGGGCGGAAGCAGCCTCACCCAGCAGACGGCGAAGAATCTCTTCAAGCGGACTGACCGTTCCCTCGAGGCGAAGCTCAAGGAGCTGCTCTACGCCCTCAGGCTCGAGTACCATTATCCCAAGGAGAAGATCTTCGAATTCTATGCCAACCAGTTTTTTGTCAGCGGCAACGGCCATGGACTCGGTGTGGCAGCCAGGTATTATTTCGACAAGAAACCGGAGGAACTGACACTGGTCGAGTGCGCCTTCATCGCCGGCAGTGTCAAGCGTCCCAACTACTACAACCCGTTTATCAAGAAGACCGACGAGGACGAGGCGGAAGCCCGCCGCCAGGCCGAGATTAGGAAGAATTATGTCCTCGACCAGATGCTCGAGATGGGGATGATCAACGAACCGACCTACAACCAGGCACGGGAGACAAAGGTTCCCTTCCGGCAGGGGAAGGTGGGATATTCTCTCGATTATGTCATGGAAATGGTCAAGGATGCGGTCTCATCGCCAGAGGTTGAGGGGGCGCTGGCGGTCCATGGTATCGATAATATCGCCACTTCGGGCGTCAGGGTCATCACCACTGTTGACAGCAAGTTTCAGGACGAAACCCTCTATGCGCTGCGGCGTGAACTGTCACGGCTCGATGTCCGGCTCAGCGGCTTCGAGAGGGCGGAGATTCAGGAAAAACTGAAAGGTCTTGAATACCAGGGGGACAATGTCCTGAAAAAACGGGCCTTCGTCTTCGGAGTTATCGACAAAATAGCCGGCAACGGCAAGGACGTGTCGATCGAGGTCACCTTCGATAATCGGCTAGGCCACGGTGTCATCGACGGCCAGGGACTGGCGCGGATGGTTGAGGCCCGCGTCAAATGGGCCCAGGACCTCTGGTCCGAACCGACGGGCAAGGATGTCGGCAGGCTCCTCGCGCAGCTCAAAGGGGGAGACCGGGTGTGGGTCAGCGTCCGGGAGATCAGGGATGACGGCAGGGTCCTGCTCGATCTGGAGAAATTTCCCGAGATCCAGGGCGGGGCGATGGTGATGAAGGACGGTCGGATCCAGGCCATGGCCGGCGGAGTGGAAAACCGCTTCTTCAACCGAGCGGTCTACGCCCGCAGGACCATGGGATCGTCGTTCAAACCCTTTGTCTATGCCGCCGCCCTGCAACTGGGTTGGAACAGCGCCGATCTGCTTAGCAACAAACGCGATATCTTTCTCTTTCAGGGAGTGCCCTACTTCCCGCGGCCCGACCATATCAGCCCCTTTGAGTCGGTATCGATGAACTGGGCCGGTGTCCATTCGGAAAACCTGGCGTCGGTGTGGTTGACCGCCCATCTCTGCGACCAGCTGAGCCCCCAGCAGTTCCGGGAGGTGGCAGAGCGGCTTGGCCTCGCCCCCTATAGTACCGGGGGCACGGAGGAGCCGTACGCGGCCTATCGCGCCAGGATCCGCGACAAACATGGCATCCAGGTCAATGACGACATCCTCCGCTCGGCAGCCTATACGATTGCGATCAACAGTCTTGAGGCGGATTTCATCTTCGAGGGGATGCTCGAAGAGTACAGGGCTTTGAAAAAACTCCACTATGGCCTCGGCTTCGAGAAAATCCGGGAGCGGGTATACCAGGACTTCGCCACAGGTCAGGTTGCGAATGTCGGCGATGAACGGAGGGAACTGGGTCTCAGGCAGAAGGTTCTCTCGGAATCATTTCTTGCACTGGGAAGTCTGAGGCGGGGATTCCGCGCGTATGTGCTGAATCTCGACACGCCGCTGGGTCCATTTGAACCGGATTCCTTCGGTTCCGGCTCTGTTTCCGCCGAACTGTATTACGATCGGTTCACCCAGGAATACCATTTCCAGAACATCGTCTCCGCCTCGCCCTCCCTGCAGCGGGTCGGAAGAAGGGAGATTCAGCAGATCCTGCTGAATTCCTCCGAGGAGGAACGCCGCGACTTCCTCGCCCGGGTGAAACTCAACGGTGTTCTCTCCATCGCCGCCTACGATCTGGCCGAAAGGCAGATCGACGCTGAACTGCAGCGTCTGAAAC
>WBUQ01000123.1 GCA_008933635.1 Desulfobulbaceae bacterium | reverse complement strand
CCTCCCTGACGATCAGTCCCCCTTTGGTGGTGTCGCCGTAATGAATCTCTAGGCCGTCGGCATCCAGGGCCTGCCCCTGGTGCAGGACGACGGTTGTCGGCAGAGGCTTTCCCGCCGCCAGCAGCGGACTGTCGGGGAGAGAATAGGGGAAGTCCTGCATGTATCCCTTCAGACGGTTCAGGGCGGTCCAGGCATATTCCCCCTCCTCGAACAGCTGCCGGTGGTCGAAGGACGAGAGGTCGAAGAGGGTGGCGGCGTCAGGCATTGTCGCTCCTGTGGCAAGGGGAAACGGCGATTTTGTTGAACATTCGTGAGACTATCTCAATATGGGTGATGAACTGGAGAAATTCAAGAAGAAATGTCCCGCCAGGGGGATGGCGCAAGCGGTGAGGGTGTCCATGATGGCGGTTGTACGGCTTTTTCCGTTGTCGGAAATCCGGAGAACTTCCGGGACATTCGGCATTTGTCAGCCTTGACTTTGATAAAGACGTGGTTAGTCTTTCACAGGTTTTTTGATTAATGACGTGTTTGGTGTAGAATGTTACAATATCAGGTCCGGGAAGACGGAGGCAGTCTTCTCTTCAAGCAGGGACCGGCGCAAGCCCGGCCCCACAGTTCTGTCGGAGGTGTGTGTGGAATTTAATGATGCGCTGAGCATTGGAATGGATGACTTTTCCAACAACGAGGAGATGGAGATCCCCGAAGTGCTGCCGATGATGGCCGTGCGCGACGTCGTGGTCTTCAACTACATGATCATCCCGTTGTTTGTCGGTCGTCCCGGATCCGTCGAGGCGGTCAACGAGGCCCTTGGATCGAACAAGCTGCTGATGCTGGTCACCCAGAAGGATGCAACCAAGGATAACCCGAAGCAGGAAGACCTCTACAGTATCGGCATGGTCTGCATGGTGATGCGGACCCTGAAGTTGCCGGACGGCCGGCTGAAGGTGCTGGTCCAGGCGATGTCGAAGGCCAGGATCAAGGACTATGTGCGGACCGATCCCTCCTATCAGGTGACGGTCGAGGTCATCGAGGACGTCGAGGTGCAGGAGATCACCGTCGAGATCGAAGCGCTGATGCGAACCGTGCGCGAGCAGACCGAGAAGATCATGTCGCTGCGCGGCATCCTCTCGGCCGACCTGATGATGATCATCAACAATATCGAGGATCCCGGCCGCCTGGCCGATCTCGTCGGCTCCAACCTGCGGTTGAAGATCGTCGAGTCCCAGTCGATCCTCGAGGAGACGGACCCGGTCAGGCGGCTCAAGCTGGTGAACGAACTGCTGTCGAAGGAACTGGAGGTATCGACCGTCCAGGCGAAGATCCAGAACGACGCCAAGGAGGAGATGAGCAAGTCGCAGCGCGAGTATTTCCTCCGCGAGCAGCTCCATGCCCTGCAGAAGGAACTGGGGGATACCGACGAGCGGCTGCAGGAGATCGAGGATCTCGAGCGCAAGCTGCGCCGGACCAAGATGCCGAAAGAGGTGCGCAAGGAGGCGAAGAAGCAGCTCAGCCGGATGGAGATGATGCACCCGGATTCGTCCGAGGCGACCATCATCAGGACCTATATCGACTGGATTCTCGACGTGCCGTGGATGAAAGGGACGGTTGACCGTCTCGATCTCAAGGAGGCCAAGCAGGTCCTCGACGACGACCATTACGGCCTTGAAAAAGTCAAGGAACGCATCCTCGAATACCTGGCGGTACGCAAGCTCAACGCCTCGACCAAGGGGCCGATCCTCTGCTTCGTCGGTCCTCCCGGCGTCGGCAAGACCTCGCTGGGGCAGTCGATCGCCAGGGCCATGGGGCGCAAGTTCCACCGCATCTCGCTTGGCGGCATGCGGGACGAGGCCGAGATCCGCGGTCACCGGCGAACCTATATCGGCGCGATGCCGGGGCGGATCGTCCAGGGGCTGAAAACGGTGGCTTCGAACAATCCGGTGTTCATGATGGACGAGATCGACAAGATCGGCTCGGATTACCGCGGCGATCCCTCCTCGGCCCTGCTCGAGGTGCTCGATCCGGAGCAGAACTTCGAGTTCTCCGATCATTATCTCAACATGCCGCTCGATCTCTCGAAGGTCATGTTCATCACCACCGCCAACATGACCGACACCATTCCAGGGCCGCTGAAGGACCGCATGGAGATCATCCGGCTTTCCGGCTACACGCTGGAAGAGAAGATGGTGATCGCCCGCAAGTATTTGCTGCCAAGGCAGATCAAGGAAAATGGGATCAAGGCTGCGCAGATAAAGCTGACCGATGACACCATCGAGTACATGATCACGCACTACACCCACGAGGCCGGCCTGCGCAACCTCGAGCGGGAGATCGGCAAGGTCTGCCGCAAGGTCGCCCGCAAGATCGCCGAGGGCGGCAAGGGACCGTACGCGATCAGCGCCGCGACGCTGGACAAGTATCTCGGTCCTCCGAAAAACCTGCCGGAAGCGGAGCGTGAACAGCTCGACCAGCCCGGCCTGGTCACCGGCCTGGCGTGGACCGAAATCGGCGGTGAATTGCTGCAGATCGAGGTCAATCTGATGCCGGGCAAGGGCAAGCTGACATTGACCGGCCAGCTGGGCGACGTGATGAAGGAGTCGGCCCAGGCTGCCCTGACCTACTGTCGCAGCCGCTCGGAGGAGCTGGGTATCGAAGCCGATTATTTCGAAAAGCATGACATCCATATCCACGTTCCGGCGGGGGCGATCCCCAAGGACGGTCCTTCCGCCGGCATCACGATGGCCACCGCCCTCTATTCGGCGATCACCGGCAAGAAGGTGATCAAGCGGCTGGCGATGACCGGCGAGGTGACCCTGCGCGGGCGGGTGCTGCCGATCGGCGGTCTGAAGGAGAAGGCCCTGGCGGCCCTGCGAGCCGATTTCGACAAGGTCATCATCCCCGAGCTGAACAAGAAGGACCTGGCTGAAATCCCCCAGGACATCAGGAGCAAGATGCATTTTTATCCGGTCAAGGATATGGACGAGGTGGTCCGCATCGCCTTCGGCAAGACTGCGAAGACCGGTGGACGAAAGGAATAGGCAGGAGCAGGCCCGGCAGTGGTTGCAGAGAAAGAAAACCCCTCGTCCCCGCATTCATCCATGGCAAAAAGGGCAGTCGGAACGGCTGCCCTTTTCCTTTGTACGGTCTGCGCGCTGATCGCCGGCTGGCTGGCGATCTACGCCTTTTCCCCGGGTCCGCAGGTCGCTGACAAATCTGTCATTGTCACTATCGCCAGGGGGACGCCGCTGAAAGAGATGTCTTCGGTGCTTGCCGGGGCCGGGCTGGTGAAGGAAGACTTCCGTTTTGCCATTCTGGCGAAAATACTCGGGTATTCCGGCAGGATCAGGGCTGGCGAGTTCAAGCTGATAGCTGGCACTACGCCGCTTGCGGTTCTCGCCCAGCTGGCCCGGGCGCAGCCGGTGCAGCACGCGGTGACCATTCCCGAAGGTCTGCGGATCGAGGAAATTGCCGGCATTTTTGCCCGTGGCGGATGGTGCGACGAGGAACGGTTCAGGCGGCTGGCCTATGACAAGGATTTCCTGGACGGTCTCGGATTTGGCAAGCTGAACAGCCTGGAAGGGTACCTCTTTCCCGACACCTATCTTCTTACCCGCGACATCCACGGCGAGGAGGAGCTGATCCGGCTGATGACCAGGCGGTTCAGGGAGGTCTGGGCCGAGGTCGCGCCGGAGCCGGGCAGTGCCGAAAAACGCCACGAAGTCGTGATCCTGGCCTCGATCATCGAGAAAGAGGCACGGCAGGATCATGAACGGCCGGTCATCGCCGGCGTCTTCCACAACAGGCTGAAGAAGGGCATGCGGCTGCAATCGGATCCGACTGTCATCTACGGTGCCAGCGATTACGCCGGCAATATCACCAGAAAGCACCTTCAGACGCCGACCCGCTACAACACCTATACTCTCGACGGCCTGCCGGCGGGACCGATAAGCAATCCCGGCCGGGCGGCGCTGGCGGCGGCCCTGAAACCTGCGGCCACCGACTATCTGTTCTTTGTCGGTCGCAACGATGGCTCGCACCAGTTTTCCCGAACCCTTGAAGAACACAACCAGGCTGTGCAGAAATATCAGAGGAAAAAGCCGGAGAAAAACGGTAAGGGATAAACGAATGCTGGTTTCCGCGCCAATGGCGATGCCGTGCGGATCCCTGCCGGAATGGCGGCGGATGAGGCAGACAGCCCGCAACAGGAGATAACGTGAAGATAGCCCTCGTGCAGATCAATCCGGTGATCGGTGATTTTGCCGCCAACAGCCGGCGGATTGTCGAAGGTGCCCGAGAGGCCCGCGACCGGGGCTGCCGCCTGGCGATCTTCCCCGAACTGGTGCTCTCCGGCTACCCGCCCCAGGATCTTCTGGAGCGGCGATCATTTCTCGACGACCATGAGCGGGCGATGGCCAGGCTCGTCGCCGACCTGCCCGACCTCGACGTCCTGTTCGGCTGCATCGAACGACGGCCGCAAGAGGAAAAAGGCAAGCATCTCTTCAATGCAGCGGTGGTGGCCCGTCGCGGCGAGATTGTCTTCCGTGCCCGCAAACGGCTGCTGCCCTCCTACGACGTCTTCGACGAAACCCGCTATTTTGAGCCGGGGCAGCTTCCGGACCTCTATCATGTCGATGGCCTGAATTTTGCCGTCACCATCTGTGAGGATGTATGGCACCGGGAGGTCGGTGAATACCAGGCCGAGCCGGTCGATGAACTGTTTGCCGCCGCCCGGGCAGCCGGAGCTGGAATCGATGCGGTGATCAACGTCTCGGCCTCGCCGTTCCAGCGCAGCAAGGAAAAAACCAGAAAAGACATCTTCGCCGGGATCAGTCGGAAATATCGGGTACCCTTCCTCTATGCCAATCAGGTCGGCGGCCAGGATTCGCTGCTTTTCGACGGCCGCAGCCACGTGCTTGGCCCAAGCGGTGCCACCGTCTGTCAGGCAAAGGGCTTTGCCGACGATCTCGTCGTCGTCGACAGCGACGGCTGGCGTGGCGATATGCATGCCCCGGCCGAGGTCGAGGAGCTGTCGTCGATCCATGACGGCCTTGTCATGGGCGTCAGGGACTATGTCCGTAAATGCGGTTTCTCTTCCGCCGTTCTCGGGCTGTCGGGAGGGATCGATTCCGCCCTGACCGCGACGATTGCCGTTGCCGCCCTCGGTCCGGAAAATGTCCTTGGAGTCGCGATGCCGTCGGTTTACAGCGCCGCCGAATCCCTGACCGATGCCCGGCTGCTGGCAGAACGCCTCGGCTGCCGCTTCGAGGTGATCCCGATCAAGGGTCTGTTCGACACCTTCCGGCAGACGCTGGACCCTCTTTTTCACGGTCTGGCTGAAGATCTAGCCGAGCAGAACCTGCAGGCCAGGATCCGCGGCAACCTGCTGATGGCCCTGTCGAACAAGTTCGGCCACATGCTGCTGACCACCGGCAACAAGAGCGAGATGGCAGTCGGTTACTGCACGCTGTACGGCGACATGAGCGGCGGCCTGGCGGTGATCTCCGACGTGCCGAAGCAGCTGGTGTACCAGCTGGCCCGCCATGTCAACCGCGAGCGGGAGATCATCCCGGCACGGACAATTGTCCGCGCTCCGACCGCCGAGCTGAAGGCCGACCAGCGCGACCAGGACGACCTGCCGCCCTACGACGTCCTCGACCAGGTGCTGGAAATGCACCTGGAGAAAGGCTACGCCCTCGTGGATATCGTCTCCCAGGGGTTTGAAGAGGCCATGGTCCGCGATATCCTCCGGCGGATCAGGATCAACGAGTACAAGCGCAAGCAGGCGCCGATGGGGCTGAAGGTGACGAGCAAGGCATTCGGCTACGGCCGGCGGTATCCCACCGTGCAAAATTACCGCGAATAGGACTACAGCCGATGGAGGCGAGAAGGGGACGCAGAAGAAGATTGCTCTGGCCGGCAGCGGCCCTGCTGGCCGTCGTCATCGCCTGCAGCTGGCTGGTTGTGCGGGAGAGCCGTCTGAAGCGGCCCCAGCAGCTGGCGATGACCACTGCCGGCACCATCGACATGTGCCTGTCCTGCCATCGTGACGTCAAACTCGATCCCGCCCATGACGCCGCGGTCATCGGCTGCGCTTCATGCCATCTCGGCGACCCGCTGGCGGTGACGGAAAAGGATGCCCACAGGGACATGGTGCTCAACCCCGGCGACCTGCGAGTGGTGGAGAAGACCTGTGCGGTGGAGGGCTGTCACCCCAAGGACGCCCATAAGGTCAAAAATTCGTTGATGGCGACCAACCGCGGCATCCTCGGCACCCTGCTCTATTACTGGGGGGAGTCGCCGGGCCAGGATACCGACCTGACCGTCGAGCAGCTCCTCGAGAGCGGCCAGACTTCCCTCGCCCTGGACTATTTCCGGAAACTCTGCGCCACCTGCCACCTGTGGAAGCAGAAGAACGACCTGCCCGGGGTGCCGGCCTTCTTCAACGAGAAGGGCGGCGGCTGCTCGGCCTGTCATTACCTCAACCCGCCCGGGAAGCCGGTCCGGGATATCCGTTACTCAGGCGATGACGAGGAGAGGCCGCCCGATGATCCCAAGAAGAAGCTGCATCCGCTGGTAAAGATGGCGGTTGCAAGCGACAACTGCATCAGATGCCACAACCGCTCCGGACGCATCGGGCTCTCCTATATCGGGCTGTACGAATCGGAGGGCTACGGCACGCCCTACGAGAAGGGCAGGATGACCAGCAAGCAGCTGCCGGGGGCCCGGTTCTACCTCGAGTTGGCCGACGATATCCACCACGCCAGGGGCATGGAGTGCATCGACTGCCACACCCGCAACGAGATCATGGGAGACGGCACGAGCTACGCCCATTACGAGCAGCAGCTGGAGATCTCCTGCGGGATCTGTCACAGCGGCGATCCGAAGCCGACGCGCAAGGGCGATCCGCTGAACAATGTCGAAAAAACGAGCGCAGGCTGGCAGCTCAAGGGCAAGGTCGACGGCAGGATGCGGCCGCTCAAGCCGCTCAGGGAAGGTGTCTGCAATTATTCGGGGCACGAACGGGTGGGCTGCGAAGCCTGCCACTCCACCTGGGTGCCGCAGTGCTATGGTTGTCACGCCAAGCGTGACGCGCGGGAAAAGCATCTCGACAAGCTGACGGGGAAGGAGACCGAAGGTTTGTGGGAAGAGGGCCGGTCCTATATCCGTTACGAGCGGCCGATGCTGGCGGTCTGGAAGGACGAGGTGGTGATCGTCACCCCCGGCTGCCAGGATATCGTCACCGTTGTCGACAAGGAAGGCAAGGTCGACAAGGCCTTCAACCGCTTCACGATGGCGGCGATCAATCCCCACACCACCCAGGCAAAAGGCCGCAGCTGTGCCGACTGCCACGCCTCGCCGAAAACGATTGGACTTGGTGAGGGGACGGTCTCGGTGGAAGGCGGCCGGCTGGTCTTCACCGGTATCGACCGGGGGGTGGAAACGGCCGCCGGCCGGACGATCCCCTTCGACGCCTTCGTCGATATCGACGGCAGGCCGCTGCAGCATGGCTCGCGGCCCGATCTGCGGCCCTTCAACGGCGAGGAGCTGCGCCGTATCCTGCGGGTCGGCATCTGCCTGGGCTGCCACGGCGGGGAGGAAAATGTCATCTGGCAGAAATACTCGACAACCATGCGCTGTGCCAGAAAGGGAGCGGAGGCAGACGACCTGCCACTGCCGGGGAAGGGCAAAGAGGAGATGCGGCCATAGGAAATCTCACCGGAAATCTCGACGGACTGAAGAAGAACCAGCTCAGGGTGCTGGAGCGTCTGGCCGGGAAGAAATTCAATCGTGATCTGGTGGTCTCCCCGGAAATCGCCAGAACCATCTGCGAGCTGTCCTTTGAGACCAATCGCCAGATCGGGCTGCTCATCCACCGCTCCGGCCAGATCGAGATGGTGATTGTCGGTAACTCCACAGGTCTGATGATCCCCAGGCTGAACACCATCCGCACTGCCGGCGGCCGGCTGCGCGGGTTGCGGCTGGTCCATACCCATCCGGGCGGCGAGAATATCAGCGACGAGGACCTGATGGATCTGCTGTTTCTCCGCCTCGATCTGCTGTCGATTCTCAAGATCAATGCCGACGGGCTGCCGGAGCGGCTCTATTCCGTCCACCTCCTCCCCGAACAGAGGGAGGGAAGCGGCTGGGCCTTCCTGCCGCCGGTCCATCCGGCCAACCAGAGTGGTTCCTGCGAGGAGCTGATCGCCGCCTTGGAAGACGAGTTCTCCCGGTTGTCGCGTGCCCGCAAGGTCGAGCGGGGGGAGGACCGGGCTATCCTGGTGAGCGTGAGCACCGAGCCGAAGCTGCTCGCCGAGGAGTCGCTGGCCGAACTAGTGGAGCTGGCCCGTTCTGACAATGTCGAGGTTCTCGATACCGTTTTGCAGCGACAGCGCCGTGTGAATCCGCGGCTGATCGTCGGCAAGGGGAAGCTGGCGGAAATCATGATCCGGGCCTTGCAGCTCGATGCCAACCTGCTGGTCTTCAACCAGGAGCTGAATCCTTCGCAGATCAGGTCGATCACCGATTTCACCGATCTCCGGGTTATCGACAGGACCCAGCTGATCCTCGATATCTTCGCCCACCGGGCGATGAGCCGGGAGGGAAAACTGCAGGTGGAGATGGCCCAGCTGAAATATATGCTGCCGCGCCTGTCTTCCCGGGATGATGCCCTGTCGCGGCTGACCGGCGGCATCGGCGCGCGGGGACCCGGTGAGACTCGTCTGGAGATAGACCGGCGGCGGATCAACGACCGGCTCACCCGGTTGGGCGGCGAACTGAAGGAGATAGCCAGGGAACGTTACCGCCGGCGGTCCAAGCGCCGCAAGAAGGATCTGCCGGTGATCTCGCTGGTCGGCTACACCAACGCCGGCAAGTCGACACTGCTCAACACCCTGACCAGCAGCGATATTGTCGCCGAGGACAAGCTGTTCGCCACCCTCGACCCGACCAGCCGCCGTCTCCGCTTCCCCACCGAGATGGAGGTGATCATCACCGATACGGTCGGCTTCATCCGCAACCTGCCGGAGACCCTGCTGCAGGCTTTCAAGGCGACGCTCGAGGAACTGCAGGAGGCCGACCTGCTGGTCCATGTCATCGATATCGCCAACCCCGCCTTCCGCGAGCAGATGGAGGTGGTCGAAGGCCTGCTGCGCGAGCTTGAACTCGATGAGATTCCCTGTCTCAAGGTCTTCAACAAGATCGACAAGGCACCCTATCCAGTGCAGGCGAGGGCGGAAGCGGAAAAAGAGGGGGTGGTGATCAGCGCCCTCGATGCAAGGACCCTGCGGCCCTTTCTCGAGCGGGCGGAGCGGGTGATGGGCAAGGCGCTGGAGCCGATGTGATCAGAAACGCAGGTAGAAACCCAGGTCCTTCTCGAAGGCCTGGTCCTGATGAAACTCGCCGCCGATGAATGTCCCGCGCACCGAGCGGATCGTCACTTTCTTCCTGATGAGGGTTTCCTTGCGGTTGTCCAGGGTGAATTCGACCATAGCCTTCTGGCCTGTCTCGATGCTGTGACGACCGACAACTTCAAAACCGATTCCTGACAGCGACACGTTCTTCACGTTTATCCTGCCTCCTCCGGCAGCCGGCGGGATCATGGCATAGGTGCCGGAGAGGTCTGTGGGTTTCCGGTAGCACTGCCGGAAATCGAGCAGGACCTTAAAGCTGATCCCGCAGGCGCACTTGACCTTGACCGTGTGCTGCCCATTCCGGAACTTGGCGACATTGATGGTTTTGGCATTGCTGCAGCTGGGACAGACGATGATGGCCTTGTCGTCGTCTTTTACGAAAGATCTTGTCTCGTTTTCTTCCTGCATCGTCATGCCGTTATTTCGAATGGGCTGCGGGGCTGTTTATGTTGAGTCTTTCGGTCAGGATAACAGAAACGGACTGATACAGCCAGAGCGAGGGGCAAAAAAACAACAATGCGTACGGATTCTTATGGAGGGGCGGCAAACTGAGGGCATCCGGCAGTGGTGGAGCGGGCTGTCAGGGTTTGCCGTGAGGCAGGAAAGGAGTGTCAATCGTAGATGATGGCGGTATATCTTTCCAGTATCTCCTCGGTTTCCCTGTCCAGTTCGCTTGCGACTTCGTGGATCTGGTATTCCTGTTTGCACCCGGTGCATCGCATGCGGATCCTGCGGCACATGCGGTGCACTTCCAGTTTTGCCGAACACTTTTTGCATTTCATCGTCTTCAGGCCAGCAGTTGTTCCCGGGTGAATATCGCCTTGAGTCTGTATCCGGCCTTGGCCAGTTCCTCGCTCCCGCCCTCCTGGCGTTCAACCACGGTGGCGACCAGACCGACCTTGAATCCCTGGGCCTCGACCCGCTCGATGACCTTGAGCAGGGTGCCGCCGGTGGTCACCACGTCCTCGATCAGGGCCACCGTGCAGCCTGGCGGCATATTTTTGAGTCCTTCGATATAGTTGCCGGTACCATGTCCCTTGGCCTCCTTGCGGACGATGAAGGCTGGGATCGGCGCCTTATCGAGATAGCTGACGATCGATACGGCAGTGACCAGCGGGTCCGCTCCCAGGGTCATGCCTCCGACAGCCTGTATCGGTGTGCTTTCTTCCTTGATCAGCTCAAAGAGCAGCCGGCCGCAGAGGTAGGCTCCTTCCGCCGACAGGGTTGTCTGCTTGCCGTCGATGTAAAAGTCCGATGTCTTGCCGGAGGTGAGAGTAAACGTTCCCTGCCGATAGGATTTTTCCAGCAGGATTTCCTTCAGGCGTTGTTTTTCATTCATTGTGAAACCAATTGATAGAGGTGAAAAGGCGGCAGAATTCCTTGAATTGTTATTGGGTGCTGATATTACTTAAATAGTACTGGAGTGAAAAGAAAAAACTCGCCTTGCGGGAAAATGCCGTGGTATTCTCGCAGTACCCTGAACAACCGTGGCGGCTGCCCGGTCGTTTGCACTGAAGCTGTTTTCCCGACCTGATAAGGAGAGATGTATGTGCGGCATAGTTGGATATACCGGGTCCCGTCGTGTAGTTCCCGTTCTGCTGGAGGGCCTGAGGCGTCTTGAGTATCGCGGGTACGATTCGGCCGGCGTGGTCTATCTCAAGGACGGGGAACTGGTCAAGCACCGCAGCCAGGGCAAACTCGCCAACCTCGAGGCCATGATCGACGAGGCCATCGTCGCGCCCTCGCACATCGGTCTCGGCCATACCCGTTGGGCCACCCACGGGGCGCCGACCACCAGCAACGCCCATCCGCACAGCGACTGCACCGGCAGGCTGGTCGTGGTCCACAACGGCATCATCGAGAACTATCATTCGCTCCGCGAGGAACTGAAGGCAAAGGGACACCGTTTCAGCTCCGAGACCGATACCGAGGTGCTGGCCCATCTGATCGAGGACTGTCTGCAGGACGACCTGGCGACAGCCGTCCGGACCGCCCTGCAGCGGGTCGAGGGATCGTATGCCCTGGGGGTGCTGTGGGCCGGTCAGCCCGACCGGCTGGTCGCCGCCCGCAACCAGAGCCCACTGGTGCTCGGGGTCCATGCCGAGGAGGGTTCCTTCCTCGCCTCCGACATCCCTGCCCTGCTGCCCTACACCAATCAGGTGGTCTTTCTCGAGGACATGGAGATGGCGGTGATAACGCCCGGCAGCCAGGAGATCATCTCGCTGGCCACCGGGCAGCCGATTTCCCGCGAGTCGCAGACGATCCTCTGGAATGCCGCCATGGCGGAGAAGGCCGGGTACAAGCATTTCATGCTCAAGGAGATCTTCGAACAGCCGCAGGCGATCACCAATACCCTGAGCGGTCGGATCGATCCGGGATCGGGCGCGGTCAGGCTTGACGAGGTCAACCTCTCCGCTGAAGACTGCCGGAAAATAGAGCGTATCTTCCTGGTCGCCTGCGGAACCTCCTGGCACGCTGCCCTGGTCGCCAAATACTGGCTCGAACGCTATGCCAGAATCCCTGTCGAGGTCGATATAGCCTCTGAGTTCCGTTACCGCCACCTGCTGATCGACGACCGGGTGTTGACCATCACCATCTCCCAGTCCGGAGAGACCGCCGACACCCTGGCCGGCCTGCGGATTGCGAAAAAAATGGGTTCGAAGGTGATCACCGTCTGCAACGTGGTCGGCTCGACGATGACCCGTGAGGCCGACGGCACCGACTACACCCACGCCGGACCCGAGATCGGTGTGGCCTCCACCAAGGCATTCACCTCCCAGCTGGCTGCCCTATTTCTCTTCACCATTTTCCTCGCGCAGCGGCGGGAAGCCATCGACACCGCCAAACA
>WBUQ01000122.1 GCA_008933635.1 Desulfobulbaceae bacterium | reverse complement strand
AGCGGCCGACCGGCAGCCGGCTGATCTCGGTGGCGGCCATGATGTCGCCGATCAGCTGCTCCGGCAGGTTGTCCTCCTGCAGCGCCGTCCGGACAAGCAGGTGCTTCTCGCTGTTGCCGATGATGGTGAAGGTGCGGTCGGCCAGTTCCGGCATGTCGGCGATGTCCGCGGCCGCGGCCTCGGCGTAGCAGCCGGTGATGACGATCCGGCAGTCCGGGTTGCGGCGCAGGGCCTGGCGGATCGCCTGGCGAGACTGGGCGCCGGCCTTGTTGGTGACGGCGCAGGTGTTGATGACGACCAGGTCGGCGGGCCGGTCGCCGCCGGTTTTCAGTCCCGCCTTCTCGAAACCGCTGCGGAAGGACGCCGATTCGAACTGGTTGACCTTGCAGCCGAGGGTGATGATCTGGACTTTGTTCATGCTTTCACCTGCAGATGACGCCGCTGCCGACCACCTCGTCACCCCGGTAGAGGACGGCGAACTGGCCGGGGGTAACGGCCCGCTGGGCGCTGTCGAAATGAAGTCGGGCACGGTCGTCGCCTGCCGGGCGCCAGGTTGCCGTCGCTCCGCGGTGGGTCGAGCGCAGGCGCACCTCGAAACGTTCGCCGTCCCGGGGCGGGCTGTCGCCCGGCCAGTGCAGGTCGGCGATCTCGACCTGCTGCTGCAGCAGGTCGTCCTCCTTGCCGACAACCAGGGTATTGCTGTGCGGGTCGAGCCGCACCACGTACCAGGGGGTGCTGTCAGGCAGCCCAAGCCCCCTGCGCTGGCCGATGGTGTGGCGGAAGAGGCCGCGATGGCGGCCGATCTCCTTCCCGTCGACGGTGACCACCGGGCCGTCGGCGGTCATGTCGGGCAACCGCCGCGCCAGGAAGTCGCCGACGCTCTCGCTGCCGAGGAAGCAGACATCCTGGCTCTCGTCGCCGGAAAAGCCCCCAAGGCCATGGGCGGCGACGAATTCGCAGGTCTCTTTCTTGCTCCGGTCTCCCAGCGGCAGCAGCAGGCGACTGAGCTGCTGCTGGCGAAGGCGGGCGAGGAAATAGCTCTGGTCCTTCTGCCGGTCGAGGCCTTTGTGCAGAGAGAAGACCCCGTCCCGCTCGACGATCCTGGCATAGTGGCCGGTGGCCATCGTCTCGCTGCCCGCGGCCTGCATCGCCTGCAGCAGCAGGCCGAATTTGATCTCGCGGTTGCAGACCAGGCAGGGATTCGGCGTCAGGCCCAGGCGATAGCTGCCGGCAAAGTAATCGAGTACTTTCTCCTCGAACTGCCGCTGCAGGTCGATGACCGTCAGGCCGATGCCGAGGCTGCCGGCGATATCCTGCACCCGCTCGAGCTGGCCGGGGTAATCCGGCTGGGCCAGCCGCATGAAAAATCCCTGGACAGGGTGGTCTTTCTGCAGCATGATGGCGCAGGCGGTCGAATCGACACCCCCGCTCATGGCTATGCCGATCTGTCCTCTGCGCACCGGATTCCCTGGCTGTTACCGCTGGTTATCTTGTTGTATCGGGTTCAATGGGCCGTCTATCGGCCGGAAAATTCAACACATTATCATACTGTACGATGAAGGAAAAGGAAAGCGGCAAAGGCCGGCGACCGACGATCCCCGAGCTGCTGGCCCCGGCCGGCAACTACGAAAAACTGGTGACCGCCGTCAATTACGGCGCCGATGCCGTCTATCTCGGCGGTCGGCAGTTCAGCCTGCGGGCCAAGGCCGGTAATTTCGACCCGGAGATGATGCGGGAGGGAGTCCGATATGCCCATGCCCACGGGGTCAGGGTCTACGCCACGGTCAACATCTTCGCCCATAACGACGACCTGGAAGGTCTCGATGCCTGTCTGCTGGAGCTTGCCGACGCCGGCGTCGATGCGCTGATCATCGCCGATCCGGGCATCCTGGTCCGGGCCCGGATGCTGGTGCCGCAGCTGCCGGTCCACCTCTCCACCCAGGCCAACGTCACCAACCGCTTCACCGCCGCCTTCTGGCAGGCGCAGGGGGCAAGCCGCCTCAACCTCGCCAGGGAACTGTCGCTGGCCGAGATCGCCGCCATCCGTCGGGAGGTTGCCGGCGAGCTGGAGGTTTTCGTCCACGGCGCGCTGTGCATCTCCTACTCCGGCCGCTGCATGCTGTCGAACTACATGACCGGCCGCGACGCCAACCAGGGCCACTGCGCCCACCCCTGCCGCTACAGCTACACTCTGCTGGAGGAAAAGCGGCCGGGCCAGTATTTCCCGGTGGAGGAGGACGAGCGAGGCACCTATATCTTCAACTCGAAGGACCTGTGCCTGCTCGAATCCCTGCCGCAGCTTATGGCCGCAGGTGTCGATTCGCTGAAGATCGAGGGGCGGATGAAGTCGATCTTCTATGTCGGCGGGGTCGTGCGGGTCTACCGGGCGGCCCTGGACTATCTTCGCGACCTGCCGGAGGAGGCCTGGCAACGGCCGGAAGAGATAGCGCTGCCGGCGGCGATGCTGGAGGAACTGCTGAAGACCGGCACCCGCGGCACCACCGACAATTTCCTGCGGCAGCGGCCCGGATCGGGAGAGATGCTCTACCAGACGCCGCGCGCCACCCAGCCCTGCGAACCGGTCGCCGTGATCCGCGAGGCCGGCAACCGGCCGCTGGTCGAGGTCCGCAACACCCTGACCACAGGAGAGCTGGCGGAACACATGGGCCAGGGGATCGCGGTACTGCCCTTCAGGATCGCGGCGATGCAGAACGAACGTTTCGAATACCTGAGCCGGGCCAATCCCGGCGAACGGGTCATCCTCAGCACCGACCCGCCGCTGGCGCAGGGTCGGGTCAACGATATCCTGCGGCGGACCAGGTAGGAAATCGGCGGCACTCCCGTCCTCCCTCCCGTGTTGACCACGGGCAAAAGGGGATTACTGTTGTCCTATGCACGACGCACAGTCCGGATACGGCCGGACTGCGGCGGTTAACCGACAAAGGGCAGTACGGACGCATGGGAGGTAGGCCATGTCTACACGATTCTTCACGCCAGCGGCAGCTTGCCTGGCCGCATTGCTGCTGGTCGCCTGCGGGGCGAAGCAGGCGCCGATTGTCATTGATTCACAGAGCAGTGTCCCGGGGACGCAGGTGACCAGAAAGGGTGAGGTGCTGGCCCTGACGGGCACAGGTATCAGGGTCGGGCACAAGCTGCCTGCAACAAACCTGATCGACGCCATGACCATGCAGCCGGTCAATCTCGCCGACAACCAGGGAAGTGTTCTCTTTCTCAGTATCGTCCCTTCGATCGATACCAAGGTCTGCGAGGAACAGACCCACCTCCTCGCTGAGCAGGGCGACAGGCTGCCGGATGCCGTCCGGCGGATCACCGTCAGCCGCGACACCCCCTTCGCCCAGGCCCGCTTTGCCGAGGAAGCCAGGCTGGAGGATATCGAATACCTCTCCGATTACAAGGAGGGGGAATTCGGCCGATCGGTAGGATTGCTGATCGAGAGCTCCCGGCTGCTGGCGCGGGCCGTCATCCTGGTCGATGGGCATGGCGTTGTCCGCTATATCCAGGTTGTCCCCGATACGACGCACCTGCCTGACATGGAGAAGGCTTTCGCCGAGGCCGAGAAGCTGGTGAAGCAGGTGAAATAGGTGGGGAACAGGGGCGGCCGTTCCCCTATCTGTCAGGTTTGAGCACCAGGACCCGGCCGCTGTCGGTGGAGAGGAAGAGGTAGCCCTCGGGACTCTCGGCCAGCGCCCTGATCCGCTCATCGAGCTCCTCCAGCAGCCGCTCTTCGCCGACCGCCTGCAGCCTGTCGTCCAGCATTACCCGGTTGAGGTGGGTCAGGGCCAGGGCCCCGGAAAACAGGTTGCCGCGCCAGTTGGGAAATGCTCCGCCGGTATAGACCAGCAGGCTGCCGGGGGCGATCGAGGGAATATAGACCTTCACCGGGTCCAGCATCCCGGGCTTGCTCGTCGCCTCGCCCACCGGTAACGGCCCCCAGTATTCCTTGCCGTGGGAGACCACCGGCCAGCCGTAGTTGCCTCCGGGCTCGATGACGTTGATCTCGTCGCCGCCCCGCGGGCCGTGTTCGTTGGCCCAGAGGACCCGCTTTCCCCCATCCCAGGACAGCCCCTGCGGGTTGCGATGACCATAGCTCCAGATCTCCGGCAGTCCGCTGCCGCCGATCCGCGGGTTGTCGTGGGGCACCGAGCCGTCGCGGTTGAGCCGGAGAATCTTTCCGGCATGGCTCGAGAGGTCCTGACCGTTTTCCCGCTTCCCCCGGTCGCCGACCGAGAAGAAGAGATGGCCGCGGTCGTCGAAGGCGATCCGGCTGCCGAAATGGACGTCGGCGGTCGAGGCCGACTGCGTCGCCAGCAGCTCCTGCCAGTCTGTCAGCGTCTTCCCGCTGAGGCGGGCCCGGGCCAGTACGGTCAAGCCCTGGCCGTCCTGCTCTTTGGCATAGGTGAAATAGATCCAGCCTTCTTCGGCATAATCAGGCGGCACGGCGACATCGAGCAGCCCGCCCTGGCCGCGATCCCGCACCGGGGGGACGCCGCCGATGTCGTCCATCCGGCCGCTGCCGAGGTCGATGCGTCTGACACGTCCCTCTCTTTCAGTGACCAGCAGGGCGGTGGGGGAAATGAAGGCCATTCCCCAGACGGTACCGAGGCTGTCTGCCACCTCGTCGAGCCGGTAGGCCATCCCCGCCGAATGCCCTTTCAGGATGGCTGCGGCCGAGGAATGGACAGTCATGACAATGTGAAGCAAGACCGTCAGAAAGAAGATCGCTTTCATGGTTCCTCCTGTTATCAGATGTCCTAGCTGTGAAGATAAGAACAGGAGAGGAAAATGGAAGGATGGAACGCGAACGGATTTTTCGGGCAGCCTCCATCTCGTCAGCGTGGATGCGACGGAAGCGCAGACGCCTCCCGCGGAGCGGGAACACGGCACGCTTTGCGGACGGCGGTGGGTTCGAGTACCGGCATGTGGAGAGGGCTTGAGGACTCGCTGCGGCGGCCGTGTCCCGCCTCATTGCGGCCTGCCGCGCGACACGGCTATCTGTCGTCTGCCGTTGTCTCTCTGGGCTGGACCCTGGCCAGACTGTAGATGGCGAGCAGGATGAGCGGTGCAACGATGGCTATCGTCAGGCCGGCGCCAAGATTCATGGTTTTGATGAAGATCATTGCTGCCACGACGACGATGAAGATCACGCCCATGTAGATATAGTGCATACGTCCCTCCGAAATTGCTGCTGGATGGTAGCCGCACCGGGCGATAACCACTTCGTCTGAGAGTGACCCTGAATGCGGTGCTGTAAGAAAATCAAAGGAAAACGGTGGAATGATTGAATGTAAGTGATAGCACACAAACATAATAGTAAGCGCTCACTTACATGTCAATGGTTTTGTTGACAGGTGGCGGTTCTCCCGGAGGGTCCCCGCTTTCAAGACAGGGGTTATACGGCGGCGGAAGAGGAGGGGATGGGTTTTCGCCAGCGGGCTTTCACTGGAAATCAGCGGCGGGAGATGGCTTCGCGGTAAATATGCCAGAGGGAAGTGTAGGTATCGATCAGCTTGAAAGTGCCGGTGCTCAGGGACCAGATGTTCACCAGTCCCTGGATGAGCGAGAAAAGCAGTGTGGCCGCCGCTTCGAGGTCGATGTCGGGGCGGATGGCGCCGTCCCGGACTCCATCGGCGAGGATCTCCTTCAGGCGGGCTATATACCTGTTTATCGCCCGGGATGCCTGTTTGTTCAGGGAGCGGTCGCCAAGGCTGATGATCTCGGCGATGATCTGAAACGAAATCCCTTTGCGCATGCCGATATTGGAGAAATGGTTGCGGATGATCCTTTCGATGGTGTCGAGGGTTACCGGTTCGTTCGCTATGCTTTCCGAGGAGATGTCCTTGAGAAGGGCCTCTTCGATGTGGTTGAGCAGAAATGAAAGGATGCTTTTCTTGCTCTTGAAATGGCGGTAGATGGCGGCTTCGGAAATGCCGACTTCGGCGGCGATCCTCTTGACCGTCAGGTGTTCGCTGCCGTATTTGAAGATCAGGACCGCGGCTGCGTCGACTATCTGTTGCTGCCTCACCTCTGTGCTCTGCCTTTTTTGCACCACGGCACTGTCCCTGCGGAATGTATTGCTGTCGGGCTTCCCCGGCTCGAATGGAAGGCTCAACCGTTGAAGATCACGGAAATCTGTACAGATAACAGGTTGACACTTCATGTTCTGCAAACATAGAGAGCAAGGAGGAGAAAAGCAAGCAAAACATCAAGTTGGGACCTGAACAGCATGGGGAGGCGAGCAACCTGCCAGGTTTGCAGGTCCTGCGATCCGGCAGGGGCTCTCGGCCAGCTCCCCCGCTAACTGTCGGTCTACGCCGTCACGGCATATACGTCCTTGGAATGAAAGGGAAAGAGGGGTGGTTCGGGTGCAGGTTCCTGCGGCTTGAACCATGATTTCACCGCAAGTCGACCGCATCGGACATACCCGGCGGGAGCCCCGTCAGTTACGCTTCTTTGGTTTGTCCAGGTAGTCGACCCCCTGCTTTTCCAGATCCTTCAGCTTTGCCTCGATCATCCCGCACAGGGTCTTCAGCACCTTGATCCGGGCGAAATTCTTGTCGTTGGCTTCCACCAGCGTCCACGGGGCGAGCAGGGTACTGGTGCGGTCGACCATGTCGCAGACGGCCTGCTCGTACAGCTGCCATTTCTCGCGGTTGCGCCAGTCCTCCTCGGTAATCTTGAAGCTCTTGAACGGGGTCTGCTGCCGGTCCTCGAACCGGCGCAGCTGCTCGTCCTTGGTGATCGCCAGCCAGAATTTGACCACCAGCAGGCTGTGCCTGACCATCTGGGCCTCGAAGTCGTTGATTTCGCCGTAGGCCCGCATCCAGTCGGCCTCGCCGCAGTATCCCTCGATCCTCTCCACCAGTACCCGGCCGTACCAGGAGCGGTCGAAGATGGCGACCCGGCCCTTGCGCGGCAGGTGCCGCCAGAATCGCCAGAGGTAGGGCTGGGCCCGTTCCTCCTCGGTCGGGGCGGCGATCGGGATGACCTGGTAGCAGCGGGCATCCAGGGCCCCGGTGACCCGGCGGATGCTGCTGCCCTTGCCGGCTGCGTCGTTGCCCTCGAATACCGTGATCACCGACATGTACCGGAATTTCGGGTGGCGGGTCAGGGCGTTGAGGCGGCCCTGGTATTTCTCGAGCCTGACCCTGTATTCGTCCTTATCCAGCTTCTGCCCCATGTCCATGGTCTTCAGGATGTGCAGGTTGTCGATCGGCGGCAGCAGCGGCGGCGCCAGGATCGCTGCCGGCGAGGTCTGCTCCCGGCTCAGACGGTCCTCGATGGCCTTGAGGATGACCTTGCCGACGGTCAGGTTGCGGTAGTTGTCATCCTCGCCCTCGACGATCAGCCAGGGCGCCTCGGCGGTGCTGGTATGGCGGATGACGCTTTCGTGGACTTCGTGAAATTTGTCGTAATCCTTGAGCCGCTGCCAGTCGCGCTCTGTGACGCGCCAGCGGGTGAGGGGGTCTTTCTCCAGTGTCTTCAGACGTTTCTTCTGCTTGTCCTTCGAGAGGTGGAGCCAGAACTTGATCAGCAGGGCGCCCTCGTCGACCAGCATCTTTTCGAGCCGCCTGGCCCTCTCCAGGCTCTGGTCGAGATCGGCGGCCTTGGTGATGCCGCTGACCCGGTTGAGGATCGGCCAGGTGTACCAGGAGCCGAGGAAGACGCCGATCTTGCCTTTGGGCGGCAGCGCACGCCAGAATCGCCACATCATCGGCCGGTCGAGTTCCTCGTCGGAGGGCTCGCCCATGCCGTGGGTCTGAATGTGGCGGGGATCCATCCAGGCGTTGAGCAGGTTGACGGTGGCGCCGCGGCCGGCGCCGTCGAGGCCGCCGATCAGGATGATCACCGGGAAGCTCGCGGATTTCGCCAGCCCGAGCTGGGCATTGAGCAGGGCGGCCCGCAGCGGCGGGACCTCTTCCTCGTATACCGATTTCTTGATCCTGTGACCCAGTTCTGCCGATTCGAACATGCATTCCCTCCTGTCGTGGGTAAAGAAACGCTGCCAACCCTGCTGGGTATGGGGGCCGGTCAAGCCCCAGCCAACACACCGCTGCCTCTCTGGGAGTGTACACCTGACCGGCACGTTTGGACAAGGAGCCTGCGGAGAAAGGGGAAACGGATCAGGCGGTTTTCGCTGCGGCCAACCCCAGCGGAGCAAGGATCCGGGCGCTGAAGAAGGCGAGGATTGCCTCGTCGTCGGCCTCGCCGATCATCCGGACGGCCTCGTCTATCCGCTGCCCCACCTCCCGGTTGCGCAGCCGGCAGGCGCTGCGGGCCGCCTCGATATGCCGCCAGTCGCCGTCGATCGCAAAGCGCTGCCAGGCTTTTGGCAGTTCGGGGAAGAGTTTTTCCCGCAGGCCGTCGAAAAAGGAGAGGTAGAGGCTGAGCGACGACGGCCGGCGCTCCCTGATGACCCAGGCCAGCAGGCCCTGCGGATGGGTGTCGGCGAGGATGTCCTTGACCGCCCGCCCGACGAATTCGAGGACGGAGCCGGGGAAGCGGTCGATGATCCGCCTGAGCGTCGCCGAGGGGAGATCGGACTGCAGGATCTCGCCGACCTCGTGATGGATGAACAGGTCCATCTCCTGGTCGACGATGGTGTCGAGGGATTCACGGAAGCGCTGCTGGTCGAGTGCGCCGTCCCGTAGCAGACCATAGGACTGCAGAACATGGCGCAGGGGATTCCGGCAGGAAGAGCGGACTTCCTGCACCTGGTCCCAGAGGAAGAAGCGCAGCGCCTCGCGGCGGATGATGATCAGGCCGTCCTGGGCCATGGCGAAGGGGCTGGCCATCTCCCGCGCCTGTTCGCTGCCGAGGATCACCACCGGGCAGCCTTCGACAATGCGGCCGGCGAGTTTTTCCGCCAGGAAGAAGACCACCTTCATCGAGCGTCCGAAACCCGCCCCGTAGTGCAGGGAGCTGTCCAGTCCGGCGTTGATCTCCTCGACGGCCAGCGGGTCGAGCTGGCCGCCGTTGACCGCCAGCTGCCGGTAGTCCTGGCCGGCGATGGTCGCCCAGAAATTCTCCTTGGCCTCGATCCAGTCGACCAGGTCGGCGGACTCCGGCTCCTCCCACGGCTGCAGGCCTTTTTCCCACTTGTAGAGGCCGCGCAGCTTGAGGACCATCGTGCACATCGAGTAGATGCCGTGGTCGCGGGCGTCGGAGATGTCGCAGTTGTGGCGGATGTCGGCGATCAGCCGGTCAGTGGATGCCGGTGCATTCATGGGCAGTGTCCCGAGGGGGAGGTGAAGGTGGCTGGCAGCTCCTCTCATGACTACGCTAATCATCGGGACGGGAAATGACAGGGGGGCGTGGCATTTCCCCGTTCCGGCCATTTGCCGGGGCAACCCTTCTACTCGAGGGACAGGTTCTTCATCTTTTCCCACAGGTTCTTCCGGCTGATGCCGAGCAGCTTCGCCGCTTCGGTGCGGTTGCCGCCGCTCTCGCGCAGCGCGGTGAGGATGCACTCCTTTTCCGCGGCCGCCAGCCTGGCGCCGAGGTTGAGATCGCCAGCGGCCGGTTCGCTCCTGCCGGCAATCTCCGCCGGCAGGTCGGCCGGAGTGATCTCCATGCCCCGGCAGAGCACCGAGGCCCGTTCGATGATGTTGCGCAACTCCCTGGCGTTGCCTGGGAAATCGTACTGTTTCAGGCAGGCGACGGCCGATGCGGAGATCGTCACCGTCCGGCCGTGCAGCGTGTTGATTTCCTGGAGAAAAGCCTGGCACAACGCTTCGATATCCTCCCTGTGTTCGCGCAGCGGCGGCATCCTCAGGGGGATGACCTGCAGGCGGTACAGCAGGTCACGGCGGAAACGCCCGGCCTCGACCTCCCTGTCGAGATCCTTGGAGGTGCAGGCGAGGATCCGGACATCGACCCGGATTGACCTGCTGCCGCCGACCCGCTCGAACTGGCTTTCCTGCAACACCCGCAGCAGCTTGGCCTGCAGGGGGGCGGCCAGGTCGCCCAGTTCGTCGAGCAGCAGGGTACCGTTGTCGGCCAGCTCGAATTTGCCCTTGCGGCGCTGGTCGGCCCCGGTGAAGGCTCCCTTCTCGTGGCCGAACAGCTCGGACTCCATCAGCCCGTCGGGGATGGCGGCACAGTTGATGGAGACAAAGGGCTTGTCCCGTCTGGGGCTGCTGTCGTGAATGGCCCGCGCCGCCAGTTCCTTGCCGGTCCCGGATTCGCCGGTGATGAGGATGGTGGAGGGCGTCGGCGCAGCTTGGTCGATCAGCTGGTAGACCTGCTGCATCGCCTTGCTGCCGCCGATCAGCCGGTGATGGTGGCGGCGCTCGCCGCAGGCGGCTTCAAGGATCTCACAGCGGGTTCTGACCGCCTGGTGGCTGAACAGGCGGGTAATCCGGATGACCAGGTCGTCGAGGTCGAAGGGCTTGAGGATATACTCCGTCGCCCCGCGGCGCAGGCAGTCGATGGCATCCTCGATCGAGCCGTAGGCGGTCATGATGATGACGTCGGTATCGAGACTCTGCCTTCGGATGGTGTCGAGCAGGGTCCGTCCGTCGAGGCCGGGCATGCGGATATCGGAGATGACCAGGTCGTACTGGTTCTTCTCATAGAGGGCCAGGGCCTTCCGCCCGTCCTCCGCCTCGTCGACCTGCCAGCCGTATTTGCGCAGCCGGTCGTAAATGGAGATCCGCATGATCTCGTCGTCCTCAGCCAGCAGAATCCTCGGCATCCTGTTCCTCTTTGCTCGAATCGTTCACTGCGGCCGCCAGCGGCCCTCCGCGGCCGGCAAGCGGCAGGTTGATGGTGAATACAGTCCCTCGGCCGGGTTCGCTGTCGACCTCGATCGTCCCGTTCATCCGCTTAACCAGGGAATAGGTGACGGCAAGTCCCAGTCCGGTACCCTCCCCGACGCCCTTGGTGGTGAAGAAGGGGTCGAAGATATGCGGGATGTTCTCAGCGGATATACCGCTGCCGGTATCCCTGAAGACCAGGACCAAACGGACGTCATCCTCGTGGCAGGTGATATCCAGCCGGCCGCCGTCCGGCATGGCCTGGATGGCGTTCAGGCCGATATTGATGAAGATCTGCTTGAGGGCCTCGGTATCGACCGGCACTTCGCGGCTGACGGCGAAGTCCGTCTCCAGCCGGATGTTCTTCAGCTTGTAGGAGAGGAGGACCATGCATTCGTCGAACAGCAGCTTCAGATCGGTTTTCCGCAGCCGGAGCGGTTCGGTCCGGCCGAAGTTGAGGAGCTGGCGCATGATGGTCTCGATCTGCCGCAGCCCCTTGTCGAGCAGCGGCAGGTAGCGCTCGACCAGTTCCCGGTCGCCGGGGGTCTCGCGCATGGTCTTGACGCAGTTGAGCATGCCGCCTAAGGGGTTGTTGATCTCGTGGGCGATCCCCGAGGTGAGGATGCCGAGCGAGGCCATCTTTTCGTTGAGGTGGGCCTGGGCCCTGGTCCGCAGCAGTTCATCGCGGGATTTCTTCAGGCGGTCGCAGAACAGCAGAAAGGTCTCGCTGACGCTGTCCAGCTCATCCTTGAAGGCATGGGGAGCGAGAAAGCGCTCGGGAGGCTGGTCGGGGAAGCTGTCCATCGCCCGCGACAGGTTGCGGATCCGGTGGACGATCAGCGTTTCGAACATCAGGAACAGCGCGACCGTGACCAGCAGAATGCTGGCCACCCCGATCAGCAGCAGCGACCGGATGTTGTCTCCCATCAGTTCCCGGGCCCAGTTGATGGGGATGGTGATCGACAGGCCGCCGCGGATGTCGCCTTCGGCGTAGCCGTGCCGCGCATGGCAGCCCAGGCAGGAGGAGGTGACCCGCAGCGGGGCGACGAAGCGCACCACCCGTCCCATTTCGCCTTCCTCGTCGACGTCGATCACCTCGCCGGCGCCAAGGGCGAATTTCTCGAGGGCCCGTTTCTCGAAATCGTTGGGAGCGTTCTCGGGGTTGATCGGTTTGAGGCTGGTCACCCGGAAGTAGCCGAGTCCGTCGCGCCTGGCGTAGGCCGCCAGCTCCCGGGTGATCATCGCCGGATTGCGGAGATGGTAGATCTGGCCATTGCTGTCGGTGATCGTCGGCATCTCCAGGTAGGGGTTGGCCGTAACCCCTGCCGTCTCGAGGACGAACAGGCCGTTGTGCTCGGCCGCCCATTGCCGGGTGATGAGGATCTGCTTGTAGAGCATGCGGGCCTGCTGCTCGGCCTGTTTCAGGATCATTTTCTCGTCGAAGGCGGCGGTGCGGTAGAGCATGAAGAGATAGAAGGCGGAGATGATCGCGCCGATGAAGATGATGAACTTGGTGCGTAGCGAGATATGGAAGGAAAAAGGTCGGCTCATGTCCTGGGTTCAGTGCAAACGGGAGCGGGAATGATGACAGTGCGGCGAATCCCGCCGACACCGCGCAAAGGTTTTTCGTGCAGTCATGATA
>WBUQ01000121.1 GCA_008933635.1 Desulfobulbaceae bacterium | reverse complement strand
CCCGGGAGAACCTGCAGGCCACCATCGAGGAGCTGGAAACCTCGAACGAGGAACTGCAGGCCACCAACGAGGAACTGCTGGCCAGCAACGAGGAGTTGCAGTCGACCAACGAGGAGCTGCAGTCGAACAACGAGGAACTGTACACCGTCAATGCCGAACACCAGAATAAAATCATAGAGTTGACCGAACTGAACAATGACGTCGACAATCTCCTCACCAGCTCGCGGATCGGCACCCTGCTCCTCGACGAGGACCTCTGCATCCGCAAGTACTCGCCCGAGGTCTGCAAAATCTTCCATATCCTCGACAAGGACGTCGGCCGGCCGCTGACCCACCTGACCCATGCCCTGACCGAAGCCGATCCGGTGGCGATGGTCCGCCAGGTCCTCGAGGGCGGTACTCCGCTGGAGAGGGAGGTGGACGCCGATGGCGGCAGGTGCTACCTGGCCAGGATCATTCCCTACGCCATCGGGCCAAACGCTTATTCCGGCGTGGTACTGACCTTCATCGACATTACCGAGATCCGGACAACACTCAGGCATCTGGTCAACAGCCGCCGGACCGCGCTCGATATCAGCCAGTACATGCCGGCCGGATTGTTTGTCTACCGGCAGGACGATGACGGGAGACTCCTGCTTGAAAGCGTCAATCCCGAGGCGAGGCGGATTACCGGCATTGACGGCGAGCAGATGCAGGGCAGGGAGTTCGCGGAGCTCTGGCCCGGCGAGGCCTGCAGGGATCTCCAGCAGCGCATGCGCGAAGTGCTGGAAAACGGGGAACCGGTGTATATCGACGAGTTCCGCTACACCGACGACCGTCTGGCGGGGAGTTATCGTATTCATCTCTTCAGGCTGCCGGGAAGACGGCTGGCGGTCAGCTTCGAGGATATCAGCGAGCGCCGCCGGATGCGCCGGGAGATCGATGCCCAGGAACGCAAATACCGTGCCCTGTTCGAGACCATGGCCCAGGGGGTGGTCTGCCAGGACCGCGAAGGACGGATCATCTCCGCCAACCCGGCGGCCGAGCGGATTCTCGGGCTGACCCGCGATCAACTCCGCGGCCTGACCTCGCTTGATCCGCGCTGGCGGGCCATCCGCGAGGACGGCAGCGAGCTGCCGGGGGAGGAGCACCCGGCAATGGTGGCCCTGCAGACCGGCAAGCCCGTCCGGGGGTATGTCATGGGCGTGCACAGCCCGGCCTTCGAAGAAACCCGCTGGATCATGGTCAGTGCCAGCCCGCAGTTCGAGGACGGCGAAGACCGGCCCAGCGAGGTGTTTACCACCTTCGATGATATCACCGAACGCAGCCATCTGCGGAAGACAGCGGGGCGGCGCAAGGGGGTGCGGGGATGAAACCGGGATGCCTGTGGCGTGTTGAGATGCTGTCCATTACAAATACATTATCTGATTCCGGTCATGAGTGAGAAGAAAGACGACGGGAACGGATTTATCCGTTTCCTCCGGGAAAAAGCGGAAGCCCGGGTGGAGACCGAGGAGAGCGGTTCCGTTCCGGCCCGTACCAGAGTTGCCCGGCGGCTGCGCCACGAACTGCAGGTCCACCAGGTCGAGCTGGAACTGCAGAATGAGGAACTGCGGCGAATCCAGGCGGAGCTTGAGAAGAGCCGCCGCCGGTATATGGATCTGTACCACCATGCCCCGGAAGGCTATATCGTCCTCAACGCCGCCGGCATCATCATCGAGGCCAACGCCACCTTTGCCAGGATGGTCGGCCGGGGACGGATTCAGGGAGCCGTCTTTGCCGAATTCCTGGTGCCGGAGGACAGGCCGGTATTCAGAGCCCGCCTGCGCACGTTCTTCCGGCGGCCGGCGGACAAAAAGATTGAGGTCCGCATCGACACCGGCAACCTGCGGCCCCGTCACGTCTCTCTGGCGGCGGCGCTGATGCAGCAGGGCGAGACCGGCGGGCAGGCGGCGGCGGAAGAACTCTTCGTCACTGTCACCGATGTCAGTGAACTTGTCCGGGTGCAGGAGGAATTGCAGCGTTCGCAGCAATTCACCCTGGCCATCCTCGATTCGCTGACTGCCCATGTCTGCGTCCTCAACAACCGGGGCGAAATCATCGCCGTCAATGAGGCCTGGCGTCGTTTTGCCGATGCCAATCCCCCCGTGGGGGGCAATGTCGCGGAGAAGGCCAACTATTTTTCGGTTTGTGAGATGGCCGATGGTGAGGCGGCATCCGCTGCCACGGCCTTCGCCAATGGCATCCGGGGGGTGCTGGAGGGGCGGGAGGAAACCTTCAGCATGGAATACCCGTGCCACTCGCCGGTGGAGGAACGCTGGTTCGTCGGCCGGGTGACCAGGCTGGCCGGCTTTTTGAGCGGCCACGTCGTGGTGGCCCACGAGAATATCACCGGCAGGAAACGGATGGAGCAGGAGCGGCTGGCCCTCCGGGACCAGGTCAACCAGCTGGCCAAGGCCGAGAGCCTCAGCCGGATGGCGGGGGCGGTGGCCCATAACTTCAACAACACGCTTTCGGTTGTGGTCGGCAATCTCGAGATGGCCCTGGAGGACCTGCAGCAGGGCCGCAATGCGGTGAATAGTCTCGAACTGGCCCTCAGGGGCGCATGGCGGGCCGCCAAGACCAGCGGGTTGATGCTGACCTATCTTGGGCTCGGTATGGAACGGCGCGAGTGCCTCGATCTCTGCCAGGCCTGCAGCGGGATAGTCGCGGACCTGCTGGCGAACAAGCCCGAGGGGCTGACAATCGGCGTCGTCTTTCCGCCTCCGGGCCCGACGGTGGAAATCGATCGCGAGCAGATCCGGCAGATACTCACCAACCTTGTGGAAAATGCCTGGGAAGCCATGAGCGGCGAGCATGGCAGGATCGGCATGGACATCGAAACCGTTGAGGCCGCTGCCATTGACACCATCCATCGCTTTCCCCTCGACTGGCAGCCGAAAAAGTGCAGGTACGCCCGGCTGACCGTACAGGACGACGGCTGCGGCATTGCCTGGGATGATCTCGACCGGATCTTCGACCCGTTCTTCACCAACCGGTTCTCCGGCAGGGGCATGGGGCTACCCGTTGTACTGGGCATCCTCCGGGCCCATGACGGGTGTGTGACGGTTGCGAGCCGGCCCGGTGAGGGGACAACCTTCCGGGTGTATCTGCCCCTGGCTGCGCAGGCTGACGGGCCGCGATCTTGACTTTGCCGGAGACGATCTGATACAACTTACACTGGGGCCGGGAATGGTGTCGTATTTTCCTAGAATTACATAATTTTCCACGCGTTCGAGATGACCGGATGTCCACCTGTGCCCTGGAGACCCATCGGCAGGGTTCAGGTGCGCGTCATCCGATCGAACCGGCAGGGTGGCCATGAGTGAGGAACTGAACGGCGTACAGAAGGAACTGGATGCGCTCAAGGCGGAGATCGAGGCCCTGCGGCTGGAGGAGGCCCTGCTGCGGGCCGACTACGACCGCCTGCAGCAGCTCTACCAGAGGGCCCCGCTCGGTTACCAGTCCCTGGACGAGGACGGCTGTTTCCTTGCGGTCAACCAGGCCTGGCTCGATATCCTCGGCTATGGCGAGGAGGAGGTCATCGGCCGCAACTTCGGCGAATTTCTGCACCCGGACTGGCAGCAGCATTTCCGTGAGAATTTCCCCCGCTTCAAGGCCATGGGCGAGATCCTCGGGGTCGAATTCGAGATGCTGTGCCGGGACGGCCGCACCATCACCGTCGCCTTCGACGGGCGGATCGGCCGGGATCCGGAGGGCCGCTTCCAGCAGACCCACTGCATCTTCCGCGACATCACCGCCCGCAGGGCCGAGGAGGCCCGGCGCGAGGCGGAGCGCCGGCTGCTGCGCATCTGCCACCTGGCCGGCGACACCCGCGAGCTGGTAAGCGGTCTCGTCGACTTTTTCCAGGAACTGACCGGCTGCGAGGCGGTGGGCATCCGCCTGCGCCATGGCGAGGATTACCCCTACTTCGAGAGTCGCGGGTTTCCCCAGCGCTTTCTTCGCAGCGAGAATTTCCTCTGCGAGCGGACGGCGGACGGCGACGTCGTCCGCGACGCTTCCGGCAACCCGGTCCTCGAGTGCATGTGCGGCAATGTCCTGCGGGGCCGGTTCAACCCGGATCTGCCCTTCTTCACCCCCGGCGGCAGCTTCTGGACCAACAGCACCAGCGCACTGCTGGCGGCGACCACCGAGGCCGACCGCCAGGCGCGCACCCGCAATCGCTGCAACGGCGAGGGCTACGAGTCGGTGGCCCTGATCCCCTTCCGCCTGCGTGATGAGACCTTCGGCCTGCTGCAGCTCAACGACCACGCCAAGGGCCGGTTCTCGGCAGAAATGATCGGCCAGGTCGAGGAACTGGCCGCCTATGTCAGCCTCAGCCTCTCCAAGCACCTTGCCGATGCCTACCGTGAGGAGAGCGAGGAGAAATACCGGCTGCTGGTCGAATGGGCCCAGGAGGGCATCTTTATCGCCCGCGACCAGCGCCTGGTGATGGCCAACCCGGCGGCGGCACGGATTTCCGGCTACAGCGTCGAAGAGCTGAGGATGCGTTCCTTCGCCGATCTGGTCCACCCCGAGGACCTGGCGATGGTGGTGGCCCGGCACCAGGACCGCCTGCAGGGCGGCGAGGTGCCGGACATCTACAGCTTCCGGATCGTCACCCGCACCTGCAGCGTCAGATGGGTCGAGGTGAACGGGACCCTGATACGCTGGGAAGGGGCGCCGGCGACACTGAATTTCGTCACCGACATCACCGAACGCAGGTGGGCCGAGGAAGCCCTCCGTGACAGCGAGCATCTCCTCAATGCCACCCAGCGCCTGACCAGGGCCGGAGGCTGGGAGTGGCACGTGCTGAGCAGGACGATGACCTGGACCGAGGAGACGTACCGGATCCACGAAATCGATACCGGCGAGATCCCCCCGGGATCGCCGGAGTTCGTTACCAGGAGCCTGGCCTGCTACCGGGCCGAAGACCGGCCGGTCGTCGAGGCCGCCTTCCGGCGCTGCGTCGAGTTCGGAGTCCCCTACGACCTGGAATTTCCCTTCACCACCGCCGCGGGACGCCACCTCTGGATCCGAACCACCGCCGAGCCGGTCTGGGCCGATGGCGCTGTCGTCAAGGTCGTCGGCAATATCGTCGACATCACGAAAGCGAAACATGCCGAGGAACGGCTGAAGATCTTTCAGAATATCGTATCGTCCACCCAGGACGGGATCGGCTATCTTGATCGCGACTACCGCTACGTCATCGTCAACAACTCCTATGAGCGCTTTTCCGGGGTTCCCCGGGAGCGGTTCATCGGCAGGACGGTGGCCGAATATCTCGGCGAGGAACTATTCCGGCAGCGGCTCAAGCCGCTTCTCGACCGCTGCCTGCGGGGCGAGACCATCAATTACCAGAGTGAATTCGATTATCCGGCAATTGGTACCAGGTATGTCGATGTCTCGTACTTCCCGTTCCGGGACGATAACGGAGATATTGCCGGGATCGTCGTCACGACCCGGGATATCACCGAGAGACGACAGAGCGATACGCGGCTGCGCCAGCAGGCGATGATCCTCGACCAGATCTCCGATGCGGTGACGGTGACCGATCTGGACGGGATGATTTCCTACGCCAACCGGGCCGTCACCGAAAGACTGGGGTTGTCGCGTAATGAGCTGACAGGCCGTCATATCGATATTTTCGGCCATGACCCTGACTATGGCGCCAGCCAGCAGCAGGTTTTGGAAATGATGCGGGTACACGACCGCTGGCAGGGGGAAGTGGTCAATTTCACCCCGGATGGCCGGCCGCTTCTGATGGACTTGCGCGTCAACACGCTGTTCGACGAACAGGGCCGGAAGATCGGCTTATGCGGCATCTGCACCGACATCACCGAAAAACGGCGGACTGAAAGACTGCTGCAGGCCAGGCTGCGGCTGAGCGAAGAGGCTGCTTCCCTGGGTGTGGACGACCTGATGCAGCTGGCCCTCGACGAGGCCGAAAAGCTGACCGACAGCCGGATCGGCTTCTTCCACTTCCTCGAGCCTGACCAGCGGACCATCTCGCTGCAGGCCTGGTCGACGGCAACGGTCCAAAATTTCTGTCGGGCCGAGGGCAGGGGGCTGCATTACGGCCTCGAGCAGGCTGGGGTCTGGGCCGATGCCATCCGCCAGCGGCGGCCGATCATCCACGAGGACGTCCCGAACCTGCCGGGCCTGCGCAAGGTCCCCAGCGGACATATGGAGGTCGAGCGCGAGGTGGTGGTGCCGGTGCTGCGGGGCGGCCTGATCACCGCCGTTCTCGGGGTTGGCAATAAGCCGCAGCCCTATGACCAGCGTGATGTCGAACTGGTTTCGAGCCTTGCCGATATGGTCTGGGACATCGTGCTGAGAAAGAGAACCGAAGAGGAATTGAAGGCCAGCGAGGAGTGGTTCCGCGGCATCTACGAGGTCAGCCCTGCCGGCATTGCCCTTGCCGATCCGGTGACCCTGCGCTTCCTCCGGGCCAACCGCAGTTTTCTCGAAATCGTCGGCTACACCGAGGAGGAACTGCGGCAGAAACGGGTCGGCGAATTGACTCATCCCGAAGACTGGGCCCAAGAACAGCTGCTGATCGCCGAAAAGCAGGAGAGACATTCGGGCGAACACTACAGTGTTGAAAAAAGATATATCTGCAAAAATGGTGAGATCCGCTGGGTCCGTCTGATGGCAGACTATCTCGGACCGAATGATTCCGGCAAGCTGCTGATCGCCAACGCCATCGACATCACCGCCCGCAAGGATGCCGAGGCGGCGCTGCAGCAGTCGCTGGCCGAGAAGGAGGTGCTGCTCAGGGAGGTGCACCATCGGGTCAAGAACAACATGGCAGCGATCATCGGCCTGTTCGAGCTGCAGCGGCAAAGCCTCGACGACCCGAAGGCCAGGACGGTGCTGGCCGAGCTCAGTTCCAGGGTGCGGGCGATGAGCCTGGTCCACGAGAAGCTGTACCGGGCCGATGCCCTCGACCGGATCAATTTCCAGGAATATATCCAGTCGATCGTCTCGCACCTGCGAACCTCCTTCGGGTCGCCCGGAATCGTCTGCGAAATAGACGCCAGGGGTATCCATATGCCGCTCGACCTTGCCGTGCCATGCGGCATGATCGTCAACGAACTGGTGACGAACGCACTCAAATATGCCTTCCCTGAGGGCAGGTCGCTGCCTGAGGCGGGGGGTGACCGGATCGTTGTCTATCTTGGCCGCAGCGAAGCCGGTCTTACGCTGACCGTGGCCGACACCGGCGTGGGCTTTCCTCCGGGGTTCGACTGGCGGGCAGCAAAAAGTCTCGGTATGATCCTGGTCAGAACGCTCGGTGAGCATCAGATGCGGGGCAGGTATGAGGTCAGCGGTGACAAGGGGGTCTGTTTCACCCTGGCATTTGCGATCGGGCAGAAGGAGGCCGCACATGAGCAAGCCTAGGCTGCTGGTGGTCGAGGATGACGGGATCCTGGCGATTCACCTGGAAGACACACTGACCCGTCTCGGCTACGTGGTGGCTGCACTGGTCGCCACCGGCGAGGATGCCGTGGCCTTCGCTGCCGCCAGCCCGGTCGACCTGATTCTGATGGATATCGAACTCGCCGGCGAAATGAACGGTATTGCCGCTGCCGAACTGATCCATGCCCGGACGGACACGCCGGTCATCTTCCTCACCGGCTTTTCCCAGGATCCGCTGCTTAAACAGGCCAAGATCGCCGCCCCTTACGGCTACCTGATCAAGCCGGTGCCGGAGCGGGAACTGGCGGCCACCGTCGAGATGGCCCTGCACCGGCACTCGCTCGACCGGCAGCTCCGGGAGAATCAGCGGGCGCTGGAGAAGAGCGAGGCCCGCTACCGGGACCTGTTCGAGAACTCGCCGCTCGGCATTTTCCGGACCAGCCTGGATGGACGGGCACTGGCCGTCAATCAGGAGATGGCCCGGATTGTCGGCTGTGCCACGCCGGAGGAGGCCATCGCCAATTTCTCGGATCTGGCCCGGACCCTGTACGTGGACCCGTCACGACGGCGGGAGTTCATCGCCACCCTGCTCAGGCAGAGGGCCGTCAACCACTTCGAGTACGAGGGCCGGAAGCGGAGCGGCGAGAGGATCTGGATCTCGATGAATGCCCGGCTGAATTCCGCCGAGCCGGCAGGCGGCCAACCCGGCGAACAGGTGATCGACGGCTTCGCCATGGATATCACCGAACGCAGGAGGATCGAGGAGGATTCCCTCGAAACCAGCCAGCGGCTCAGACTGGCCACCGAGTCCGGACAGATGGGTGTCTGGGACTGGGACATTACAAGCGACAGAATGTTCTGGGATCGGCGGATGTTCGATATTTACGGGATTGATCCCGGCGATTTCTCCAGTTCGGTGGCGACATGGAAGAGCTGTCTGCACCCGGAAGACCGACAGAATGCCATTGATGATTGCATGGCCGCACTTGCCGGAGACAGGGTTTTCGATACGACCTTTCGGATAGTCACCCCGGATGGAGCGGTCAGATATGTCAAGGCTGATGGTCTGGTGCTGCGGGATGGCGAGGGCAATGCCACCAGGATGATCGGCGTCAACAGGGATGTCAGTGAGACGAAGAGAGCCGAGGAGGCCCTGCGGGCCAGCGAGGAGGAGCACCGCACGCTGATAGGGATGCTGCCGGACATCATCTGTCACTTCGACCGCCAGGGGCGCCACCTCTTCGTTTCCGAGAATATCGCCAGGTTCTTCGATCTGCGGCCGGAGACGATGCTCGGCCGCTCGTTCGACGAGCTCGGTTTTCCTGCCGACCTGTGCCGGTTGTGGCATGAAAGCATTCGGGACGCGTTCGAGAGCGGCCGCACCGCCGAGATGGAATACGTCATCGACACCCGTCTCGGCAAATCCATCTTCAACTGGCGATTGATGCCGCAGCGGGATCAGGGCGGCCATGTCCGCTCGGTATTGACCCTTGCCAGGGATGTCACCGCCCACCGTCAGGCGGAACGGGACTATCGGCTGCTCTTCGAGGAGATGCTCGACGGCTTCGCCCTGCACGAGATCATTCTCGATGCCGCCGGCGCTCCCGTCGACTACCGGTATGTCGCCGTCAACCCGGCTTTCGAGCGGCAGACCGGCCTTCGCGGCGTCGATCTGGTCGGCCGGACGGTGCTCGAACTGATGCCGCAGACGGAACGCCACTGGATCGAGACATACGGCCGGGTGGCCCTGAGCGGGGAACCGGTGAGCTTCGAGAACTATTCCGCGGTGCTGGAGAAGCATTTCAAGGTGACCGCCTTCCGCCCGGTGGACCGGCACTTTGCCTGCATCGTCAGCGACGTCACCGACCGGGTGATCGCCGAACAGGAACGGCAGAAGCTGGAGGGGCAGCTGCGCCAGGCCCAGAAGCTGGAGGCCATCGGCACGCTTGCCGGAGGCATCGCCCACGATTTCAACAATATCCTCGGCGCTATCCTCGGTTATGCGGAAATGGCGAAGGAGGATTGCCGGCCGGGATCGTATGCCGCCAGGGATGTCGACCAGATCCTGGCGGCCGGCAAACGGGCGCGGGAACTGGTCAAACAGATCCTGGCCTTCAGCCGCCAGGCCGAGATCGAGCAGATCCCGCTGCAGCCGTCGACCATCATCAGGGAGGCGATCAAACTGCTCCGCTCCTCCTTCCCCTCGACGATCAGGATCGTCGAGGAGGTGGACAGGGACGCCGGTCTGATCCTCGCCGATCCCACCCAGATCCATCAGGTCCTGATGAATCTCTGCACCAACGCCTTCCATGCCATGGAGGAAAGGGGCGGCACCATGGGGGTCACCCTGAGGCGCCGGGCCATGACCGCCGCCGATCTGAGCGAGGTGCCGGACGCCGTGCCGGGCGAGTATGTACAGCTGGTGGTGAGCGATACGGGGCCCGGCATCCCGCCGGAGATCCGCGACCGGATCTTCGATCCCTATTTCACCACCAAGGAACAGGGCAAGGGGACCGGACTCGGCCTGGCCATCGTGCACGGCATCGCCAAGAGCTGCAGCGGTTTTGTCCTCTGCCGCAGCGTGCTCGGCGGAGGCAGCGAGTTCACCGTCCATCTGCCTGTCCATCAGCAGCGGGAGGTGGCACCGGCCGCCGGAGCAGCGGCCCAGGCGCCGCACACCAGCGGTGGGGAACGGATACTGTTCGTCGACGACGAGGAGATGCTGGTGGTGATGGGCCGTTCGATGCTGGAGCGGTACGGCTACAAAGTCACTGCCGCAACCGGCAGCCGAGAGGCCCTGGCCGTCTTTGGCGAGGGGCCGGATCAGTTCGACCTGGTGATCACCGACCAGACCATGCCGGACATGACGGGGATGGAACTGGCTGGCCATCTCCTGCAGATCCGGCGCGATATTCCGATCATCCTCTGCACCGGCTACAGCAACCTGGTATCGGAGGAAACGATCCGGGCCGCAGGCCTCCGGGCCCTCGCCCTCAAGCCATTGACCAAAATGGAGCTTGTCGACCTGATCCGCGCAACCCTTGCCAGGGAAGGGGCAGAATGAGCGGAAGGCGGGGCCGACTGCTTGCCGGAGCCGACAGGTGAAGAGGATCATTGCGCTGCTGGCGCTGCTGTCGGCCTTCCCGCCGCTGTCCACCGACATGTACCTGCCGGCCATCCCGATGCTGGTGAAGGCCTGGCAGACGCCGCTGGCCACCGTCAACCTGACCCTGATCTGCTTCTTCGTGACCTACTGCGGCATGCTGCTGGTCTACGGTCCGCTGTCGGACAGGTACGGCCGCCGGCCGCCGCTGATTGCCGGCATCGGCCTCTTCGTCGTGGCCAGCCTGTGCTGTGCCGCGGCGCAGGGGGTGGAAATGATGATCGCCGCCAGGATCCTGCAGGGGGCCGGGGCGGCCTCGGCGTCGGCGATCGCCCTGGCCATCAGCAAGGATCTCTTCACCGGCCAGGTCCGGCAGCGGGTCTTCATCCAGCTCGGGATCATCGTCGCCGCCGCGCCGATGCTGGCCCCGGTGATCGGCGGCTGGATCATCGAACTGTCTTCCTGGCGGCTGGTCTTCGTCATCCAGGCCCTGCTCGGCCTGGTGGCGATCGCAGGCGTTGCGCGGATCGCCGAGCCGCTCGGCAGCCGGTCGCCGGAGAGGCTGTCTCAGGCGATCTTCGGATATTTCCGCCTGTTCCGCAACCGGCGCTACATCCTCCTGACGCTGACCTTTGCGGTGATGGGGGCACCGTTCTTCGCCTTCATCGCCTCTTCCCCGGATATCTATATCACCCGTCTCGGTTACAGCGAGCGGCAGTTCGGCTATTTCTTCGCCCTCAACTCGGCGGCCTTCATGGTTGCGCCGATGGCCTTCTCGCGGGCGGTCAGACGGTTTCCTCTGATGCGCCTGCTGCCCTGCGGCTTCCTCGGCATGACCGCCGGGGCCCTGCTGATGGCCCTGCCGCTGCTGCCGGGGGTGTGGCGGATCGCCCTGCCGATGTGGCTGTTCACCTTCAGCTTCTCCTTCACGCGCCCACCCGGCAACAACCTGATCCTCGAACAGGTGGAGAGCGATGTCGGCGCCGCCTCCTCGTTCATGGTCTTCATCTTCTTCGTCACCGGCGCCTGTTCGATGTGGCTGGTCTCCCTCGACTGGGCCGACAAGATCCCCGTGCTCGGCTGGCTGGGAGTTGTCTCCTCCTCTTTCACCATCTGCGCCTGGTTCCTGCTGACCCGCCTGGTAACCCTGCGCCAGCCGTGACAGGCCGGGTCGGCAAACTCTGTCGATCCACCCCAGGGCGCCTTCGGTCGGCGCCTCGTAATCGATGGCCTGGTTCCCGTTTGCTGCCCGGTAAAAGGGATTGAGGCGATTGTCATTTTGCGGCCGCTCTGGTAACCTTGTCCGGATATCGAACGGAGGGACGCCGTCAAGCGACGCCGGATGCTGAACGGGGTATCGAGCGGTTGCAAGGAAGGACGACGGGTTGCGGAAACACACAAGCCGAAAGGGAAGGACGATGAAGAGACTGTTGCTGATGGGCATGATTCTCGGGCTGGCGATGTCTGCCGGCAACCTGCAGGCCGGCGAACACCGGATCGGCGGCGGGGTCAATTACTGGGTGGCGCTGGAAGACCTGGACGACGAAGGCGACGACGACGGTCTTTCCTACCTGCTCAGCTACCAGTACTGGTGGGATTTCTTCGGGGTCGAGGCCGATATCGAGCTGCTGCCCGACCGTTTCGGCGAGACGGCCTCGGCCGCCGAAATGTACATGCTGCTCGGCAGCACCATCTATGGCGGGGCCGGCGTCGGCTGGCTGCGTGCCGACGGCGATTTCGCCGACGAACCGTTCTTTGCCTTCAAGGCCGGCTTGAATCTCGAACTGCTGCCGAGCGTCATCGTCGACATCTCGGCCAACTACCGGTTCAACGAGCAAACCGACCTCGAGGACGACGACACCGATATCGACACCGACACCATTTTTCTCGGGGCGGCGGTCCGCGGGGTCAGAAGGATCAACAACCTGATAACGGTCAAATAACCTGCCGCCCGGTTCATCG
>WBUQ01000120.1 GCA_008933635.1 Desulfobulbaceae bacterium | reverse complement strand
AAGTAATCATTAAATGAACCCATTGATGTGGTCATACATACCTCCTTTTTCTTTTTCAGAAAAAACAGGATGTTAATGACCTGATTATATCATAGGTACATCTTCATTTTTGTTACGTATACTTCCTAATAAGATTAGTTCAACTAAACCAAATGCCGAGGTTTCGCCATGACACTTCTCGTCACCAGACCAGCCCCCGATTTCACCGCCACCGCCGTGCTGGCGGACAACACCTTCAAGGAGGACTTCAAGCTGTCGGACCTCCGCGGCAAGTATGTCCTGCTCTTTTTCTACCCCCTGAATTTCACCTTTGTCTGCCCGTCGGAAATCCTGGCCTTCAACAAGGCCGTCGATCAGTTCGAAGACAATAACTGCCAGCTGGTCGGAATATCGATCGATTCCCACTTCTCCCACCTCGCCTGGAAGAACACGCCGATCAACGAAGGGGGCATCGGCCAGATCAGGTATCCGCTGGTATCCGACCTCAGCAAGTCGATCTCCCGCGATTACGGCGTTCTGCTCGACGCCGGCATCGCCCTGCGCGGCCTCTTTCTGATTGATCGCGAAGGTATCATCCGCCACCAGGTGGTCAACGACCTGCCGCTCGGCCGCAACGTCAACGAGGCCCTGCGCATTCTCCACGCCCTGCAGTTCACCGAGAAACACGGGGAGGTCTGCCCTGCCAACTGGAACAAAGGGGAAGAGGCGATGAAACCGACGGCGGAAGGCGTCGCCGCCTACCTCAGCGCCCACGCCGACGTTTGATAAAAAAAGCGGCAGGGGAAGGAGCATCCTCCCCTGCCCGCCTGGAGTCAGGCTGTAAGCATCTCGTACAGCGCGTCGTTGTAGCCGATGAAGAAGGTCGTACCGCGGCGCAGGGCCGGAGCCCTGAGGTTGCCGGTACGACCGGTGATCTTTGCCAGGACTTCGTCGCCAGACATCACTGCGGGATCGAGTTCGTCAACCTGTCTGCCGGAGGCTACCAGGATTTTGCCGGAGTTCACCACCAGCCGCCAGGCGGCATCACCCGCCAGCACGTTTTTCCTCGCATCCACTTCCTCTCTGACCTTGATCCCGCTCTTCTCGAGGGCCGCCCGGGCCTTCTGGCAGGAGACTCAGCCGTTACGGAAATATCCCCACTCGATTTCTGCCATGTTCTTCCTCCTCCAATAAAAAAGGCCGCAGTCTCCTGCGGCCGGAAAACAACCACTCCCCGGGGTTTACTCCGCCACTGGCGGCGTGAAGACCCGCTTGCCCATCTCCAGGTCCATTGCGAACATGCCGGCTGAATCCTTGCCGACCATCTTCAACTTGCTGAGAACTTCTCCGACGCTGGCCTCTTCCTCGACCTGCTCCGTCACATACCACTGCAGGAAAATATTCGAGGCATGGTCCCGCTCGTCGAGGGCACAGTTGACCAGGTCATTGATCAGTCTGGTGACATGCTCTTCGTGCTTGGCAACCTGTTCGAGCACCGCCAGCGGCGAATCCCACTTGCTGTCCGGTTTGGCGATGGCGGCCAGGGCCACCTTGCCGCCCCGCTCGTTGACGTAGTCGAACATCTTGGTCGCATGGAACAGCTCCTCCTGGGCCTGGCAGCGCATCCAGATGGCGAAACCCGGCAGTCCCTTGGCACTGAACCAGGCGGTCATCGACAGGTAGAGGTACGCTGAATACAGTTCGGCGTTGATCTGTCCGTTCAGGGCATCATTTAATTTCTTGCTGATCATTGGTCATCTCCTTTGCTGGTTTCCCGTCCGCTGTCCCGGCAGCTCACGGCAGTTGCGGGCGGATCATTTCTTTTTTTTCCCTTTCTTGTCCTTATCCTTCTTCTTGTCCTTCTTTTTTTCCATCTTCTCTTCGACAGAGTCCTTCAACGGACACCCTTTGCAGCATTTACCTTTCTTTTCGAATTTGTGGCAGCATTTGTCTTTCTTTCCCATGAGAAGCCCTCCCGGTCTTGAGAATACTGGCTTGAGTGACGACTAAGCTATAGGATAATGATTCTCATTGCAATTGCGACCGGAAATTTCCACTTTCTCCGTGAGGGCCGCATTTAATCCGAAGATCAGTACTCCTGATTGAACTCGGGAAAATCAAACCAGCAGCCGTTGCTGCTCAGGTAGTCGATTTCCGCCTGGACCACGGCGACATGTCCGTCCTCTATCTCGAGAAAGCGGGCGAACAGCGCCTGCTGCTCCCCTTCCAGCTTCGCCACCAGACGACGATAGTAATCGGAGGTCTCCTGTTCGAGGTTCAGCGCCACGCCCAGAACCTGTCGCTCGTCGTCGAGGACCTCCGACGGCCGCTGCCCTTCCAACGGCGCGATGGCCCTGGCCAGCTCGGATGCCGGCGGCAGGGCCGAGGCCAGGACAAAGGTGCCGACCACCCCGTCGCGGCGCCAGCGGCCCAGGCAGGCCAGGAGATAATCGATATGCCCCTGCTCCTCCCCGGCCAGCAGTTCGAACACCTTCCTGCCCGAAGCATTGCGTATCCGGTCCACCGAGGCGAGGTAGTGATCCCGGACCCGGGTTTCGTATTCAATCGCTGTCAGAATCGCTTCATCGAGTCGCATGGCGCTCTCCCTGTCAGTAGCCGGCACTGGAGGCCAGGCTTACCCTTGCCCCGCAGATCACCAGCATGTTGAAGAAAAATACCGCGTTGAGAGAAATAAACAGGACCCTGTCGTTACGAAAAAAGGCGAAAAAGGTCTGCCCGAAGAAGAGCACCAGCAGGAACGCGGTGGGCAACAACAGCGTCGCCCTGATCAGCCCGCCGGGACTGACCGGCGGCAGGCAGAACAGCGCCATCGCGGCGGCCAGTGCGGCCACCCAGGGTACCAGCAGCCGCCGCAGGACCGGCTCGGACAGATGGTGCAGCATGTTGTTCGGCATCCGGCGGGCATGGTCGTCGTCCCGGTACATCAGCATCACCAGCCAGGAGTGCGGAATCTGCCAGAGGACCAGCAGCAGCATGATCAGGAGAACGGTCGGGGATTCGAGGGGTCCGCCGGCGGCCAGCCAGCCGATGACCGGGGGAAGACTGCCGCAGAGCGCACCGGGGACAATGGCCAGCAGAGTCCTTTCCTTCAGCGGAGTGTATACGCCATTGTACAGCAGCAGGGCCAGCAGGCCGGCAACGAACGGTTGCGGACCAGACGACAGCGCCAGCAGCAGCAGGCCGGCGGCTATCAGTGCAAGAGACTGTCCCAGAGCCTGCCCGGGCCTCAGCTCCCCCCGCGGCAGGGGCCGGTTGCCGGTCCGCCGCATCAGGGCATCCCGACGCCACTCCTGCAGGCTGTTCAGGGTGGCGGCCCCGCCGGCCAGCAGCGTCACCCCGGCCGACACCACGAGCAGGCCAGGAGACAATCCGGGAGAGGCGAGGAGGAAGCCGAAGGCCGTCGAAACGCCGAGCATCAGGCAGAGCCTGCCCTTCGCCAGCCGCAGCCGGCTCAACAACCGGTCACAGCAGCCGGGCGGCAGGCACCGAAGCGATCCCTGCCGGGCGATCACCTTCTTCCTCTCCGTCAGCACGACACCCATGGTCAACCCCTGCCTTACGTCCTCTCACCCCATGCCCCGGAGAAACCCCGGCGGAGGCGGCGGCATCTCCGTCTCCGGGAAAATCACTCCTCTTCAGCCAGCCAGGCCAGATATTCCTTTTCCGGCACGATTTTCACCTTCGCGGTCATCGCCGAATGGCCGGTACCGCAGTATTCGGTGCACTGGATATCGTATTCGCCCAGCTCGTCGGCCTGAAACCAGGCATAGGTGGTCATGCCGCGGACAGCATCGATCTTGACCCTGAAAGCCGGGATGTACAGACTGTGGAGCACATCCACCGACGAGACGTTGAGTTTCACCGCCGCACCCAACGGCACCACCAGCTCGTTTTCGACCTCCTTGCCGTTATCGTAGGTAAAGAGCCAGGAAAACATCTGGGCGGTCACCTCGACCTGCAGGGCCCCTTGGGGTACCTCACGCAGGCCGAGGTAGGCTTTCCAGCCGATATAGAACATCGACAGGGCGATCAGGGTCGGGATGACCGTCCAGACGATCTCAAGCGGGAAATTGTCGCGGATATCCTCCGGTACCGGGTGCCTGCTGCGGCGATAGCGGATGACGAAGGCCACCATCACCGCCGTGATGCCGAACAGCAGCACCACAGAGATGCCCAGGATATACCAGAATGCCAGATCAACGCCATGTACAGGGTTCATGTCTGTTATCCCTTATCTGAAGGCCACGTCCCAGAAGGTGAAGCCGATCATGATCGCCAGGACCAGGGCGGTGCCGAGAAAGGAGTACCTGATGATCCGCCCTTCGTAACGGAGATGCATGAAGAACAGCAGCACCAGCGTCGCCTTGAGGGTGGCGATGGACAGGGCCGCCGGCACATTGAAAAAGCCGAGGTGGATGTAGGATATCCCCACCGTCGCGCCCGTCAGCAGTAGCAGAAACAGAAGGATCAGCGCCAGTTGACCGTAACTCGCCACATGCCGCTGTTCATGAGATGCCATATGTGCCCTCCCTGCCCGATGTCCCGCCTCAGAGAACGAGATAAAACATCGGAAAGACGAATATCCAGATCAGGTCCACCAGGTGCCAGTAGAGACCCGAGTTCTCGAGCATGGTGAACCGCCCGGCGTTGACGCGGCCGCGCAGCACCAGGACCAGGCTGACCGAAAGCAGCACCATGCCGATGATCACGTGCAGGCCGTGGAGACCGGTGATGACATAGTACAGACTGAAGAAGATATTCAGACCGGGCTCGGCATCCTGCATGGTCGGCGAATTGGGGTAGATGTCATGGTGGATCTTGGCTCCCCACTCGAAATACTTGTTGACCAGGAAGATCAGGCCGCAGCCGAGGGAAAACAGCAGAAAGCCGGCGGCCTGGCGGGGTTTTTCGCGCTGGATGGCAGTGATCGAGGCGGCGACGGTGAAGCTGCTGACCAACAGGACCACCGTGTTCAGTGCGCCGATGATCCGGTTCAGCTCCCGCCCGCCTGCGACAAAGAAGTCCGGAAAGTTGTGATAGTAGACCGCATAGAGGACGAAGAGCCCGCCGAACAGGATGATCTCGGAATAGAGGAAGAGCCACATCCCGATCCTGAGCCCTAACGTGTCGCGCCGGCTGCTCATCGTCCTTTCCCTCCGCCTTTTCCTCCAGCCATGAACTTTCTGAAATCATAGGGAAAGTCAGGAATGACCGGAGTCTCGACAAAGTTTTCCATCGGCGGCGGCGAGGGGATCGTCCACTCAAGTGTCGTGCCGCCCCAGGGGTCGGCGGGAGCCATCCGGGGATTCCGCAGGCTGACGAACAGGTTGACGAACATGATCACCATCCCGGCGATAAGCAGATAACCGCCGAACCCGGCCAGGAAGTTGCCCGTCTCGTACTGCGGCAGGTAGTCGTAATATCGGCGCGGCATGCCCTGCAGGCCGAGGATCAGCATCGGCACGTAGTGGAAGACGAAACCCACGGCGGTCAGCACCGCCCCGATGTAGGCCGGCCGGAAACGGTACATCACCCCGAACATCTTCGGCCACCAGAAGTGCAGGGCGGCGAAGAAGGCAAAGCCGGTGCCGCCGAACATCACGAAATGGAAATGGCCGACGACGAAGTGGGTGTCGTGGACATGGATATTGGTGCCGGCGGCGCCGAGGACCAGGCCGGTCAGTCCGCCGACGCTGAAAAGATAGATGAAGCACAGCGACAGGAGCAGCGGCGGCGACATCGCGATCGCACCCTTGTACATCGTCGAAACCCAGGAAAAGACCTTGACCGCCGAGGGGATGGCGACGAGGAAGGTCAGGAGCGAGAAGACGAAGACCGACACGTCGCTCATCCCGCTGGTGTACATGTGGTGGGCCCAGACCAGCGAACCGGCGATGGCGATGGCCATCGACGACCAGACGATGGCCTTGTAGCCGAAGATCGACTTGCGCGAGAACACCGGGATGACCTCGGAGATCACCCCCATTCCCGGCAGGATCATGATGTAGACGGCCGGGTGCGAATACATCCAGAACAGGTGCTGGTAGAGCAGCGGATCGCCGCCCTTGTCCGGTTCGAAGAGGCCGATTCCGAGAAACCGCTCGAGCATTATCAGCACGAATGTGATCGAGATCACCGGCGTTGCCAGGATCTGCACCCAGGCGGTGGCATAGAGCGACCAGGTGAACAGCGGGATCTGCATCAGGCCCATGTCCGGATGGCGCATGCGGTGGAAGGTGGTGACGAAGTTGAGCCCGGTCAGCATCGACGACATGCCCAGAATGAAGGCGGCGGTGACGGTCAGCGAGACGTTGCTCTCGGTGCCGACGGAAAACGGCACGTAGAAGGTCCAGCCGGTATCGGGAAAGCCTTCGCCCAAGAACAGCGACACGACGGCGAACAGGCCGCCGAGCATGAACAGGTACCAGGAGAAGAGATTGAGCCTGGGGAAAAAGACGTCGTCGGTGCCGAGTTGGATCGGCAGGAAGAAGTTGCCGAAAATGGCCGGTATTCCTGGGATGACGAAGAGAAAGACCATGATCACCCCATGCAGTGTGAACATCGAGTTGTAGGCCTCCGCCGACATGATCGTCCGTCCCTGGCTCATCAGCTCGGTGCGCAGCAGCAGGCCGAGGAACATTGCCAGAACGAACCAGAACAGGATGGCCCACATGTACATCAGGCCAAGGCGCTTGTGGTCATGGGTCAGCAGCCATGACTTGATGCCGGTGAGGCCCGGCGGTGAAGGATTTTCGAAAAACGACGGCGCTGCTGTCATGATATGATCCTGTCGTTACTCTTTTGCGTCGTTGCCCCGGACCGCCTTCGCGTTCTTTTTCCGGGCCCGGAGCAGGATGGCGGCGATGGCCACGGCGAAGATCGCCAGCACGACCAGCTTGACCACCTGGAAGGTCCCTTTGTTGGCGTCCGGGTCGCTGCCGAAGCAGATATCGAGCAGACGCTTGACCGAAAGCGACGGGGTGTTGCGGGCCGCATCAACGACGGCCATGTCGAGATCGCCGGGAATAAAGTCGCCGTAGACGTACCGGATGATCCTGCCCTCGCTGCTCACCACCACCAGGGCGGAGGGATGGATGAACATCCCGTCATCGCTCTCCTCGAAACGGTATCCCATCGCCCCTGTCAGGACGGCGATGGAATCCCGGTCGCCGGTCAGAAACCGCCACTCCTGCTCAGGGAAATCCCCGCCGGCCAGTTTGAGAAAATTCTTCCTGGCCCGCCGGGCATCCTCGGTCTTTTCCCGGTCGTTGAAGCTGAAGGCGATCGCCCGGAATTCTTTGCCAGGAATCGATTTCATCCGCCCCAGCGAGGAGGCCAGGTTGGCAAGGTTCCTGCTGCAGGAGCCGGCACAGTAGTAGTAGACCGGCAGCAACAGCGTCGGCTTGTCGATGAGGGAGTCCAGGCTGACCGGCTGCCCTTCCTCATCCCGCAGGGTGATATCGAGCGGGATCCGGTCCCCGGTCTTTTCCTCGACCCAGTCCCGGCCGGGTTGCCTGTCCTCCCCGGCAACGACATCTTCGTCCCGGCGGGTTGAAGCCGCCTCGCCTGCCTCCCCGCTCCCGGCCTGCTTCTGGCCTTGAGCTCCGGCGGGCTCATGCTGGTCATGCCCCCAGGCAATGCCCGCCGGCTGCAGCACCAGCAGCGCCAGGACAAAGAGTCCGGCTATGGACCAGCCGACCCGCACAACAGCTTCTCCTATTCTTCCGATGCCGCACCGGTGGCGAGATTGACCTTCATCGCCGTCCGGAACTTATGCTTGATCTTGAAACTGTCGCGATCCGGGCCATAGGCGAGCAGGACGACCGTCTCGCCGTCGACGGCGATGTTGCCGTCGTTGGCGTCGGCCGATGCCAGCGGGATGGAAAATTCGATGGTGGTGGCGCCGTTTTCCTCGCTGCCGCCGACCAGGGTCACATCCTCGGTCCCGCCCAGCTTGTCATCGGGCTTGTGTCCTGTCGGGCTGTCGCCGAAATCGTCACTCAGGGTGACCTTTCCGTCCTTGACAAATCCGAGGATGTAATTGGCGCCTTTCATCCCGTCGGTCGGGTTGAAGCCGACGGCGACCCAGCCGGTGGTTTCGGCGCTGAGCTTGACATCGAGCCTGTCGCCGTTCACCGACCAGGCAAAGGACATCTTTTTGGCCTTGACCTCGTGAGCGTAATCGGCGGCCTCGAGAACTGGCGGGCTCAACAGCGGCAGGGCACAGACGGCTGCAAGGGCAATGCTTCCGGCGATTCGTTTCATATTTTTCTCCTTATGATTTTAAACACATACAAGACAAATCCTCCCGTCTACCCTTAAACAATCAGACAAATGAGCGATTATGTCAAACAAAAAGTTGAAGAAAACCGCCTGGCTGTCCGGCGCGATCAGTCCGGCTCCCGGCGTTTGCCTTTCTTTGGTTGCAAATTGGAAAATGATAACCAATACTAAATTTTCACTTCACATCTGCGTCGCTCGTCCTGTATAGTGTTGCTGTGTGCTGTACATTCGTCATCTTAAACTGGAGGATACCATGGCAAAAATCAATGAAGTCTACAAGTGCTCGATCTGCGGGAATATAGTTGAAGTACTCCACGGCGGCGACGGCTCCCTGGTCTGCTGCGGCCAGCCGATGACCCTGCTGAGGGAGAACACCACCGACGCAGCTGTCGAGAAGCATGTGCCGACCCTGGAAAAGAAGGACGGCGGCTGGCAGGTCAATGTCGGTTCGGTCGACCATCCAATGACCGCCGAGCACTATATCGAGTGGATCGAGCTGATCGTCGGCGAAACCGTCTATCGCCAGAATCTCAATCCGGGTGAAAAACCCGCTGCCTTCTTCCCCTGCCCGGCCGACAAGGTGACCGCGCGCGCCTACTGCAACCTGCACGGTCTCTGGAAGGCCTGATCGCCCCGGACGCGGGACGCATCGTTTAACGCCGGCCGAAGAAGACCGCGAGCTGGCGCTGGATATCGTCCGGCATGAGCGGCTTGCTGATATAGCCGTCCATGCCGGCAAGCAGGCATTTCTCCCTGTCGCCGCTCATTGCGTGGGCAGTCATCGCGACGATATGCAGATGGCTGCCGAACAGCCTGGCCGCCATTGCCGCCAGGACCTCCTGGTGGACGTCAAACCTCGGCGCCGCCACCTCCTCACAGATCCGGATGTATTCGGTCACCTGGTAGCCGTCAAGGCCGGGCATCTGGATATCGAGAAACGCCACATCGAAGGACGTGGCGGACAGCAGCCTAAGGGCCTCCAGGCCGTTCTCCGCCTCGATCACCGTATGACCGCCCTGCTCCAGGAGAATGCGGGCGAGGTCGCGGTTGGTGGCGATGTCGTCAACCAGCAGGACCTTCAGCGGCCCGACGGCCGGGATCTCTGCCGCCGGCTCGACGGCTTCCTCGAAGGCGGTCCCGCGCCTGAAGACCACGGTGAAGGAGAAGCAGCTTCCCTCTCCCTCGCGGCTGGTCACGCCGATAGCCCCCCCCATGATCTCCACCAGCCGCCTGCAGATCGCCAGCCCCAGCCCGGTGCCGCCATGACTGCGGGTGACGGAGGCATCCCCCTGCTGGAAGCTGTCGAAGATCCGGCTGCGGGCCTGCTCGGCGATGCCGATACCGGTATCGGTCACCGCGATGGCCACCTCCACCCGGCCATCCTCGAGCTCGCGGACCTTGCAGTCGACTGCCACCTTCCCCTGGCGGGTGAACTTGATCGCGTTGCCGACCAGGTTGATCAGGACCTGCCGCAGACGGAGATCGTCCCCGAGCAGGTGGACCAGCGGTGAATCGACAGCGTTCCAGGTCATCTCCAGGCCCTTGTCCGCGGCCTTGAGCTGCAGAATCCGCATCACCGCACCCAGCACCTGGTTGAGATTGAAGGGACGTTCGTCAAGCTCCAGCCTGCCGGCCTCGATCTTTGAAAAATCAAGGATATCGTTGATAATATTGAGCAACAACTCGGATGAACCCTGGACCGTGGAGATATACTGCCGCTGCTCCGGCGTCAGGTCGGTCGCCAGAACCAGGTTGGTCATCCCCAGAATGGCGTTCATCGGCGTCCTGACCTCATGACTCATGTTGGCAAGGAACTCGCTCTTCGAGATGCTGGCCTGCTCCGCCTCCTTCCTGGCCTCGATGATCTCCCTCTCCGCCCTTTTCCGCTCGGTGATGTCCAGGCAGTACTCGATCATCTGCACCAGTCGCCCCTCGCTGTCGAAGATCGGGTGGGCATGGATCTCGACGTTGCGATCCTCGCCGCCGCTGCCCGGATGGACATGCTCGACGATCACCGGCCCTCCCGTTTCCATCACCTTGCGGATCGGGCAGGGGTGGTCAGCGCCGGAACAGGGCCGGTCCTGGCCGTGGCTCAGCCCGTGACAGGTCCGGACATGGTCGAGTCGATCTTCGAATCCCGATGCCTTGTTGGCCATCGCAATCGTATAGTCGGCAACGTTGATGACGTAAAACGGGTGGGAGATGGCATCGAGGACAGTTTCGAGAAAGACCTTCTGCCCGTGCAGGCTCCTCTCCGAGGCGAGCAGGGACTGGTTCGACGCCGCCAGCTGGGCGGTGCGGTCACTCACCTTCCTCTCCAGATTGGTATTGAGGCTGTGCAGTTCGAGGATGGTCCGCTTGGACAGATGAATCACCAGGAGGACAAAGAGGGCTCCGCCCAGGAATACCGACCCCACCAGAAGCTCCACCGGAAAATCGATGCCGGTGACCACGACGAAGGTGAAACCGAGGTAGCCGACGATGAAAAAACACATGAGGGAGATCAGCAGCAGCCACTTCCCCCTCTGCCCCGACGGCAGAATCCGCAGCATACCCCTGCTGATCAGGATCGATGTTGCCAGTATCGCCGCTCCCGCCAGGGCAAACAGCACCGCCAGAAATGTCATGTCCATCAACCTGCCGTCCCGAATTGTCGTTTCCCGGTTCTGTGTCCGGACCCGCTTTTGCTGTCCGGCATTGACGCTGTGTATTATCTGTCTATCGGCATTGAATAGCCAGCAGAATTTTCTCCGGCTCCACGGATCCGGACCGGCAGGGCGGCCGGGATACCGCAGCGATATCGGATGAATATCCCTGCGCCGGAAAAACCGTGCTTGACAAGCCTGGGTCTCGGCATCACCTTCAAGGGCAGGTTTCCAGATCAGGACGCAGCCCGCGCTGCCTGATCCGTATCACCAGCACTCTCAGCCTGAGGAGCCGGAATGACTACCATGTGCACCGCTATCACCGCCAGCGATATTATCCTCCTGCCCTGCTCCGGCCCGTGCAATGTCGGCCAGCTTTCGCACCTGGCGGCAGTCGGCCTGACCGGCAGAGGCTTCGGCAGGATGCACAGCCTGGCCGGGATCGCCGCCGGAGTTCAACCGTTCCTCGCCGCCGCCCGGGCGGCCCGACAGCGTGTGGCCATTGATGGCTGCTTGACGGCCTGCAGCCGCCGCCTGCTTGAAAACATCGGCATCGTCTGCGACTCTCACCTGGTCATCACCGACCTGGGTATCGATCGGGACGACAACCTGCAGGCCGACCGGGACAACCTGGAACTGGTCATCGACGCGATCCAGGCCTGCTGCGCCGAAGCGAAGCCGATCGTCCGCCTCGGCGGCTGCATGTGCGGCATCTGACGCAGTCAGGGCATTCCCCCGCGACCGATTCCTTGACACCGGACCTGAGCATATCTAGTTTGTCAACGAACGATGGACGGCAGTAACCGACCGAGACCGCCGGGTGAGGACATCCGGCAACCGACAGGCTGTGGGATTATCCGCAAGGAGAATGATATGGCAAAGATACTCGTTGTGTATGCGAGCGATTACGGCAACACCGAAAAGATGGCCAACGCCGTCGCCGCAGGCGTACGCTCTGTCGCCACTGGCGAGGCCGTGGTCAGAAAGGCCGAGGAAGTCACTGCTGACGACATAACCGCCAGCGACGGCATCGTTTTCGGCAGCCCGGTGCACATGGGCAGTATGGACTGGCGGGTCAAGAAGATGATCGATACCGTCTGCTCGGGCCTGTGGATGCAGAACCTGGTGGTCGGCAAGGTTGGCGGGGTCTTCGCCACCGGCAGCGGCTTCGGCGGAGCCGGCGGCGGCGCTGAGCTGACGCTGCTCAGCATGCTGAACAATCTCGTCGAACTGGGCCTGATCGTGGTCCCGCTGCCGAAGAACACCCCGGGGTACCCCAAGGGCGGCATGCAATGGGGCCCCTACGGCAGGTCGGCGGATGAAAACCTGCAGCCGGTCGGAGTCAGCGACGACGCCCTGGCAGTGGCCCGGCTGCATGGCGCCAACATCGCCCGTGCCGCCGATGCGATCAGGGGCAAGGAGATATTCGCCGTCTGAAAGACGCGAGCCGCGACAACGGGCAGCGCTATCCGGCTGCCCGTTGTCGTTTCCACTGTCATCCCCTCGTTATCCCAGGCCGACATCCAGGCTCATCATCACCGCAAAACCGAGCATGACACCGATGGTGGCGACGTCGGAATGCTTCTCCGCCTGGGATTCGGGGATCAGTTCCTCCGCCACCACGTAGATC
>WBUQ01000119.1 GCA_008933635.1 Desulfobulbaceae bacterium | reverse complement strand
GCATTCGGGGTGGGGCAAAGCGCGCCATGGCACAGATGTGTGACGCCCCGGGTGTGACAGGTGATACGCCCGCAGGCGGTTGCTGGCAGAATCATTGTGACAGGCAGGGAATGCCGTTCAGTACAGGCGGTCAGGCGGCAGGTACCGGAGATTTCCGTCCGGCCCATGGCGAATGGTCCTCAAGCCGGGCCGCAGGCAGCAGGCGACTGCCATGGGCAAACCCTTGCCGGGGCGGGGGATGATGTTGCCATGGGCCGGCGCCGCGGCGGATGAAAACAGAGGAATGAAAGGAGGGGGTGTGCAGCCGGAAGCGGGTTTCAGCCGTCGATATGGTACTTCGTCATCTTCCGGTAGAACGTCCGCCGGCTCATGCTCAGCAGCCTGGCGGCCTTGGCCTTGTTGCCGTCGGTCTTTTGCAGCGCCCGTTCGATGTCTTCGGCCACGAGGTCCCTTGCCTCTCCTGGGGATCCGGAGCAGCCGCGCGAATGATTCTGCAGCTCGGCGGGCAGGTGCGAGACGGAGATGACATGCTGGTCGCAGAGGATGAAGGCATACTCCAGGGTGTTCTCCAGTTCGCGGACATTTCCCGGCCACGGATAGAGCTGGAACAGTTTCTCGACTTCGGAGGTGACCGCCCTGATGTCCTTGTTGAACTTGCGGTTGAATTTCTCGGTAAAGTGACGGAGCAGCAGGGGGATGTCATATCTCCGCTCCCTCAGCGGCGGGAGGCTGAGTTCGACGATCTTGAGCCGGTAGTAGAGATCCTGACGGAATTCACCTGCCGCTACCTTTTTCGCGAGATCCCGATTCGTCGCCGCAACCACCCGGACATCGACCCTTTCGGGATTTGAGCTGCCGACCCGTTCAAACGACATGGTCTCGATCACCCGCAGCAGCTGCAGCTGCATCTTGGGGGAAATGTCGCCGATCTCGTCAAGAAAGATCGTGCCGCGATCGGCGAGGTGGAATCTGCCGGTCCTGTTCTTCACCGCCCCGGTAAAGGCTCCCTGCACATGGCCGAACAGCTCGCTTTCCAGGATGCTGTCGGCCAGCGCCCCGCAGTTGACCTTGACCAGGGGGCCGCCGGAACGGCTGCCGGCGTTGTGCAGGGCCTCCACGGTGAGCTCCTTGCCGGTGCCGCTCTCCCCCGTGATCAGGACGGTGGTCTGGACATCCGCCAGGGCCTTGATCAGCTGCTTCACCTTTGCCATCTGCCCGCCGACCCCGATCATTCTGTCGAATGCCTTGATTTCGTTTATATTCTTTTCCAGGTTGCAGAGGCGGGTTTCATCGCGCAGGACCATGACGCAGCCGGAAAAATTGCCCAGATGATCGATCAGGGGCGAGGCGCTCACGCTGACAAGCTGCTGCTGCAGGTCTGTCCGGTGACATTCGATATGGCGGACTTCCATATCCGTTTTCGCCGCCAGGAGATCCTGCATGACCTCGAGACAGGCGCCGGAGCATCCATTGACCACCGTCGTGATCGATCGGCCGTAGAAATTGTCCTCCTTGAAGCCGCAAAGCTGGATTGCGGACGAGTTCACGTCCACCAGCTGCATCTTCTCGTCGACGGTGACGATGCCATCCTTGACACTGCGGAATATGGCCTCGATGTTGGTATGGCAGCGGTCTTTCTCGTCGGCCAGCTTCTTGTGGCGAAAGGCAAGACTGGCCGCCTTGAGCACCTCGTTCTGGCGGATCGGTTTGACGATATAGTCCAGGGCCCCGAGCCTGAGGGCCTCTGCCGCAGTGTCAGCGCTCGGGGCGCCGGTTATGATAATGACCTGGGCGTTGGGGTTGTTCGACCTGACGGTGCGCAGCAGCTCGATACCCGATTTTCCCTCCATGATGATGTCCACGTACATCAGATCAAACCTTGAACACGCCATGAGGGACATCGCTTCATTGTAGTTTGCGGCCAGGCTGACATCATATCCTTCCTCGCGGAGGAAGATGTCCAGTGTGTAGCGGAGGGCCTCCTCGTCATCGACAACCAGTATCCTCTTTGTCATAGTCTGCCCGGTTGATGCGTGGTTAAACGATTCGCCTGCCGGCCGGAACGTTCCAGGGGAATATCCATGGCACTGGCCGGCAGTCTACTGCAGAGTGATGTCCGTGGGGTGGAGGCTGCCGTCCTGCAGTGCGGGAAGCTGAATGGTCACCTTCGTGTAATCTCCGTCCACACTCTCGATCGAGAATCTGCCCCCGTGGTTCTCGATGATCCTCTTGCTGATGGAAAGCCCCAGGCCGGTGCCTTTTCCGGGCGGTTTCGTGGAAAAGAACGGATTCATCACCTTTTCTATCAGCAGAGGCGGAATGCCGACCCCGTTATCCTCAAAGCCGATGGCAACGCTGGATCTTCCGTCGATGACGGCCGTATCGATGGCGATCCGCAATTTCTTCCCGTCCGTCGAGTGGGGAAATTTTTCGTTCAGGGCATAACGGCTGTTGTTGATGATATTGAGGAAAACCCGTTCGATTTCCTGGGGCGAGGCGAGGACGGGCGGAAGGTCGTCGGCCATATCGAGCGCAAGCTGAATACCATCCTTCCTTATCTGGGCGCCGGTCAGGGTCAGCAGTTCCTGGAGCAGATCCCTGATGCTGACCAGATTGCGGCCGCCATTTTCCTGCCGGGCAAAGGAGAGCAGGCCGGCAACGATGGCGGCGATCCTGTCGCCTTCCTTGATGACTCTATTGGCGATTTCATTGAGCTGGAGCTCCTTGCCGGTCTTGTTTGCGAGGATCTGGGCATAATTGATGATGCCGTTGATCGGATTGTTGATTTCATGGGCAACACCGGCAGCCAGTTCCCCCAGGGCAGCGAGGCGTTCGGAACTGATCGCGGATGCCATGGACGCCTTGGCTTCGGTAATGTCCCGTCTGGATATCAGCGCCTTTTTCTGACCGTTGGTGTCGACAAACGGCGTGTAGGTGTGCTGGAAGCTCGATCCCGAAACGGTGTCGAAGTCGCCGCGCTGGATCGTGTCCGCCACAAGGGCCTGCTGCATCAGGCAGTTCTCGCAGGGCGTACTCCTGTTGCAGAACACCTCGTAACAGTATGCCGGCTGTCTGTCGCCGGTCAGCTCCTCGAGCAGTTCGTTCCGGTATTCCAGGATGAAGCCGGGGCTGACAATGCCCACCATTTCAAACTGATGGAAAAGGATACGGTGCAGCCGGTCTCTCTCGGACTGAAGTTCACTCTGAATGCGTTTGAAGGCCGTGATGTCCTTGAACGCTTCCACCACGCCGATCGTTCCGTCCGATGCCTCGAAGCGAGCTGCGGTGAGGTTGCAGATAACCACGGAACCGTCAGAGCGGTTTTTGCTCACCTCGTAGTCCGACAATTCGTTCCCCGCCAGCACCTTCTGCAGCGAGCAGTCGGAGGTGTGGCACATGTTGCCGGTAAAAACATCGTAGCATTTCCTGCCGATCGCCTCTTCAGGGGCGATCCCCGATAACTTCGAGAAGGCGTCGTTGACCTTTATTATGTTGAAATCATGGTCGATAAGCCGCATGCCCACTGTGGCGGTCTGGAATATCTGGTTCAATTCGGCGTGGGCCTGCCGGAGATCCTGCTGCATCTGCTTCTGCAGGGTGATGTCGAAAAGCGCCTCGAGAAAATGAGGCCTTCCCTGATACTGGACGATCGTCTGGCTCTGCAGGACGGGAACTACCCTCCCGCTTGAGGTAAGGATCTCCCGCTCGGATATGCCGCTGCCCCGTTCCGGTCCCAGGCCGGGGCAGTCATCCCTTCCCATCCTGCACAGTTGCTGGTGGCACTTCTGGCCAAGAAGCATGGCCGGAGTCGACTCGACCAGATCCAGCGCCTTGTGGTTGGCATAGGTAACGACGCGGGATTCACAGTCGACGAGAATGATGGCTGCCGGATTATTCTCCAGGATCTGCTGGGAATCCTTGTCCCGTTCGACGAGGGCCTGCTCAATTTTTCTTCTATGGGTGACAACCTTTTGGGCGTAGAGGCTGAAGGTCATCACGAGCACCACTACAATAAGGCGCATCCACAGCTCATGCCCTTCCGGATCGATGATGTGGAGGAGGAACGGTCCTCCGTCAAAGAAAAAATTATGGAGCGCGGATTCGAGGAACCAGTAGAGGAGGACGAAGCCCACACCAACCCAGACAAGGTGATTATGGATGCCCTCGCGGGTCTTGCCCTGGACATTCACGGGAGCCACCGTACGGCCAGCTGCTATCTCTTCAGATAATGGCCCCCGGCATGCATCGGATAGCAGAGAAGATTGCCACCCTCAACTCCGAATAGTGCAGGCATGTCAATTATATTGAATGAATACAAGCAAATAAAAGAACGCTTCGCTGGTTTGTCTCCTTCCATCATTTTCATGCCAATTCCCCCCCTGTATTCTCCAATTAAGGAATTCGCCAGATCAAAAAATGTTCCGTTGCGATCTTGGAGGAACATTCATCATGCGTACCGAGGTGTTGCTGCACCGCAAGAGAATGATTCCACCGGCAGTCAGCCCGTACGTACAACGAAATAATGAAAAGGATTCTCAATAGAGATGGTATAGCAATTTTTTCCCGCACAAGTCAAGGCGCGACCGGAAAGGAATACCCGGTGTATCCGATTGATCGATGGTTGCCCGACCTCCGGGCGGTGTGCGCCCCGCCCCTTGCCGGAAGTTCCTGTAAAGGTGTGACACAGTCCAGACCTGTGTCACTGTCGACGCCGCATCATGGCACACTTACCCCGCCAGCGGGCACGCTTCACGAACCATGGTGATAGGCATAAGTTTCAGGAAATTCATACATTATTTCACTCGGATCGAAAGTGCCGCTTCTGGCATGTTCCTTGGAAAATGGCGGTCATCATGGCGTTCACCCCGGAACGCACGACTTGCCCGGTTACCGGTTCCTTCCCCAAATTCCGAAACGTTCAACCATACACGAGGTACATGACATGAACACAGCAGCCATTGCCCATCGATGCCATGCCGCGAACGTCTGTCAGGGGGTCTTCCGGAGTCTGCTGGCCCTCATGGTCCTGTGCGGCTGGGTCGCAGCAACCGCGACGCAGGTCCGGGCCGGATCGAAAACCTGCGGGTCGTTTTATCTGCGGGACAGTAACGGCGATGTCATCAATCCCCTGACCGGGGAAAACAGCGATCGGCCCTTCAGCACCCGCAAGACATGCGGAGCCTGCCACGATTACGACCGGATAACAAGAGGGTATCATTTTCAGCAGGGGTGGGACCGGATCAGCGATGCGTTCAATGGGGAAAAACCATGGGAACTCTCCGACGGGATGATGGGCAAGCACTGACCGCCGTCATTTCGCCAGTTGGCGAAAAAAAACAACCGCTTTGCAGAGGAAATTGACCTGACCTCGTTCAGCTGGATCACAGCCGGTTCCGATGCCCAGCACGGGAAGCCCGGCTGCGGTGGCTGCCATCCGGGGGGAGGGGGGCTTGAATATGACCGGGATGGTTTCCGTTATGATCAGCAACTGCGGCAAAAACCCGAACTGGCTGCATTGCCGGACGGTGATTACTACCGGAGCAAATGGGATAAAACCGGCGTGGTGGAGGCAGATTGCCTGATCTGCCACCTGCCCGGGTATTTCTTCAAGGAGCGGGTCAAAAATCTCGAGTTGCTGAATTTCCAGTGGGCGATCGTCGCCGGGTCCGGAGTCGGACTTGTCGAGGGCGCAGTCAAAAACGGTGAAGCCCCCAGAGTCGTGTACAACAGGCGGTTCTTTAACGACGATGGCAGGATCGTGTTCAACCTGGAAGCACGGCCCGATTCTGAAAACTGTCTCTTCTGTCACGGCCCGGCAGACATGATCAAGAGGGGTTTTTCCTGGAACGACCACGGCAACCACGACATCCACAATGCCCGGAATATCGGCTGCACGGCCTGCCACCCCGGCAATATTGAACATCAGCTGGCGAAGGGGAGGGAAAACCTCTCCACCGTCCGCGACGATCTCGACAACACCATGCGGACTTGCAAGAGCTGCCATGAGGTCGGCTACATGGGGGCGCCCAAGCCGGTTCATCGGGATGTCAGGCCGAACCATCTCGAAAAAATAGCCTGTGAAGTGTGCCATATCCCTGAGTTGCGGCGCTCGTCGGCGAGCGGTCTCGATGTCTCAAGCGGCAAGGTCAGGTTGCTGCCGCGGCCCGGTGCGAACATGGTCGGCGATGAGTTGACCTGGCTTCCCGAGATACGTCTGGGGCCCGACGAGAAGCTCTATCCGGTCAACAGCTTCAAGCCCAACCTGTTTACCAATAAAAGCGCCGATGGAATGTATGTCCCTCTTTTCTCGAAAGAAATCGCACAGGCTTACGCGACGGTCGGTAGCCAGTTCCGCCAGGAGGGCGCCGCCGAACCACTGATCAGCTCCAGGAGCGAAATATCGGCCATGCTCGGGGCCCTTGCCGCATCCTTGCGGAACAATCCGCGATTTGAGCGGGTATTTCCCTGCTACCACAGCAACGGGGCCATCTTCCATCTTGACGGGACGGGAAATCTGGTTTCGGAGACGGATGACTCGTGGACGGCGGAACCGAACAACTTCAACATCAGCCACAATGTCTCGCCCACCCATATGGCCCTGGGGGCACGCGGCTGCGTTGATTGCCATGCCGAAAGGGCGGTCATTTTCTCCAGCTGGCTGGCCGAACGAAGTGACGGCGGAGCGAAGGCATCTGTTCCGTATCGTGCCGGCGACAACGAATCCAGCGTCTATTACCTGAACCTGCTGCACAAGTACAATGCCGCGAAAAAGTATCTCATCCCCTTGCTTTTCTCCGCCGTCTTCGCCCTGGTTCTGTTCCGGGAGAGCCGGTCGAGGTCAATCACGATCGCCAGGTCCGAGGCGCCTCAATCCGGCAGGATGTTGTTTGTCGTCGGTCTCCTGCTGCTCGTGCGCAACATTAGCTTCCTGTTGCTGACCTGTACCGGCATCATATTTTTATTCAACAAAATAAATATAATACAGATATTCTTTGCATCCCCCGAGTCTGCCGCGGTTCTGCACTGGAGCGGCGGGCTTGTCTTCGTCGCCTCAATTGCCGGCTGCATCGTCATCCATAGGCGGTTCTTTGTGAACAGGAAGACGGAGATCTGCCATCTCGGGATCACCGGTGGGCCGATGCTGATTCTTACGATGGCCCTGACAGGGATGGTGATGATTTTCAGGAATACCCTGGCCGCTGAGATCATATATGTCTGCTCCTTCATCCATACCTTCGCGGCCTTTGTCCTGATGGCTGTGTATTCCGCCAAGATCTACCATGAGACCACCCGGAGAATATACCATCACCAGCAGAGAGGACAGTGATCCATCCAGCCCCGTTCAAGCGTTGCCGGTAAGGAGCGTCGTCAGCACAGCCTGTCGGAGACGGAACAATGGGTGGCGGCAGGCCGGATCCGCGGATTCGGCCTGCCGGCAGGGTTGGAAGCAGCCTTTTTCGCCGGCCCCTTCAGCCACTGAGCCTGTTGCCGGGCGACTGCATCGCGATAGTGTCCGCTTCTGCAATCGAGTATCCCGCTGAGATTTTCCGGCAATAGAGTGTCAGGGCCTTCCCGCTTAGGGGTTGCCGGGCCGCCTGACGTCCGGTTGTGTTTCGGTCTGAATGGACATCGCCGTATCGCTTCATGACGATCCGGATGCGGATATGCGGCGCACGGGAAAAAAATTGTAACCATCATGTATGCCGAACGTTCTCCAGGCAGAGGATAGACGATGTGCCACGCCATCGCAAAAGTACATGGCGCATACTGCAACAGCCCGCTCAGATCTCTCCGATCGCAAAGGATACCAACACGGCCATGAGAGAAAAATTCGTCATCGTCTCAGGAATTACCGGTCCCGACACTTCTGTCGACAGGGTGCTCGCCTCCGCGATGGGAGAACTCGAGGAAGTTGTCATTATCGGCACCCACAAGGACGGCAAGGAATATTTTGCTTCCTCCATTGCCGACGGGCCGAATGTGAACTGGATGCTCGATCGAGCGAAAAAGGCCCTTATCGAGATCATCGACTATGAACCATAGGGGGTGGTTCCACGTTGCCGTTCATCGATGGCAGCAGGGTAGAGGTTCATCCAGGGAACGCGTCACATCTGATTGATCCCGTCTTTTCACACGTTCGTTCTGAATAAAAAATCCATCCAAGTGCAGGTTCCGCCGCCGCTGCAGATTTTCCCCCAGGCTGGTTTCCGCGGCAGCGGAGGGGGCGGGGATCCGTCTATTCGCACAGCATCTGCCTGAGCCGTTCGCTCAGGAACACGATCGACTCGATATCGAGGTGCTCCAGCACCGTCTCGTCAAACATCAGCTTTGCCTGTGACCGGACGTCGTCGCCGGGCGCGGCATCCCAGAACAGCAGCGCCACCGGCACCCTGGGCAGGGGCGAGAAGACGACCGCGACATCGGCCGACCCTTCGTTGGATACCAGCGGCATCGCCCCGAGGCTGAGGGCACGGTAGCGCAGCTCGTCCATCCGGCCGGAAAATCTCTCGACCAGTGGATCTTCGACGGCATTCTTCATGCTGACCATCTTGGAGACGGTGTTGGGGAATTCGACAAACCCCTTCCATACGCCGTGGGGCAGGCTGCTGCCGCCCTGGGCCAGGTGGTTGAAGATGAAGACCTGTTCATACCTGGTCAGCTCGCCACCGTCGGCGGTGGAGATCGTCGTGCCCTGAATATGCAGGAAGGTGTTGAGATAGGGCAGGCGGAGAACCGTCTGCCCCCCGATCTGGATCAGTTCGCCGCCTATCCTGGCCGGGAGATCCCCTACCGCCAGTGACGCGGCCCGGCTCCTGGCCCACTGCAGGGCATCCTCCGCCATATCCCGTTTCAGCCATTTCCCTTCGGCGTACTGTCCGGCGAGTTCGTCCTGGCAACGGACCAGCGTCTCGGCCGGGATGTGGGGGCAGTTCGCCAGCGGATGCTTTTCGGACACGACCTTGGCGGCGAAGGCGAGGCAGGTGGGAAAACCGCACTGCCGGCAGTTGGTCTTCGGCAGCACATCTCTGTAGAGGTCGACGACGGACAGGGCCATTTCGGTTCACCATGCTGAAGATGTTCTTTTTATTTGCAATTCCCACACGAGGTGTTGTACTCCTTGTGCGTTAAAATTTTTGAATTTTTCTGAAAAAGGCAATACCAGTGCTTGAGAAATTTCATTATCCGGAGAAACCCGATGACCACACGAGATGCCCTCAAAGATTCGAAACCGGCAACTACATTGTATGATTCTAACGTGTTCATGGCGACATGTGTTGTGTCTGCCGTCCTGAGCGCCTTTTCTGTGGCGCCAGACGCCTTGGCCGGGGAGAGTGCGTCGAGGTGGCGTTTCGAGGCAGGTCCGAGCTACCGTGCGAACATGGATATCGAGGTTTCCGGGTCGTCGTACTCGCGGGCTGCGACCTTGAAAGCCACGCAACCATCCAGGTCAATTCCGTCATCAGCAAAAGGGCAGGCAAAGGAGTATCCGAATCCCGATAATGTCAATGCAATCGGCAACCGGGATTTCGATGATGGTTATGTCCATACCGATCTGATCACACCGTCTGACTTGAGGACGGAAAATTTCGGGTACAATTTCAATTCTCAGCTGAATCGCAACGACTCGACCCTGACCTTCCACCGCACGACAGAGGCGAGTGGCTCCGAACTCGCAGGCAAGGGGACGGAATACAGGAAAACAGTCTCCACGAATATGGACAATCTGATTGACGTGACCGATGATGTCGACGGTGCCGGCCTGAGGATGAATGTCCTCTATGATGTAACCCGATGGAAAGGGTTCAAATTTGCACTTTTTTCAGGGCTGCGGGGTTTTCCGGGCATGGACAGCGCCATGGAGGCTTCCAATTTCGCACAGGATATCAGGGAAAGCAGAAGATCCTACCGGGACGTCTATACGTATGCGGATACCATCTCAGACACATACGTCTTCAGAACGGCCAATTTCATTCCGGACGCCCCATACAGCGATCCGACCGTAATTCCAAACTCAGGGCCTTTAATCTCAAACATCCCCAGCAGTGCAACTCGGAATATATCCCACACCGGTTTCACGCAAAGGGAGTACGGTGTGACCCGCCTATCGAACTGGGAGGCGAAGAACCGGACCGCCATGGATATTGATGTGGACCTGTTGCAATTTGCCTTGGGCGGCGAGGTCTCCTACGATATCTGCTCACAGGCCGCGTTCAGTCTCAGGCCATCCGTGCTCGTCAATCTGATGAATGCGGACATGACGCGAACGGAGGATCTGGTCGCCTATTACAGGAATGGAGGGAGCCGAATCCTGGCCGGCTGGCGTGATAGGCAAAGCGAGGATGACGTCCTGCTCGGAGCAGCCCTCGAGGCCGGCCTCAACCTCAAGCTCAGTGAGCGCTGGTTCGCCGGAATCACTGCCGGCTACGAATGGATCGAAGATTCCGACATTGCAGTTGGCCCCAGCACCGTAGCCCTCGATCTCAGCGGCTTTTCCACCTCAGCGGTGATCGGGGTCAGGTTCTAGTCGCCTTGGCCCGATCCGGGCAGAACAATCGGGGTTTGCCCCCGATTGTTCTTTATTCCTTCTGAAGATAAGGATCGTCGTGGCTATTCGCGCTGTTTTTCTCGATATGGATCACACCTTGTGTGATACGGAGCAGGCCGACCAGCTGGCCGTCATCGATTTCCAGGAAGAGCTCGCCGCGCAATTCGGACGGGCCGTCGCCTCGCAGATAAGCCGGAAATATCTCAGCGTGATTTACGGTGAATACCGCCATCGTCAAGGATGGCAGAGACGTCCCGGCGAGACTGAAATCGGCTACAGGGCCAGGTTGTTGGCACAAACCGCAGGCGAAATCTGCGATAGCAACGAACCCTTCGGCAGTCCGATTGATCTTGCCCAGTTGTTCATGGATCTCAGGATCAGGCACTTCACCTTCTTTCCCGGCGTAACGGACATGCTGCGTGAGCTGAGAAGTCGGCTGACGCTGGTCGTGGTCAGCAACGGCCCGCTGTTTTCCCAGGAGCCGAAAATCGCCAGGGTGGCGATGGACCGGCATGTCGACCACATCCTCCTGGGCGGGTCGCTGCCTCATGAGAAACCGCATCCCTCCATTTTTCAGCTGGCCTGCCGGAAGGCGCAATGCGAACCCTCAGAGGCAATCCATGTCGGGGACAGCCTCGAGTCCGATATCAGGGGCGCCAGCAATGCCGGAATAACAAGCGTGTGGCTCAACTCCGGGGAGCCTGTCGCGCAGCCGGTTCCCGCTCCGGATCACATCATACGGCACATCTGCGAGCTGGAGGATGTGCTGAACGGCTTGATGTAATCCGGGATCTTGGGATTTTCCAGTAAGGCGGCTGGGGGCCAACCGGCAGCCTGCCGATGAAAGCCGAAACCAAAGAGCAGCAGTCTCTTAAGTTTCGGCTGTCCAAACGGTTGAGCCGGCGGAAGTCGATTCCGCCGGCGATCTTCCCGATCAGTCGTACATCTTGTATTTCCGCTGTTCCTTCATGTTCTTCGGGTGGTCCTTCTTCCCCTTGTTGCCTTTCTGCTTCGGCGGTCCGATCTGCTCATATCTTTCGTACTGCATCTGCCGGGGCGGCGGCTGGACGATGATATGCCTTCCCGGCTTCGGCTCCCGCCGATCCCTGCGCATATCCCAGTATCGCTGTTTCTCCCAGTAGCGGCGCTTCTCCCAGTCCCGCCAGTTGCGCTCGACTTCCCGGTAGGGGATGGGGCGGTACTCCCAGTAATTGTCGCGCCAGCGCCGGTCCCGATAGAATTTCCGCCAGTCTCGGGGGATGTCGCGGTAGAAGACCGGAACGGAGTCATAGTAGACCCAGCCGCGGCTGTAGCTCCGCGAGCGGTACCAGCGACGGTCCCAGTTCCGCCACCACCAGCCGTCGAAGAAGAACATGTCGATGGACAGACCGGGGACGGCGTAGACGTAGGTCTCGGGGATGACGACCAACTCGGGCGGTCTGTCGAAACGGAGCGGCGGCGGTTCGGCGACGGCGACGTTCACCTGGATCGGCGGCGAAGGCCGGAGGCCCCGGACGTACCAGCTTTTTTCCCGTTCCCAGTAGCGGTGCTCCTCCCAGTCCCGCCAGTTGCGTTCGACTTCATGGTAGGCGATCGGCCGGTGGTCCCAGTGCAGGTCCCGCCAGCGGCGTTCGCGGTACCAGCGCCGCCATTCCCGCGGCACGTGCCGGTAGAACACCGGTTCGGACTGGTAATAGATCCAGCCGGAATCGTAGGTCCGGGAGCGGTACCAGCGGCTGTCCCAGCTCCGCCACCACCAGCCGTCGTAGAAGTAGATGTCTATATCGTACTCGGGGGCGACATAGACGTAGGTTTCGGGCAATACCACCAGCTGCGGCGGGCGAGAGGCGACGATGGCGGGTGGCATCGAGATGTTGATGTTGACGCTGACCTGGGCGCTTGCCGGCAGCGGGCGAACGGTTGCTGCCGTTGCTGCTTGCCGCCGGTGCGGCCCTGGCGGCATCCGCGCCGCCGGCCCGCTGCACGCGCTTGAACAGGCGATCCTTGCCGAGGTC
>WBUQ01000118.1 GCA_008933635.1 Desulfobulbaceae bacterium | reverse complement strand
AAGCACAACTACCTGGTCGGCAAGCGCGACGACCTGGTGCCGACGCTGCGCGAGGCCTTCTACATCGCCCGGACCGGCCGGCCCGGCCCGGTGCTGGTCGACCTGCCGAAGGACCTGATGTCCGGCCAGCTCGTCTATCCGGAGAAGAAGCCGATCCGGATGCAGAACTACCAGCCGACCTACGAGCCGCATATCGGCCAGATCGCCAAGGCCTGCCGGCATATCCTCAAATCGAGGAAGCCGGTGCTCTACGTCGGCGGCGGCGTCATCCTCTCCGACGCCAGCAAGGCGCTGGAGGAATTGGCGATCAACCTGCAGATCCCGGTGACGATGACCCTGATGGGCCTCGGCGCCTTCCCCGGCACCCACCCGCTGTCGATGGGGATGCTCGGCATGCACGGCAGCTATGCCGCCAACATGGCCGTCGCCCAGAGCGATCTGCTGATCGCCGTCGGCGCCCGCTTCGACGACCGGGTCACCGGCAAGCTCGAGGAATTCGCCTGCAACGCCAAGATCATCCACATCGATATCGACCCAACCTCGATCAGCAAGAACGTCAAGGTCGACGTGCCGATCGTCGCCGACTGCCAGTACGCCCTGACTGCCATCAACAGCTGGTTCGCCAAGGAGCCCGGCATCAACATCAAAGAAGAGGCGGCCCAGCACGAGCCGTGGCTGGAGACGATCCGCGAGTGGAGCGCCAAGTACCCGATGACCTACAAGGATGAGGGCGAGCTGATCAAGCCGCAGTACGTCGTCGAGATGCTCGACAAGCTGACCGGCGGCGATGCCATCATCACCACCGAGGTCGGCCAGAACCAGATGTGGACGGCCCAGTTCTTCAAGTTCAACAAGCCCCGTAACTTCGTCACCTCAGGCGGCCTCGGCACCATGGGCTTCGGCTTGCCGGCCGCCATCGGGGCCCAGATGGCCTTCCCCGACCGGCTGGTGATCGACGTCGCCGGCGACGGTTCGATCCAGATGAACATCCAGGAGCTGGCCACCGCCAGGCAGTACAACTGCCCGGTCAAGATCGCCATCCTCAACAACAGCTACCTCGGCATGGTGCGGCAGTGGCAGGAGCTTTTCTACGACAAGCGCTACGCCTCGACGGTCATGGAGACGACCCCCGACTTCGTCAAGCTGGCGGAGGCCTATGGCGCCGTCGGCCTGCGCGCGACAAAGAAGAGCGAGGTCGTGCCGGTGATCAAGAAGGCCCTGAAGACGAAGAATATCGTGATCATGGATTTCAGAGTCGTCCGCGAGGAGAAGGTCTACCCGATGGTCCCGGCCGGCAAGGCCACCACCGAGATGCTGCTGGTCTGATGCGCGAAAGAGGAAACTTCCCGGGCCTGCGCCCGCACACGTTGCAAGGAAAACAATGAAACATACCTTATCCGTTCTTCTCCAGAACAAACCGGGAGTGCTCTCCCGCGTCACCGGCCTGTTCAGCGGCAGGGGCTTCAACATCGAAAGCCTGTGCGTCGCCGAGACCCTCGACCCCGGCATCTCCTGCCTGACCCTGGTCACCCGGGGTGACAACAGCATCATCGAGCAGATCACCAAGCAGCTGCATAAGCTGATCGACGTCATCAAGGTCAGCGACATCAGCGACAAGGAATATGTCGAACGCGAGATGGTGCTAATCCGGGTCAAGGCCGAGAGCCACACCCGGGCGGAAGTCCTCCGGATCATCGATATTTTCCGCGGCAAGGTTGTCGATGTCAGCCAACGCAGCTATGCCATCGAGGTAACCGGGCCCGCTTCGAAGATCCAGGCGATCATCGACCTGCTGCGGCCGATCGGCATCAAGGAGATCATCCGCACCGGAACCATCGCGATGGCCCGGGTGGCCAAGACCAAATAAGGTTCCGGCTGCATCCCGGACGTGTCCGCCGGAACAATCGACTGCAGAAGAGGCATCCTCTTTATTCCCCGGATCTTGCCGCCAGCCCTGGAGAACCGGTCTGCCGACCGGCTCTCCGGGGCAGCTGCCTATCCGACTTTTAATGGAGAACCCCCATATCATGCTCGCCCCGAAAGTACCCGTCGCCCGGGAAGGATACCCGTTTATCGGCTTCGCCGCCTTCCTGACCGTTGTCCTGGCCATCCTCGGCTACAGCGGCCTGACCCTGCTGGGCCTGGCCGCCACGGCCTTCATCCTCTATTTCTTCCGCGACCCGGAACGCTTCCTGCCGGAGAGGGCCGACGCCCTGGTGTCGCCGGCCGACGGCAAGATCATCCTGATCGAGGAGGTGACGGACCAGGCTTTCACCGGCACCCGGGCCTTGAAGGTGTCGATCTTCATGAATGTCTTCAACGTCCATGTCAACCGCGCCCCCTGCGAGGGCGTGGTCGACCGGATCATCTATGCACCCGGCCAGTTCTACTCAGCCGATTCTGCCCGGGGTGCCCTGCACAACGAATACTGTGCGACGCTCCTGACCACTCCCGCCGGCAGGCAGCTTGCCGTGGTGCAGGTTGCCGGACTGATCGCCCGGCGGATCGTCTGCTGGCTCGAGCCCCATGACCGTATCTGCCGCGGCCAAAGGATCGGCATGATCCGCTTCGGCTCCCGCGTCGATCTCTACCTGCCCCGGGAGACCACGCTCCAGGTGACCCTCGGACAGAAGGTGACCGCCGGGGAAACGATTCTCGGGGTCCTCCCGTGAGCTCCCTGCAGGCATTTTGGCCTTGTATAGCCGCATCCGGTATGGTTCAGTGATTTTCCGACTCATCGCGTCACCATATTTTGCTATGCAACCTGGGGGCCTCCCGACATGCCGGACAACCATCATGAAATGAGCTGCAAATTTCACCCGCTGCCCTGCCTGTTCACGCTCGCCAGCCTGTTCTGCGGCTTCTATGCGATCATCGGGGCGGTCAGGGGTGATTATGTCGTCGCCGCCACCGCCATCCTGATCGCCGCCGTCTTTGACGGCCTCGACGGCCGCGTGGCCAGAATGACCGGTACGACCAGCCTGTTCGGCAAGGAACTCGACTCCCTCTGCGACCAGGTGTCCTTCGGTGTGGCACCGGCGGTCCTGGCGTATTACTGGGCCCTCCAGCCTTACGGCCGCTACGGCTGGCTGGCGGCGTTCCTCTATGTGGCGACAACCGCCCTTCGCCTGGCCCGCTTCAACTCGCAACCCCCATCGCCATCGCTCGATTTCGTCGGACTGCCCTGCCCGGCCGCAGCGGCGGCGGTCGCCACCAGCGTCCTGATCGTGCACCGCCTGGGACTGGAGACAACAATCAGCCTGACCCCGTTCATCGTGCTGGTCTACGCCGTCTCCTACCTGATGGTGTCCGGACACCGGTACCGCAGCTTCAAGCAGGGCACATCGAAGATGCGCAGCTTCCGGCCGATCGTCGGCACGCTGCTGCTCTTTGTCCTCATCGCCGCCGAACATGAGATCATGCTGTTCGTGCTAACGATGGCCTATGCGGCGTCAGGACCGGCGATGGCCCTGTTCCAGCTCGGCAGGAGAAGATTCGCCGGCAGCGAGTCCGGCATCTGAAATTCTGCGCTGGGTAGAGCCGACGGCAGGATGGTGCTGCCGGGCAGGTGGAATCGGTGTGTCCCTGGACAAGGTTGCGGCATTCGGCAGACTGTCCCTCGTGCATGGGGCAATGCGGTGGTTGTTCATGTTTTTGGATTGATTTTCAGGGGGTTCCGGCCGCATGACCTGGCAGGCCGGATTCCCCTTTCATCGTCAAGCCGGTCATTGTTCCTTCCGAGGATGAAGAGATGAGCACGACACGAAAAGAGTATGCGGTTGCGGTCGCAGGGGCCACCGGTGCAGTCGGCGGTGCCATGCTGGAGGTGCTGGAGCGCAAGAATTTTCCGCTCCGTGAACTGAGGCTGCTGGCCTCCGAACGTTCCGTCGGCAAGAAGCTGACCTTTCGCGGCGAGGAGATCGCCGTGCAGCAGCTGACCAAGGACGCCTTCCAGGGCATCGACATCGCCCTGTTCTCCGCCGGCGGCGACCGTTCGCTGGAATTCGCCCCCGCGGCAGCGGGAGCGGGCGCCATCGTCGTCGACAACTCCAGCGCCTTCCGGATGGACCCGGAGATCCCGCTGGTGGTGCCGGAGGTCAATCCCCACGCCATCGCCGGATATAAAAAACGGGGCATCATCGCCAACCCGAACTGCTCGACCATCCAGATGCTGGTGGCGCTGAAGCCGATCTACGACAAGGTCGGCATCAGGCGAATTGTCGTTTCCACCTACCAGGCGGTTTCCGGCACCGGTGCCAAGGCCATCGTCGAGCTGCAGAACCAGATCATGGCCTACGCCGAAGGCAGACCGTTGGAGGCGAAGGTCTATCCGCACCAGATCGCCTTCAACTGCCTGCCGCAGATCGATTCCTTCCTCGACAACGGCTACACCAAGGAAGAGATGAAGATGGTCAACGAGACCCGCAAGATCTTCGAGGACCCTGCCATCGGCGTTACTGCCACAACGGTCCGCGTCCCGGTATTCTACGGTCACTCGGAGTCGGTCAACATCGAGACGAAGACCAAGATCACCGCCGAAGAGGTCAAGCAGCTTCTGGCCGGCGCTCCCGGCGTCAGCCTGGTGGACGAACCGAAGAACGGCGTGTATCCGATGGCCATCGACTGTGCCGGCAAATTCGAAACACTGGTCGGGCGCATCCGCGAAGACGAGTCGATTGCCAACGGCATCAACCTGTGGGTGGTCTCCGACAACATCCTGAAGGGGGCGGCCCTCAATGCCGTCCAGATCGCCGAAAAACTGATCGCCGAGCATATCTGATCACCCCGGGCCCGGGCATTCCAGGTCGCCATCGCGACGACCTGGGATGCAGCCGGGCCAGACGGGGATGACGCATCTTTTCCGGTTCACGACACGTGCGAATCATCGGCGGAACTGCCAGAGGCAGGCGACTTATTTCCCCCCCGGGCCAGAGCCTCGCCATTCGCCCCACCGCGGACCGGGCACGCGAGGCCCTGTTCAATATCATCGGCCGGAGAACAGAAGGGGCGGCAGTGCTCGATCTCTACGCCGGCACCGGCGCCCTCGGTCTCGAGGCCTTCAGCCGCGGCGCCCGGAGTGTGATCTTTGTCGACCACAGCCGGCTGGCCCTGGAACTGATCACGAAGAATATCGTCGCCTGCGTCGCGACGAAGGAAGAACGGCATGCAGACCGGATCCCGCCGCGGCTGCAGTCCCGCTTCACCCTGATCCGGCACGACCTCCGCCGCGGCCTGCCACTGGGCCAGCTCCGGCGGCAGGGACCTGCCCTGTTCGACCTGGTCTTTCTCGATCCCCCCTATGACATGGGACTCAGTCGGCAGACATTGCAGGACTGGGACCGGGACAACCTGCTCACCCCCGACGGCCTGCTGGTTGCCGAGGAACGGGCGGAGCGGAGGCCGGAACCGCAGCTGACGACCCTCGAACTGATCGATCAGCGGACCTACGGCGACACCGCTTTCCGGTTCTTCCGCCGCCTCCAGGCCGACAGCCCGCAGACACAGACAACCTGACGCCCATTTTCATTCATTCAGGAGCAGCCATGCAGAACAACCCGACATCTCCCTCGATTGCCATCTATCCCGGCACCTTCGATCCGATCACCAACGGCCATATCGATCTCATCAACCGCGCCCTCGACCTGTTCGACACCGTCATTGTCGCTGTCGCCATAAACCCTGCAAAGACCCCCCTCTTCACCCTGGAAGAGCGGATCAACATGATCGGAGAGGTCTTCGCCGGGCATGAAGATCGGATCAGGGTGGAGTCCGTTTCCGGCCTGCTGGTGGAGTATGCGGCGCAGCAGAAGGCAAAGGCGATCATCCGCGGTCTGCGCGCCGTCTCCGATTTCGACTATGAGTTCCAGCTGGCCCTGATGAACAGGAAGCTTGAGCGGGATGTAGATACCGTCTTTCTGATGCCCGGTCTCAGGTGGATTTTCATCAGTTCGTCGATCATCAAGGATGCCGCCCGGCATGGGGGAGACGTCAGCGATATGGTACCACCCTGCGTCAGCAGGATGCTGCGGCAGAAATTCGCCGGCTGAGAGCGAACCCGCGCCATGCACGGAGCTCCCAGAATAACCCGGCGGGCCCTGACCACCAGGAGAATCTTTCTCGGTCTTGGCCTTCTCTCTCTCCTCTATCCGCTTCTTCGCTTCATCGGCTTTCGCCTGCCCAGAAAGCCTCAGCTGATCGAGGTGGCGAAAAAGATCGTGCCGGGGAAGCAGCAGCAGTTTCCCCAGTTCATCCTGTTTGCCCGCGAAAACCGGGTGTGGGCCGTGTCCCGCAAGTGCACGCACCTTGGCTGCACCCTGCATTACGTGGAGAAGGAAGACCTGCTCGAATGCCCGTGCCACCAGAGCCGCTTCGCCACCGACGGCCGCCTGCTCAACGGGCCGGCAAAGACAGCGCTTGCGACCTATCCCGTTGAACAGCGTCAGGAACCGCCGTTCTATATCGTCACCCTCTGACAGGGACGACATTCCATGCCGCCACAGGAACCTTCGTCATATCTGGCCCGATTCAGCTGGGGGGCGTGGAGTCTGGTCTGCCTCTACATCTCGCTCGGTTCAGGTATTCTCGTCGCCCTCCAGTACGACCCGACGGCACCTTACTACTCGACCGCCGGGATGGACCTGCTGGTCCCTTTCGGCGCCTATTTCCGTTCGCTGCATTTCTACTCGAGCCAGCTGTTCTTCCTCCTGGCCATCATCCACCTGCTTGTGGTCTTTCCCGTTACCGACAGTTATACCACTGGGCAATGGGTCAGGTTGATCGCCGCCCTGCCGGTGATCCTGCTGCTCCTCTTCACCGGCTACGTCCTGCGCGCCGATACCACCGGGGCCTCGGCCGGGGCGATCGCCGAGGCCATCCTGACCGCCATCCCGGTGGTCGGGGAACTGCTCAACGACACGTTTTTCGCCATTGCCGACCACGGCATGCAGCGGGTGTACGTCGCCCACGTCATCACCTTCGACCTCCTCTGGCTGATGCTCGTGTGGGAACACCTGCGGCGGTACCGGATCCGTCTGACGGACCATTTGCCCGCAGCCGGCCTGGTCCTGCTGCTGAGCGTGCTGATCGCCGCGCCGATCGATCCGGAAAAACTCGGCACCACCTATATCACCGGTCCCTGGTTTTTCCTCGGCCTGCAGGAACTGCTGCGCTACCTCCCGCCGCTCGCCGCCGGGGTCCTTTTCCCCGCGGTCTTCCTGCTGGCGCTCTTGCTGGCGCGCCGGCAATACCGGTTTTTCAGGACGATGGCGGCCTTCATCGTGGTCTGGCTGCTGCTCTATCTGATTCTCAGCGTGGCCGCCCTGCGGCATTGAGGCAAGGGAGGCAATCTGAGCGGAGCAGCCGCGTAGATAAAAAAAGGGACTGCCCGTCAACGGACAGTCCCTGCTGCATCCAGTCAAAATATTAATGGTCCTGAAATCAGCTCGTTTTCCCGCCGCGCCCCCACGCAGAACGGAAACATGGCCACCACGCATCCCGAATGCGCTTCATCGTAGGGATGACGGCATCCTCGGGAATCCCCTCTGATAATCAGTCTTTCTTGCCCAGCATCTCCTTGCGGAGGCTTTCCAGGCTGACCTGCAGCTCCTTGCGGATCATCTCCATTTCACCCCTGATGATATCCCGCAGCTGGGTTGCCAGCGGATCTTCGGCAGTATCGCCGCCTGCAGGAGCGAGCAGTTCCCCGGCCAGTTCCTGCTCCAGCTCGGAATAGGCCTCTTCATCCATGGTGCGGGTCTCTCCCGCCGTGAAGTCATCCACCAGCGTTATTTCTTCACCGGGCGACGCATCCTCTGCAGATGGATAGGGGGCAGACCCGAATTCGGCTGGGAATCCGTCGTCTTCCGCTGGTTCATCCGCTATCCCGCTCCCGCTCGATGGCTCGAACCCGGCAGGGAATGCATCGGCGATCTCCTCTTCGGTAAAGGAGATTTCCCCTTCGTCTTCCAAGGCTTGGCCGGATTCTGTCCTGACCGGCGCGGCGAAGGTCAGTTCGTCGCCCTTGCTCACGGCCTGTCTGTCCAGCATATCCTTCTGCCACAGCAGCACCCTGGTGATCTCCCGCAGGACCATGTCATGGGCGTGCAGACCCTGAAGATTCTCCGCCGCCTCTTCAAAGGAACCGCAGACCGACTGGAGGATGTCAAAAGCCTCGGAACTTGATTCATAGCGGTACTGATCGATATGCTGGGTGATGGTCGAAAGCAGCTGCAGGAAGGTCTTGGCTATCGGCGAAGTGAAATACCGGCCCCGCAACGCATTGATCTCGGCATACATTCCCTGGAATATCGAATCATCGAGTGCCAGTCCCAGTGAACTGACGCACGCCCGGAGACCAGCAAGAGGCGTCTCCGCCGCAACGGCAAAAAACTCTTCCCCTGCTTCCACCAGTTCTTCGGTCGACTCCTCTTCCGGGAAAGCAGGTGCGGCCAGTTCCTGTTCGGCCGCAATGCCCGAAGGCTGAACTGGCTCGCTCTCGGCAGCCTCAGCGAAGGGAAACGACTCGGCCACAGACTCGTCAGCTGCCTCGAATACCGCGGCATATGCGGACTCAGCTTCTTCCACCGGCTCTTCGGCCGGTTCTTCCCCGGGAAGAGCGGCGGCAAACAGATCTTCCGCTGCCGCAGAGACTTGCTGTTCTACATGTTCGATCTCGGCCGCTTCCGCAAAGGACACGACCTCGGCCACGGGCTCTTCAGCTGCCTCGAATACTGCGGCATATTCCGAATCAGCTTCAATCGCAGGCAAGGCTTCGCCGTCCGGCCCGACCTCCTCTTCAGCGGCGAGGAACTCGGGCTCGCCTGCGGTAAAGACATCCGTTTCGGGAGCAAAAGGTTCCTCGGGGGCAACAGACTCTTCCGGCTGTTCTTCTGCAGGGGCAGACAACCCAGCCGCCGAAATTTCCGCCTCCGGTTGCAACGCCGCTGCGGCTGACGCTGCAGCCGAAGTCTCCTCTTCCTCCTCGGCCAGTTCGAACACCACCTCTTCCTCTCCGCCTTCTTCCAGTACTTCCATGACGAACATGGAACCTGTCGGCTGCTCCATAACCGCGCGCCGGATCTCCACCAGCGCGGGTTCGGGCTCGGGCTCGGACTCGATTTCAGGCTCTGGTTCAGGCGCAAGGGAGGTTGCCACCTCAACCGGAGCGGGAGGCTCTTCCTCCTCCAACGCAAAGAATGCGTCCAGCTGCTCCTCAAGGGCGATGGCCGGGCCTGATTCAACTTCCGCAGCCTCCAACCGTTCCTCAGAAGCGGCTGCCGGTTCGGTCTCCTCTCCGAACACCCCTGGCTCCTCCTCAAGGGATATTGCCGGTTCCGCCTCATCCCCGGACACCTCTGTCTCATCCTCAAAAGCAATGGCCGGTTCCGCCTCGGCTTCAAAAGCCTCCAACTGCTCCTCTGTGTTGATGAGCGGTCCGGATTCCAGATCAACAGTACCTGCGGGTATGGCAGGTTCCTCGATCGGGGCCGGCGTGAACAGATCTTCTCCTTCAGCTTCGCCGGCGAGGGCCGGAGCCAGATCCTCGCCAATGAAGGCCAATGGTTCCTCACCCGAATCGTCGTCATCCTCAGTCTCGACATCGACACCCTGCAAAGCGGCAAATCGGTCGGAGACCAGCGTGGCCTCTCCTTCCTCAAACATTTCGGCTACAACCGTCTCCTCCGGGACTGCCTCCTGGGCGGGCGTCGTCACTGCCGTTGCCGCAGGCTGCACAGGCTTCTCATCAAGAACATCGAAATCCTTGAAGAAATCATCAAGACGGCTTTCGACATCGGCGGCAAAATCAAGATGCGCCGGTTCCATCACGGCACCTCTCCGATCGACTGGCACCTCTTCATCGAGCGCCGCGAGGGCCGGGGCAAGTTCACCGGCCTCGAGCGGCAGCCGTTCTTCCCCGGAGTCGTCGTCAGCTTCCGTTTCGACATTCACTCCCTGCAGGGCCGTTTCGTGGTCGACACCGGCAAAGGCGGCAGCGCCTTCAGGCTTAAACATCGCTTCCAGGCGGGACTCGGCAGCCGAACCAATCGAGGCCGGTTCTGCCGGGGCAGCAACGGCCACCGGCCGGCCGCCTGCCATTTCATCGACTTTGATCTCGTCGCCCTCGGAAAAAAATCTGTCGATCTGGTTTTCGACAATCGCCGCCGAAGGAATACCCAGGGCGGCAGCTTCCTCCTCCTCCTGGAATCCTCTTTCCTCCTCGGCGAAACCGGAGAGCGCGGGAGCCAGGGCACCGGTCGTCCCCCCCTCTTCCTCATAGTCCTCCAGTTCTTCCCCTTCATCGCGACTCGCCCTGATCTTCGACCCGACGATCGCTTTGAAGGCGTTGAACTTTTCGACCTCAGGAAACAGGATTTCCTTTTCTTCTTCAAGGGTCATGGGCCGGATGACGATCTTTTCGAGCCCGGCAAAAAACGAATGCAGGAGTTTGAAGGCATCCGGATGGGCGTCGCTCTTCTTGAGCCTGATGTATGACGCCAGGGTACCCAAACCCTGCAGGAAGATCTGTTTGGGTCGACTGTCGGCAAAGATACCCTCCAGGCTCTGTACCTCGTCCCGCAGTTTTTCCAGTTCGGTTTCGGTGATTTCCCAGTCAATACCGAGGACAATCGCTTTCAGGTCGGTGAGGATCGACCTGCCATCCGCCTCCATGGCGGCAACGGGCGGCTGCATCCGGTCGGCGTAGAGTTCTCTCGTCTCCGGCCTGGCGGTCTTTTTCTCCCGGCCGATCTGTTTTTTCAACAGCTCGAATTTCTTCACATCTTCAAGCAGCAGCTCACGTTTCTCCTCTTCTGTCATCGAATCGGAGGAAACCATCTTTTCCAGGTTGTAGTACAGGGCGAGCAGCAGTTTGATGGCGTTCGGGTTGGAGTCGGCCTTCTCCTGATAGATATATTTGCTGATCTTCTCCAGGGCCTGGATGTAGACCAGGTAAATCTTCTCGCCGGCCCAGATATCCTTCAGGTCGACCAGTTCATCGTTGAACTGGCGCAGAACCTCGTCGGTGATTTCCCAGTCGATGGACAGAACAAGCGATTTCAGCCTGGCAAGCGGCGACTCGTCATAGCTGGGAAACTCGAACAGATCGACATTGTCCGTCTGAAAAGAGTCGTCATACTCGTCAGCAACGACGGTCAGGTCATCGTCATACTGCTTTTCTGTGTAGTGTTCCACCGTACCTTCTCTCTCAGAGTAGTTTTTTCTGAATTGAAACAACCGTCGAGGAGATGATCTTCTTCAGGGTTGCCGCAACATTGTAGCCGGTTATCGCACTCGCCTCATAATACGGGACCTGCAATCTGCTGTTCAGATCTTTCTGCAGTACTTCAGTCGGCAGGATGGGTATTCCGTGCTCCTTGAGATCGACCTTGTTGTATTGCATGACCAGCGGAATCTTGAAAATGCTTTCCTTGTACGACTGGAGGTTTTCATGGAGCTGATTCAGGGAGCGGATGTTCTTCTCCCGCTGCTTCTCCATGGCGTCGGCGACGAAGACGATCCCGTCCACGCCGCGAAGAACCAGCTTTCTCGTGGCATTGTACTTGACCTGTCCGGGAACGGTATACAGCTGTATCTTGATGTCGTACCCTTTGATCTGCCCCATGTCGAACGGCAGGAAGTCAAAAAACAGGGTTCTGTCACCATGCGTCTTGAGACTGACCATCTCTGAGAGTATCTGCTTCCGATAGGTTCGATTGATGTACTCGAGATTGGTCGTCTTGCCGCCGCGGCCAGGTCCGTAATACACGATCTTGACCTGGACAACCTTATCTTTCAGATTGATGAAGCTCAAAGGATCCCTCCCCAGTTGTTGCTCTGCTCATTGTTGCCCATGAACACCTGCAAGCGCGACCTCTAGCCGTTACTTCTTGCTCCAGATCCTCTTGATCTTCTCAATTGCATCCACGACATTGAGGCGGAGAAAACCGAGGGAGATATCCTTGCCGAACATGGAGATGAGCAGCAATTCATCGTCGATCTTGCTGAAATGGATGTTCGAGTCCTGGCCTTTGTGGAAGAGCAGGGAGAACTCCTGCTCGCCGACCAGTTTCGCCATCGCATCGACAGTGGCGAAATTACCGGCAGCCAGCGCGGCAAAAGAATAGACATCATACTTGCTTTCGCCGTTGTCCCTGGCGGTGATGATGTTCCCTGCCATGTCGATTATAATGACACAGTCGACACCGAGCTTTATCAACTTCTCAGATAAAACCGTATCTATCTGCTCAAGCTGTTCCTGACTGACAATCCCATAATTCATGCCATTTTCCTCTTCGTGGTTGTTGGTCGCTGGACAGGGTACTGTTCACATTACCGCGGAAATATCGATTATTGTCTTCGTAAACCCTTCAAATCCGATGGGGCCCGACTCCGCTTTTTCGGGTAAGCAAACGAGGACGAGCACTGGATACGGGGGTGACTCTTCAGCAGAGATTCAACATCTTTCGCATTTTCAACAAGAAACACACCTTGAGATTGTAATCACTATACGATAGTTTGTTGATTATATGAAGAAAATTTTTTCTTTTTCGAAATACTGGCAATCCTTTCGAGCAATTATCAAAAATATTAATTTATTTCAATAAGTAATAACACAGAATCAAACTTCCACCGGC
>WBUQ01000117.1 GCA_008933635.1 Desulfobulbaceae bacterium | reverse complement strand
GGTCGAACTTCATGTTGTCGCGCAGATAGTCGAAGCCGAGCTCGTTGTTGGTGCCATAGGTGACGTCGGCGGCGTAGGCGGTACGGCGGGCCTGGTCGTCCATCTCATGGACGATCTTGCCGACACTCATGCCGAGGAAGGTGTAGACCTTCCCCATCCAGGCGGCGTCACGGGCAGCCAGGTAGTCGTTGACGGTTACCACATGCACGCCCCTGCCGGTCAACCCGTTGAGGTAGACGGGCAGGGTCGAGGTCAGCGTCTTCCCCTCACCGGTCTTCATCTCGGCGATCTTACCCTGATGCAGGATGACCCCGCCGATCAGCTGGACGTCGTAGTGGCGCTCGCCGAGCACCCGGAGCGCCGCCTCCCGCATGACCGCAAACGACTCGGGCAACAGGCTGTCCAGCGGCTCGCCTTTGGCCAGGCGCTCCTTGAAATCCACAGTCCTGGCAGCCAGGGCCGCGTCATCAAGCGGCTGCACCGTCTTCTCCAGCTCGTTGATCCGGTTGACCAGTGGCTGGATCTGTTTCAGGACCCGGTCGTTCTTACTGCCAAAAATTTTGGTGAGGATTAATCCAATCATCTGTCAAAGTCACTTTGAGGTAATTTGTGCGTTGCGGTTATTTCCGTTCTGCCCCTGGAGCCTCCTGACGCCGTTCCTGGGGTGGGGTACTGCGGTGATGGCGCTATTGCCCACTGACGAACATCAGAGCATCTTCGTCGCAGTCAGGAAATTTATGGCAATGGATGCAGTCGCTCCAGACCTTGTGGGGCAGCTCTCGTTTGTCGATATCCTGAAAACCCAGCTTGCGGAAAAAACCGGGCTGATAGGTCAGGGTGAAAATCCGCTCAATGCCGAAGCCGTCGGCATCGGCCAGACAGGCCCTCACCAGCTGCGAGCCGATACCCCGCCCCTGCAGATCGCGCCGGACCGCGAGGGAGCGGATCTCGGCAAGATTCTCCCAGGTGATCTGCAGGGCGCAGACGCCGGCCAGGGCATTGTCGTCATCGATGCAGACGACGAAATCCCGCAGCTTGTCGTAGAGGGAACTGAGTGAGCGAGCCAGCAACACCCCTTCCCCGGCAGAGCTGTTGATCAGGGCGTGTATGTCCTTGACATCCGCCATCCGTGCAGCGCGAATCATCATAAGCAAACTATTGTTTTGATATCAATATATTATCGATAGAAAACACCGTATCGCCAAGCCTCGTGAACCGGTCATTGCCGGTCGCCTCCCGGCTGTTCCCTGTCGATACCAAGCAGCGGGGCTATGAGCTCCGAACCGGTCTTCGAGACGGATTGTTGCGGGGAAAATGATGACTGGAGCAGCGACTGGCCGGTCCATACCCCGAGAATGAACATCCACAGGCAGAGACAGACAATGACCAGCGTCAGGCCGGCGATGCCGCCCCAGCTCAGCTCAAAACTGACCCTCCTGCCCTGCTTCTTCTCCCGCGCGGCCATCCCTACATCTTTTCCGGGGCCGTCAGGCCGACAAAGGCCAGGCCGTTGGCGAGGACCACCAGTAAGGCGTCCACCAGGCAGAGCCGGGCCTGGCTCAGGGCGGTGTCCTCGGTAATCACTTTGTGCTTGTTATAGTAACTATGGAACTGGCCCGCAAGTTCCATCAGGTAAAAAATCGCCTTGTGCGGCGCCAGTTCCAGTGCCGCATTCTCGATCATGCCGGGAAATGCGGACATGGTCTTCAGCAGCTGCATCTCCTCCGGCTGTGCCAGCAGGGAGAGGTCGACGGCGCCGCAGCCGGCCCGCTCCACCCCCTTTTCCCTGGCCTGGGCAAGGATCGAGCAGAGCCGGGCATGGGCATACTGGACGTAGTAGACGGGGTTTTCCTGGCTTTCCTTGGTTGCCAGGTCGAGGTCGAACTCGAGCTGGCTGTCAGCCTTGCGCATCATGAAAAAGAAACGCACAACATCGACGCCGACCTCGTCGATCAGCTCGTCGACGGTGACGAAGGTGGCCTTGCGGGTGGACATCTTCACCTGCTTGCCTTCCCGGGTCAGGGTGACGAACTGGTGCAGCACCACGGTCACCTTGCTGTCGTCATAGCCCAGGGCCCGCACCCCTGAGAGGACGTCCGGGACGGTGGCGATGTGATCGGAACCGAAGATGTTCACCAGCCAGTCGAAATTGCGGCGGAACTTCTCGCGGTGATAAGCGATGTCGGGCAGTCGGTAGGTCGGCTCGCCGGTATTCTTGATGATCACCCGGTCCTTCTCCTGACCGAACTCGGTAGTTCTGAACCAGACGGCGCCATCCTTCTCGTAGACATACCCCTTGGCCCGCAGTTCCGCCACCACCTCGTCGATCTTGCCCTCCTCGTAAAGCGAATGCTCGTTGAAGTAGTTGTCGAAGGTGATACCCATCCTGGTCAGCGTTGCCGAGATATCGGCGAAGATATGGCGCTCGGCCTTCTCCTTGAAGGGTGTGACGTCAGCATGGTCCTTGAGGGAATCGCCGGCCTCCTCGACCAGTGAACGGGCGATATCGTAGATGTAATCTCCCTGGTAGCCGTCTTCCGGAAATTCGCCGGGCAGCCCGAGGAGTTCGAGATACCGCGCACGGGTCGATTCGCCGAGCACCCGCATCTGCCGACCGGCGTCATTGTAGTAATATTCACGGAAGACGTCGTGACCGGTCACTGCCAGCAGTCGGGCGATCGAATCGCCGAGGATGGCCTGGCGGCCGTGGCCGATACTCAGCGGTCCGGTGGGGTTGGCGCTGACGAACTCGACCATCACCTTCCTGCCTCCGCCGATGCTGCTGCGGCCGAACTCGCGGCCACGGTCGATGATCTGCGGGATCACCTCCCGCCATACCCCGGTTTTGATGGAGATGTTGACAAAACCCGGTCCGGCGACCTCGACGCGGTCGACCAGTTCGTCGTGCTTCACCAGCAGCGCGGCGATTGTGGCGGCCAGTTGGCGGGGGTTGCCCTTCTCGATCCCGGCCAGGACCAGGGCCATGTTGGTGGCATAATCACCCTGACCTTCCCGCTTGGGCAGCTCCAGGGCATACTTGCCGGCACCGGCGGCCGACCAGGCTCCATTGGCCACACCCTGCTCGAAGCACTCGTCAAGGACATTCTTCAAACGTGAACGGATCATAATGTCTCGTCAGTATAGATTCTGCTGTTATTCTTGCCGAACAGACAGAGCACCTCATAGCTGATGGTTCCCATCCAGCCGGCAATCTCGTCCGCGGTAATTTCCTCATCGCCCTGCCGTCCCAGCAGGATAGCCTCGTCACCGACCTCGACCCCGTCTATGCCGGTGATATCGACCATACACAGATTCATGCAGATCCGGCCCCGCACCGGCGCCCGCCGGCCATGGATCAGCACCTCCGCCCTGTTGGAGAGATCGCGCAGGTAGCCGTCTTCGTAGCCGAGAGGCAGCACGGCGATCCGGGTAGGACGGGTCGTGATGTAGGTATGGCCGTAACTGATGCCGCTGCCGGCTGGCAGATCCTTGACCTGGGCAACCCGGGTGGCGAAGGACATCACCGGTTGAAGCCGCGCGCTGGCAGCGACCTCGTCCCCCTTCCCGCCGTCGGGATAGCAGCCATACAGCGAAATGCCCGCCCGCACCATATCGCAGTGCATCTCCGGGCAATACAACGTCGCCCCGGAATTGGCAATATGCCGGATGCCCCGGAAATCCGAATCAAGCCGCGCGACCAGCTCCTGAAACCGTGAAAAGATCAACGGGGTGCTCGTCGCCTGGCGCTGGTCAGCTTCCGGGAGATGGGCCATGATTCCGGCCAGGTGAATCCCCGGCAGCTCGTCGATCCGCTGTACGAAGGAGGGAACGTCAACCGGCAGCAGACCGAGCCGGCCCATGCCGCAATCGACCTTCAGATGCACGCCGATCTCCCGACCGCAATCCTCCGCCGCCCGGGAGAGCGCGCGGATGTCCTGATCGAGAAAGACCACCGGGGTCAGATCATGATGCACAAACTGGTCCGCTTCATCCGGGAGAAACCCGAGCAGGACGAAGATCCGCCCGTCGATGCCGGCCCGACGCAGGGCGACGGCCTCGACCAGCTCCGCGACACCGAAGTTCCGGCAGCCGCAGCCGGCAAGGACGGTGGCCGTCTCAGCCATGCCGTGGCCATAGGCATCGCCTTTGACCATCGCCATTACCTCGACGCCGTTGCCGACGGATTCGGCAATGCAGCGGAAATTATGCCTCAGGGCCCGGCAGTCGATCCGGACCTGATTCCTCGATATCACCCGCGAATGTTCCGTTGCCATGGTTCTCTTCAGTTGAGCTGGCGCCGCACCCGCCAAGCATGCCTGCTCGACAGCACAAGGGCCCAGCCGATCGCGACATACAGGGTGCCGAGCACCGATTTCGGAATGGCCGACTGGCGGAGGAGGTAACCCACCGCCATCATCGCCATCACCAGCAGCCAGGTTTTATATGAATAAACGGCCCCGAGACAGGTTGCTCCGCTGAACCGGAGAATCCGGTCGATACCGTTCCGTGCAGTCCGGTCGAGGACCAGCAGCGACTTGCCGCTGCCAATCAACAGCGCCGGAACCATCAGCCAGGACGCGCCGGTGGAATACAGCCAAAGCCCGCCCCGCAGCATGAGCCACAGGCCAACGGCCGTCCATAGCACCGCCGACAACAGCAGGTGAACCCTTTTATCGACACCGGGGGTGAATCGTTTCAGTCCGCTGCGTGGCACAGGACATCCCCGAGAAAAAGACAAGCCCATCCCCCGCCTGGAGGATGGGCTCGATGTGCAACCTGGTAGACGCAGCGATTACATTTCTGTTACGGTGATGGCGTTCTCAGGACATACCTCAACGCAGGTTTCACAACCGAGACACTCGTCCATCTCTACCGGTTCGGCCTTGCCGTCAACCATTTCGAATACCTGTGCAGGACATGCTGCGACACACTCTTCGTCACCGACGCACTTGTCTTTATCGACTACAACCTCAAACATGATTCACCTCCATAAAGTGGGAATTAATATAAGTATTTGTCATACTTATTCAGCAATCCAAACACCTGCACGAATCGTTTGTTTCGTGTAATCATGCAATATCCCAAGCCTCCTTTTTTGTCAAGGAAAAATGGCCGGCAAAAAATGATTGAAAATAAAAGCCTTGGCAGACATAGAGTTCCCGGATTTACAGGGGTTGCCGACCAGGACCCCCCACCTCCCGGACCCCTTCGGCAGCTTCTCCAGGAGGCCCTCCCGGGGTGCCGGAAAGGGTTCATATCCGGTGCGCCAGAATATCGTTGACCGTGGCTGAGCTTTCCATTTAAGGTAGGGTTCGCAGCGGCGGGGGCGCCGACCTTTGCCAGCCACCCCTCATCTCAGCAGAGTGATGCAAACGACAGCATGAAAAAGAAGGCACCGGAATTACGAAAAAAGACCCTGCAGGCGGAAAAACGCGAACAGGCGATGATCGAAGGCATCCTCGAAGGCAGTCCGGAGGGGGTCGGCGTTGTGGTAGTCCGCCTGGAATGCGGCTGCCGGAAGATGGCGGCAGTCAGCCGCGACGGTGAGCCGGCTTCCAAGGTCATCATGTACCGGGACATGGCCGAGAGCATCTGCGACAAGTGCAAACAGGATCATGGCGCCTTCATCCGGGTGACCGAGTCGTTCATTCACTGGGTTGAACCGCCGCCAAGTGTCGAAGACCAGGAGATGATCTACCGGAAGGTCCTCGGCAGCCAGCCTTCCCACTGATTCGCCACAGCGGCTCTCCCGGACGGGTCACCCGCCGTCGTCATCGCAAAGCCCGCCAATACCGGCAGCGGTCCACAACCGACGGCGCCCATTCCGGAGTGCCATCGGCATGGACATGGGTATAGAGGGCGAGAACATTGCCGCGGATCAAACCGTCCCGCCCGTTGACAAAGCCCTTGCCCCGCGACATCTTCAATGCCAGTTCGGCATCCCCGCCCCGCCAGTCGATGACGGTCGAGTAACGGAACTCATGACCGCGCACCTCGGAGCCGACGGCATAGAACGGATTATCCCGTTCGACCGTAAACACCGAATAGCCATGCGCCTGGGGCTTCTTCGACATCCCGAAACGCACCGGGAAGACGCCGGCCAGAGGAAATTCCTGGCCGTCCAGCAGGATCGACTCGCCGAGGTAGATCAGTCCGCCGCATTCGGCATAGATCGGCATCCCGGTTTCAGCCGCCCGCCGCACCGACTCACGGAAGGAACCGTTGGCAGCCAGCTCCCGGGCGCTGGTCTCGGGAAAACCACCGCCGATGTAGAGGCCGTCGATTTCCGGCAGTTCACGGTCCTGCAGGGCGTTGAGATAGACCAGTTCCGCTCCGGCCCGCTGCAGCGCTTCGAGATTCTCCGAATAATAGAACTGGAAGGCGGCATCCTGCAGGATGCCTATCCGCACGTCCGCCACCGGCGGGGGTAGCTCCGGAGCAGCCGCACGGTCGATATGGACAGGCTGCATCAGTTCGTCAATCCGCGCCAGATCGAGACCGGCGGTGACGGTGTCGACCAGGAAATCCAATGCCTCGGCGGTGTCGTCATATTCCTGGTGCGGAATCATGCCGAGGTGGCGCATCGGGAAGATATCCCTTTTCATCCGCGGGATAGCGCCCAGCACCGGCACGCCGGCATACCGTTCGACAGCTTCGGTGATCAGCAGACGCTGGCGTTCTGTGGCGATCTGATTGAGGATGACGCCGCGGATATCGATCCGTTCATCGAATTTCAGGCAGCCAAGCACCATCGCCGCCACGGTCCGGGTGGTCTTGGTACAGTTGACCACCAGCAGCACCGGCAGACCGAGGGCGATGGCGAGATCGGCCGTCGAATAGCCCCCGTCGGCACTGACACCGTCATAGAGCCCGCGATTTCCCTCGAGAATGACAATCTCGGCGTCCCGCCCATGCCGCTGCAGGGAACGGTGCAGGGCCTCGCCGCTCATCAGGAACGGATCGAGGTTGTAACATTTGCGGCCGGCTGCCAGTTGCAGCCAGCCGGCATCGATATAGTCGGGGCCTTTCTTGAACGGCACGACCCGCCTCCCCTGGCGGGTCAGCGCCGCCGTCAGGCCGACTGAAACCACGCTCTTCCCCGAGCCCCCGGCCAGGCCGGCCACTGTTATTCCCCTGGTATGCATCACATTGTTGTCCATATTGATTGAAAAACCCGCTCCAGAGACTCCGCTCAATGCCCTTCCCGCCCATGCAGCCGCCAGGCCTCGCGGTACAACGCATTGAGACGGTTTTCAAGGATCAGCCGGTACTCCTCGATCCCCTCGCTCTTGAGATCAGCCGGCACCGACAGGGGTTCTCCGTAAAAAAAATCCACCCGGGAAAACGGCTTCGGCACCGCCGTCCGATCCCAGGAGCGGAAGGTAATGTACCGTGACGCAGCCCAGGTCATCGGCACTACCGGCACCCCAGCCCGCGATGCCAGCAGGATCGCCCCGGGCTGGGCCACCAGCGGCGGCCCCTGGCTGCCATCGGCGACAATCGCAGTATTCTCGCCATGAGCCGCCAGTTTCAGCAGATCCTTCAGCGCCTGGGCGCCCCGGCTGTTGCGGGAGCCGCGGGCAGCGGTAAAGCCGAATTCCCGGGCCAGACGGGCGATGTATTCACCGTCTCGGCTGTTGCTGACCATCACCGTCGCTGAATCCCTCCGCATCTGGTAAAAAACGAAGAGGAAGGTATAGTGCCAGAAACTGCCGACGACCTGCACCCCGGCATCAATGGTGCGAGCCCGGTGCTCCTGGCCATGCACCGTGACCCGGCAGGTGGCGAACCACAGGCGCACCAGCCAGGCGACCAGTTTCGGTACGGCTGCAAGCGAGATCCGGTGCAGCAGAGCGCCTTCCTTCATCCGATCTCGATCTCCAGCAGCCGCAGGGCCTTGATCCGGTCGCGCAGCTCGGCTGCCTCTTCGAAGGCCAGTTCCTTCGCCGCTTCCATCATCCTCTTCTCCAGCCTGCCGATTTCCTTGTCCAGTTCGCGGACCGAGCTGAAGGACGACAGGTCTTCCGCCGCCTGCAGGTTGCCCGCCTTCTGGTCGTCGGCCATGGCATAACCGGCCGCCTGCAGGTGCTGCTGCATCGAATCCTTGATCGAGGTGATGACCGTGGTCGGGACGATGCCGTGCCGGCGGTTATGCTCCTCCTGCAGTCGCCTTCGCCGTTCGGTCTCATCGATGGTCACCCGCATCGAGCCGGTGATCTCGTCGGCGTACATGATGACGAGGCCATTGCTGTTGCGGGCGGCACGGCCGCAGGTCTGGATCAGCGAGCGCTCCGAGCGCAGGAATCCCTCCTTGTCGGCATCGAGGATGGCGACCAGCGACACCTCGGGAATGTCGAGTCCCTCGCGCAGCAGGTTGATGCCGACCAGAACGTTGTATTCGCCCTGCCGCAGGTCGCGGATCAGTTCAATCCGCTCCAGGGTCTTGATATCCGAGTGCAGATAGCGGACCCGGACACCGAGTTTGTGGTAATAGTCGGTAAGGTCTTCGGCCATCCGCTTGGTCAGAGTGGTGACCAGCACCGCTTCTCCCCGCTCGGTCCGCAGGCGGATCTCCTCGAGCAGGTCGTCGACTTGGCTGGTCGCCGGCCGCACCTCGATCTTCGGGTCGAGCAGGCCGGTGGGCCGGATCACCTGCTCCACCACCCGACCCTGGGCCTGGGCCAGTTCATAAGGGCCTGGCGTCGCCGAAACATAGATCACCTGGTTGATCCTCTCGGCAAACTCGTCGAAGCGCAGCGGCCGGTTGTCCAGCGCAGAAGGTAGGCGGAACCCGAAGTTGACCAGGGTCTCCTTGCGGGAGCGGTCGCCGTTGTACATGCCATTGAGCTGGCCGATACCGATATGGCTCTCGTCGATGAACAGCAGGTAGTCCTCGGGAAAATAGTCGAGGAGGTTGGGGGGCGGCGCCCCCGGCGGTTTGCCGGTGAGGTGACGGCTGTAGTTTTCGATGCCGTTGCAGTACCCGAGTTCGAGGATCATCTCCAGGTCGAACATCGTCCTCTGCTCCAGACGCTGGGCCTCCACCAGGCGGTTCTCACGGTAGAACTCCTCCAGGCGCTCCTTCAGCTCATCCTTGATCGTCGCCATGGCGACCTGCAGCCGGTCTTTCGAGGTGACGAAATGGCTGCCGGGGAAGACCGTGTATTCCTCGAGGATTTCGAGCACCACGCCGCGCAGCGGGTCAACGACCAGGATCTTCTCCACCGTGTCGCCAAAGAACTCAACACGCAGGGCCCTCTCTTCCTCATGCACAGGGAAGATGTCGATGACGTCGCCGCGGACCCGGAAAGTGCCGCGATGGAAGGAGAGGTCGTTGCGCTCATAGAGCATGAAGGTCAGCCGCCGTTTGACCTCATCCATCGGATAATCCTCACCGGTCCGCAGGAAGAGATGCATGTTTTTATACTCATCCGGCGAGCCGAGACCGTAGATGCAGGAAACCGACGCGACGATCAGCACGTCGCGCCGGGTCAGGAGCGAGCGGGTGGCCGAATGGCGCATTTTGTCGATGGCGTCGTTGATCGATGAATCCTTCTCGATATAGGTGTCCGACTGCGGTATATACGCCTCGGGCTGATAATAGTCGTAATAGGAAACGAAATACTCGACAGCGTTGTGGGGGAAGAGCTCTTTGAACTCGCTGAACAGCTGGGCCGCCAGGGTCTTGTTGGGGGCAATGACCAGCGTCGGCCGCTGCACCCGCTCGACGATGCCGGCCATGGTGAAGGTCTTTCCCGACCCTGTCACGCCGAGCAGGACCTGGCTCCTGTCGCCGCGCATGAGACCTTCGGCCAGCCGGCGGATGGCGTCGGGCTGGTCCCCGGCGGGGGAAAAGGAGGTGACGATTTCGAAGGGTCGGTCCATGGCATCCGGGGGATCAGTGCAGGCTCAGAAAATGAGAGATGATACCAGAAGCTGCCTGCATTTGTCACGTTTGCCATGATCCGCTCTCGAGATTGCCGCGAATGTATGGTACATTTCAGCCATCGAAAACGGTCGATCTCCTCTCTCCTGGCATATCATACCTGATCACATGCAACTCCCGCTCGCTTTGCTGCAGTCACTGCTGGCCATGCTCCTCCTGCTGCCGGCGAGCCTGCCCTTTTCCTCCGGGCAGGCGCGGGCTGATGAGGCCACCGGGCCGTTCTTTCTGATGGGCAGCGGCAGACTCCACCTGAAAAACCTGCGCAACGGCCGGGAGACCCGGGTCGAACTACTGAGGCCGGACGGCAGCCTGGATGAAACCGCCCTGAGCGAAGTCGACCGGGTCTTCGGCTTCCCGACCGCCGAGAAGGGGGAGCACATCTCACCGCGCCTGCTCTGCATGCTCAGCCATTTCGTCGACCGCATGGCGCCGGGGGCGACAATCCATATTGAATCTGCCTACCGCAGCCTCGAATACAACGACGGCATCCGCAGGAAGGGGGCCAACGCCGCCCGGACCAGCACCCATATGGACGGCATGGCCCTCGACTTCTGGCTAGCCGGCGTCGATGGCAAAAAGTTGTGGCAGACAATCAGGGAAACTGACTGCTGCGGCGTCGGCCACTACGGCGGTAAGAGCATCCACCTTGACTCCGGGCGTCCCAGGTTCTGGGAGGCGGCGACCTCGGGGACGAAGAATCCCGAACCCGATTACAACCGGTTCCTGTACCTGTCGACCAACTTTGACCGCTACCGGCCGGGCAGCCGGCTCCGCCTTTCCCTGTCGGGGCTCAGCACCTTCGGTTTCGGGGTGCGGCCCACGGCGCGTCTCCAGCCGGCCGCAGCAACGGATCAGGAGGGATCGCCCCTGACGCTGTCCGACAGCGGCACGGCTGACTGCGTGATCCTCGCCGACCGCAGGGCCACACGCTTTCTGCTGTTCACCCTCCCGTCCGGTCTGCCGGCCGGGCGATACCGGATCGATCTCGAGTTCTGCAACAGACCCTTCCCGCAGATGCCGGCCGGGGCGTCATCCAATGTGATCGAGGTGATCGGCAGCCCCCGCGCGGAGCGCGCTGAGGACAGATAAGCCACCCCCGGCAGCCGGAGATGGCAAGAACGCACCTCACTTTCCATTCCCGTCTTCTATTTCCTCCCAGAAGATGCAGTCTTCCGGGCAGTCCCTGATCGCCTCGGCCACCTTTTGCTCCGGATATTCGGGCAGATCGGCGACCTCCATCAGACCGGTCTGGTCGTTGTAACGGAATACCTCGGGGGCGATCTCGATGCAGCCGCGGCATTCACTGCAGCGCCCCAGGTCGATGACCGGTATCCTGCGCATAGGACCCTCCTGTTGCCCATCCCTCGCCTCAATCCCGCCAGCCTTGACATCCGGCGAAGACGATCAACCTTCTCTGCAAATCTATCCACAGGTGGAGGAATGTCAATTACATCCGGCGGAAACCTGCTGTCCAGCCTTGTAATAATCGTTCCCGTCAATTAGTATGCAGACATCCTCTGCCAAAGACAAAAAATCAAACATATCACTGTAGGGGGGCTATATGCGCACAACTGAGCTAGCACAAGGTATCCACTGGGTCGGTGCCATTGACTGGGATGTCAGGGATTTTCACGGGTACTCGACGAACCGGGGGACTACCTACAACGCCTTTCTGGTCATCGACGACAAGATCACCCTGTTCGACACGGTCAAACGTTCGCACCTGGACGACCTGCTGAACCATGTCCGCGCCATCATCGATCCGGCGAAGATCGACTACCTGGTGGTCAATCACGTCGAAATGGATCACTCCGGCGCCCTGCCGCAGATGATGGAGATCATCAAACCCGAGAAACTGATCTGCTCGCCGGCCGGCCACAAGGCCATTGTCGACCATTTCCATCGGGAAGACTGGCCCTTCGAGATCGTCAAGACCGGTGACGAGATTTCCCTCGGCAAACGTACCATCCAGTTCATCGAGACACGGATGCTGCACTGGCCGGACTCGATGTTCTCCTACCTGAAGGAAGACGGGATACTCTTCTCCAGCGACGCCTTCGGCGAGCACTACGCATCCAGCGAACGCTTCGACGACGAGGCCCCGCTGGCCGACGTGATGAACGAGGCCGCCAAATACTATGCCAACATCCTCTACCTTTACTCGCCGCTGATCCGCAAGCTGCTGAAACAGGTGGGCGAAATGAACCTCGACATCAGGATGATCGCCCCCGACCACGGGGTCATCTGGCGCAGCCACATCGACACCATCCTCAAGGCCTACGATCGCTGGAGCCGGAATATCGCCGACCGCAAGGCCCTGGTCATCTACGACACCATGTGGCACTCGACCGAGAAAATGGCCAAGGCCGTCGCCGAAGGCCTGGAAGAGGCCGGCGTTCATACCAGCATGATCAACCTCAAGCATCACCACCGCAGCGATGTGATGACCCAGGTCCTGGGAGCCAGGGCCATCGTCCTCGGCAGCGCCACCCTCAACAACGGGATATTGCCGAGGATGGCAGGTTTTCTCAGCTATATGCGCGGCCTCAAGCCGTCCGGGAAATTCTGCGCCGCCTTCGGCTCCTTCGGCTGGAGCGGCGAGGCGGTCAATCTGCTCAACACCGCCCTGCATGAGATGAAGCTCGACGTGATCGAGGAAGGCATCCGTCACAAATACGTACCGGCCGAGGCCCAGCTCCGGGAATGCCGCGAGATGGGCAAGCGCATTGGCCTGGCGGTCGTCAACAGCAACGACGGTGACGGCGAGTAGCGACCGGATGGAGCAGGCATGAACCGTATC
>WBUQ01000116.1 GCA_008933635.1 Desulfobulbaceae bacterium | reverse complement strand
CCGGTGCCGGGATGGTCCGGACCGGCACCGCGGCGGTCCACAGTCACATGACCAACACCAGGATGACCGACCCGGAGGTGCTGGAGAGCCGTTTTCCGGTGCGGGTGGAGGAGTTCGCGATCCGTCGCGGCTCGGGCGGCGCCGGCCGTTTCCCCGGCGGCGACGGGGCGGTGCGGCGGCTGCGCTTTCTCGAGGCGATGACGGCCACCATCCTCTCCTCGCACCGCACTACCGAGCCCTATGGCTTGGCCGGCGGGAGTGCCGGGGCAAGGGGACGCAACAGTCTGCTGCGGGCCGACGGAGGACTGGTGGAACTGGCCGGCAACGCCGCGGTGGAGGTGCTTCCGGGCGACAGCATCGTCATCGAGACCCCCGGCGGCGGAGGGTATGGGGGGAAGAGATGAGGGCCGGCGGGGAAGTGTGCTGGGTGCCGCCGGTCGCAGCCTCATCCCCCGCCCAGCAAAATGTTCAGCTGTTCCCGGCGGTAGTCGAAGATCCGCTCCAGGGTGGGACGGATATAGAGGGGATGGAGCAGACGGCCCAGCACCCCGAAGGGCGGCCGGTAGCTGACCCGGTCGTGCATCCGGGTGCCGCCGGCCACCGCCTCGATTTCGTGGCGGTGGTACCAGAAGCGGTAGGGGCCGAGGCGCTGCTCGTCGACGAAGGAGCGGCCGGGACAGACATGTTTGATTTCGGTGATCCAGTCGTGGCTGCCGAAGTGCGGGATGGCGATCTGGTATGCGATGATCAGGCCATCGTACATCACGGCGGGGACGTCGGAAACGATGGCAAAACGCAGGTCCGGCGGGGTGATCCGGTCCAGGTTGGCCGGATTCTGCAGAAAGTCCCAGACCACGTCGGCCGGGGAGGCGAGCCACTGTTCGCGTTCAAGGGTATACACCGCCGACTCCCGTCCGCACCGGCAACGCTGCTGCTCCGGCCTTAATCGGCGAAACCCCAGGCCATGAAGACCGGGTCGCTCAGCGGCAGTTCCTGGTGCGGATCGTCTTCCGGGCGTGGCAGGCCGCGCCGGCTGCATGTCGCCAGGTCGTGGAAGTTGCCGTTGGCCGCCAGCAGGTCGGCGACCAGGCCGAGGCGTTCGAATTCATGGAGTTCCGTCCAGATCCTGATGGCCTTGGGCGGAAACCAGCGGTTGGAAAAGGCGACGGCGGCCAGGCCGTCGGTGCGCAGCACCCGGTGGACTTCGGCGATGAAGGCCTGGGGGTTGATCAGATATTCGAACGAGGCAGTGCAGAGCACCGCGTCGAAGGCCGCATCGGCGAAGGGCAGTTGCGGCGAGGCATTCAGGTCGTGGATCACGTACTTTCTGGCCCGGGTGTTGTGCCGCAACTCTTCGGCGTTCAGCCCCAGCACCGTCAGGCTTTCGATCTCCAGCTCTTCCGGCAGGTGCGAGTCCCAGCTGCCCATCAGGTCGAGGACCCGGGCTTCCTCCGGGATCAACCTCCCATAGAGGTCGCCGATGGCCCGGCGGGCGCTGCTGTCGAGGTGATGAACCAGCCGCGACTGCTTGTAGAATGCCTGGTCGGGGCGATCGTCGACGCGCCTGAGGTCGTCTGCGGACAGTTGCGACAACTGTCCCTTTTCGAGCAGGGTCTGCATGCCCGGGCCGCCGGCCGTGACCTTCTCCAGCCAGTCCTCGCAGCGGCCGCCCCGTTCCTTGCCCGGGGCATGGATGGCACGGATGGTCGCCTGCAGCCGGAGGTCGCGGCCGGCCAGCGGGTGATTGAGGTCGAAGTGCAGGCGGTCGCCTTCGCGGCCGAGAAACCGGCAGGGGGCGGCTGAGACATGGAAGACGCCGTCGACGCCCTGAAGCTGACCCTGCGGGTAATAGCGGCCTGGCCGCAGCTCGATGTCGTTGCCGAAACGGTCGTGGCCGCGGAACTGCTCCGGCCGGATGATGATCCGCTTCTTCGGGTCGAAAGGCTGGACAAAGTCCTTCGCCGGGATGTCGACGACGGCCTGGCCGCCGACGGCCTGGCCGAGGAGATCGCGGACCAGGCCGGGATGGAGGACGTCCCGCCAGAAACTGACCGGGTCGGCCCAGGTGCTGTCCTGGTGGCTGACGCCCTGTTCCTGCCAGTGGACGGTGAATTCGATGCTGGATTTGCTGTACTGGTCGATGGTCTGCATGAGAAACGTTCCGGGAGGTGATCGGTGGATATTGCCCCGGATGGGCTGTTTGCGCTGCATGACCATCCGGCTGGGTTCCGAGGAGCCGCTGACTTCGGTTGGGCCGGAGCGGGGCGGATGACCCGGTCCCGATCGGCTTCCTGAGATGATAGGGCGGAATGTCGGGAATGGCAATGGTGATGATGCGCGTCCGGCAGGCGAAAGCGGCAGACCATTCTCCGGGAGATGCCGGATAGGGCTTGACTCGGGAATTTTCCGCGTGCGATAATACCCCTCACCCAGGCGCCTGCCCCCGGTGAGGCCGGAATTCTCTCCGGCCGGGCTCCGGCAGTGGAATCGGCGCGACTCGTCTCATGTCCCTATCGCATTATTCGCCCATGGATATCGAAATCGCCAGAAAGCAGCTCTTTGACCGGATTCTCAACGGTGACCGGCAGGGGGCGGTGAGCCTCCTCGACCAGTGGGCTGAGCGCCGCCACTGGCGGAATACCATCACGGAACTGCTGGAACCGGTCCTCGACGAGATCGGCCGCTGCTGGTCGGCGGAGAAGATCAGCCTGGCCGCCGGCTACCTGGCGGGCAGGATCGCCGAGGATATCCTGCTCAAGGCCGCCGGGGCGGAGGAAGCCGTCCCGGTGTCGAAGGGACCCGTTGTCATCGGCAACGTCGAGGATGACTACCACTCCCTGGGGCGCAAGCTGGTGGGGATCTTTCTCAGGACGGCGGGCTGGCGGGTCGTCGATCTCGGTAACGATGTCCTGGCCGGGGACTTCGTCGATGCGGCGGTGGCCAGTGCGGCGCCAGTCATCGGGGTGTCGGCGATGATGCTGACCACCGCCGAGAACATCCGGAAGGTCCGGGAGGAACTGGACCGGCGCGGCCTGTCCGGGCGGATCAAGCTGGCGGTGGGCGGGGCGGTCTTCCGGATCAGGCCGGAACTTGTGGCCGAGGTGGGTGGCGACGGGACGGTGGCAAGTGCCGTCGATGCCCCGCGGTTGATGGCGGAACTCACCGGTGGCGGGATATGGGCATGACCTCCTTCGAGCGGGTGCTGGGCGCCCTTGCGGGAACCCCCCAGCCGCGCCCGCCATTTACCCTGACCCTGAGCCTCTTTGGCGCAAGGCTCACCGGCTGCCCGCTGCAGGAGTATTATCGCCGCCCCGACCGGTATGCCGAGGGGCAGGCGGCGGTGGTCGACCTCTGTGGCCCGGACATCCTTTTCGCCCCCTTCGCCCTCTCCCTCGAGGCCGAGGCCTTCGGCAGCGACCTGATATTTCTGCCCGATTATCCGCCCAACGTCAGAAAGCCGTCGGTGCGTTCGGCCGACGGGTTCATCGCCCTGCCGCTGCCGGATGTCGACAGCCATCCGAGCCTGGCCTATCTGCGCGAGAGCGTCCGCCTGCTGGCGGCGGAACACGCCGGCCGCATCCCGGTCTGCGCCATTGTCACCGCGTCCGTCGACCTGCCGGCGATGGTCATGGGCATCGACCAGTGGCTCGAGACCCTGCTCTCCGACCCGGACCTGGCCTCACGCACCCTCGAACACGCCGAGCGCCATTTTGTCGCCCTGGCCAATGCCCTGCTCGACGACGGCGCCAGTTTCATCGCCCTGCCGATCATGTTCTCGAACCCGCAGGTCCTCTTCCCGCGGATGATTACCGAGGTGATCCTGCCGGCACTGGCCCGTTCCTTCAGCCAGGTCAGGGGGCCGATCGTCTTCCATCACGGCGGCAACCCGATGCTGCCGCTGCTCAGGGAGTATCTCGGGTTGCCCAATGTCGCCGGCTATGCGGTCGATCACCGGGATTCCCTTGGCGATGCGCGCCGGCTCCTCGGCAGCGACCGCCTCCTGCTCGGCAACCTGAGCGGACCGACCCTGTCCCGCATGCCCATCGACTCGGCCCTGGAAACGGTCGACCGGATCCTCGAAGACTGCCGGGACGACAGGCGTTTCATCTTTGCCACCTCCGGCGCCGATATCCCGATCTCCACCCCGCCGGAGCTGCTGCGCGCCGTCGCCGGCCGGATTGCGTCCTTCCCAGGCTCGCCATGAAGCCGCTGACCGTGGTCTGCTGCTCGGTACTCCGCCGGGAAATGGGGCGCATCCTGGAAGAGGATCTGCCCGGCGCCGAGGCTGTCTTTCTCGACTCCATGCTCCACATGCACCCGGAGGAACTGCGCCGCGCCATCGATGCGGTTCTCGCCGCCAGAACCGACCGGCGCATCCTGCTGGTCTACGGTGACTGCCACGCGCGGATGGCCGAGACCTGCCGGCAACCGCGGCGCGCGAGAACGGCCGCCGTCAACTGTGGCGAACTGCTGCTGGGTCGGGAGCGCTACCGGGAATGCCGCAACGGCAGGGCCTTCCTCTTCCTGCCGGAGTGGACCCAGCGGTGGCGGGAGGTGTTCGTACGGGAACTGGGCTTCACGGACCGGTCGCTGGCCCGGGAGTTCATGCAGGAAAACCAGCGACGGCTGGCCTATCTCGATACCGGCCTGATCCCGGTCCCCGAACCTGTCCTTGCCGAGATAGCAGACTATTTCGGCATGCCGGTGGAGATCGTCGCGGTGACCCTGGTCAACCTGCGGCAGGCCGTTCGCGATGCCGCAAGACGTCTGGAGGCGGAGGGCGAAGATGGTGACTGACTGGCCGCTGCTGATTCTCCAGAATGACCTGATCGGCAATATCCTCGGCTATGCCGCCGACCTCAACCGCTGCGCCGAACGGATCACCACCCAGATCCGCGAGATCATCGGGGCCCGGATTGTCGCCCTGTTCGAGAGTACGGCCGACGGCGGCTTCCGCCTGCTCGCCTCCTGCCCTGAAAGAAAATGCGACATCTTCAGCACCGATGTGAGCCGGCGGCTGGTGGCCCTCGCCGGCCAACTCAAGCAGGCCGCGATGATCGAGCCCGGCAAGGGTGAGGCCGGGCTGCTGCTGGCGGAGATGGGGATGCGGGAATCCTTTGCCGTCCCCCTGCGCGTCGGCGATGAGTCCTTCGGCGTGCTCGTCCTCCTCGATCTGATGGATACCCGCGGCAGCGGCCATATCCTGGCGGCGCTGCGGGATATCTCGGGCCTGTTGTCGCTGGTATTCAAAAATTCGTTTCTCTACAGGAACATGGAGGACCTGGTAGAGCAGAAGACCAGGGCCTTGCGGGAGAGCGAGACGCGCTCGCAGAACATCCTGCAGACGGCGATGGACGGCTTCTGGTGCCTCGATCCGGCCGGCCGGCTGCTCGAGGTGAACGACGCCTACTGCCGGATGAGCGGCTACGGACGGGACGAACTGCTCGGGATGTCCATCGGCCGACTGGCCGTCGACCAGCCTGCCGAGGCGGTGGCCGACAATCTCCGCCGGGTGCTGGCCGGCGAGGAGCTGCGCTTCGAAACGGTTCACCGGCGCAGGGACGGGAGCCGGCTGCCGCTCGAGGTCAACACCCAGCTCCGTGCCGGCAGCGGGGGCAGGGAGATCTTCGCCTTCCTCCGCGACATCAGCGAGCGCAAACGGACCGAGGAAGCGCTCGTCCAGGCCGAATCCCAGCTGCGGATACTGATCAACACGATCCCGGATCTGGTCTGGTTGAAGGACCCCGACGGGGTGTACCTGAGCTGCAACCGGGCATTCGAGCGGCTGTACGGGGCCGGCGAGCCGGAGATCGTCGGCAGGACCGATTACCATTTCGTCGAGAAGGACCTCGCCGATTTTTTCCGTGAGCACGACCTGCTGGCGATTGCGGCGGGCAGGCCATGCATGAACGAGGAGGCCCTGACGTTTGCCGAGGATGGCTATCGCGGTCTGTTCGAGACCATCAAGACGCCGATCCACGACGCCACAGGCAAATTGATCGGCGTGCTGGGCATTGCCAGGGATATCTCCGAGCGGAAGAGGGTCGAGACCGCCCTGAAGGAAAGCGAGAAGCGGTACAAGAGCGCCCAGCGCCTCGGCAATGTCGGGAACTGGGAATATGACCTGGTGCGCCAGAGCTTCTGGGGGTCGGACCAGGCCAAACGGATCTATGGATTCGACCCCGCCAGCGAAAGCTTTACCACCGAGGAGGTGGAAAGCTGCATCCCCGAGCGGGAAAGGGTGCATCAGGCGCTGGTGGATCTCATCGAACGCGACCGGCCCTACGACCTCGAGTTCGAGATACGACCGGCTTCCGGGGCGGCAGCGAGAACCATCCGGTCAATCGCCGAGATCGAGCGCGACGGGCAGGGTGCACCGCAGAAAGTTGTCGGCGTCATTCAGGACATCACCCGGCAGAAGCAGGCCGAGCGCGACAAGCTCGAGCTGGAGCGGCAGCTGCGGCAATCGCAGAAACTGGAGGCCATCGGCCAGCTTGCCGGCGGGGTGGCGCACGACTTCAACAACATGCTCGGGGTGATCCTCGGCCATTCCGAGATGGCCATGGAGGGCCTGGACCCGCAATCGCATCTGTATTCCGCCCTCGAACAGATCCGCAAGGCGGCGGTCCATTCCGCCGACATCACCCGGCAGCTGCTGGCCTTCGCCCGCAAGCAGACGGTGGCCCCGAAGGTTCTGGACCTCAACGAGACCGTGGAGGGGATCCTGAAGATGCTGCGGCGGCTCATCGGCGAAAATATCACCCTGACCTGGCTGCCCGGCGGCAAGCTGTGGCCGGTCCGGATCGACCCGACGCAGATCGACCAGATCCTGGCCAATCTCTGCGTCAACGCCCGGGATGCCATCTCCGGGGTCGGCAATATTGCCGTCGAGACCGGAAACCGCACCCTCGATGCGGAATACTGCCGCACCCATGCCGGTTTCATCCCCGGCGACTATGTGCGGATGGCGGTGAGCGATAACGGTTGCGGCATGGACGAGGCGACGATGGCCCGCATATTCGAGCCCTTTTTCACCACCAAGCCGGTCGGCGAAGGGACCGGCCTCGGGCTGGCGACGGTCTACGGGGCGGTCCGGCAGAATGACGGCTTCATCAACGCCTACAGCGAGCCGGGCAAGGGCACGACCATTTCCCTCTACTTTCCCCGATACGCCGAGACGGTGCAGCCTGTCGAGGAAAGCGTCGCCATCCGCCCGACGGGGGGCCATGAAACCATCCTGCTGGTGGAGGATGAGCCGACGATTCTGAAAATGACCAGGATGATGCTCGAGCGCCTGGGCTACACCGTCCTGACGGCGGCAACCCCTGGCGAGGCCATCCGGCTGGTGGAGGAAGGCGGTCAGAGGATCGACCTGCTGCTCACCGATGTGATCATGCCGGAGATGAACGGGAGCGTCCTGGTTGAGCGGATACTGGCCCGGCAGCCCGGGATGAGGCACCTCTTCATGTCCGGCTACACGGCCAATATCATCGCCAGTCAGGGGGTCCTGAACGAAGGGGTGGCCTTCATCCAGAAACCCTTCGCCAGGAAGGAACTGGCCGACAAGATCCGCGAGATCCTCGGCTGAGTTCCCAGGCGGCTATTCCCTGGCCGCCAGGGTGAACCGCAGGGTCAGCACGCTGGCGAGAATGACCAGTGCGCCGCCGAGCTGGAGGGGAGTCAGCATCTCTCCCAGCAGCAGAAAGGCCAGGATGGCGGTGAAGACCGGTTCGGTGGTGGCGATCAGGTTGGCAATGCTTGCCGGCAGCCGGTTGAGGCTGACGGTGTAGAGGCCGAAGCCGGCCAGCGTCGGGCCGATCGCCAGCAGCACGAGAATCCCCCACCCTTCCCAGGCTGTTCCCAGCCAGAAGAAATCCCCCGCCTGCCGTGAACCCCAGGGCAGGCTGTCCAGGTTCAGCAGGTTGAAGGCCAGCAGGAACAGACCGGCGAAGCCGAAACTGTAGAGCATCGCCGTCCAGGGATTGAGCCCGTGCCGGCATACCGAGCGTCCCATCAGGCTGTACAGCCCGTAACTGAGGCCGGAGAGCAGGCCGGTGAGGATGCCCAGCGGTTCGACGGCCAGGTCCGTCCGGCCGCCGACGACCCCCGACACCAGGGCGCAGCCGCCCAGGCAGAGGGTGATGGCGACGACCTTGGCCCGATCCAGCCCTTCATCGAGCAGCCACCAGCCGAACAGCGCGGCGAAACCCGCCGACGAGTAGACCAGCAGTGTTGCCACTGCCGCCCCGTTCAGGGCCACAGAGGTGGTCCAGAGGATGTTGAAGAGCGAGAGCACCAGCCCGTAGACGGCGAGCAGGCCGAGATCGGAACGACGCACTTCCACCAGGAAAGGATAGCGCAACTCGAGAAAGACCAGCAGGAAGATGGTCAGAAAGCCGTTGCGCCAGAAGGCCAGGATCATCGGCGGGATGTGGTAGGTCTCGAGCAGGTAGCGGATCACCACTCCGGTGGTCGACAGGATCAGGGCGCTGAGAAAGGCGATGGCATAGCCGCTGTTGAAATCGATGGTGTCCTGTTGCGGTTGCATGATCAGACCTCATAGGTGGAAAGGCTGGATAGGGTTGTTCTGCCTGATCATGTTGTAGAGGAAAAATGGATGTAAATAAAGGGCCACAATGTTGAAAAAATGACCAGTCCAATTATCCAATAGCCGACATTGGACTGGCAGTTCTTTCCATTTTTGGTATGCTGGCGGAAAACACCCGGGAGGAGTATCCATGCGTATTCCCATCGAGCGGGAGGGCGGATTTCCGCTCTACCAGCAGATCGAGACCTTTCTGCGCCAGAGTATCGAGTCCGGCAGCCTGGCAGCCGGCACCCGGCTACCGGCGGTCCGCCGGCTCGCCGAGAATCTGCAGGTCAACCGGATCACGGTGGAGACCGCCTACGATCGCCTTGAGGCGGACGGCCTGATTGCCGGCCGGCAGGGCAGCGGGACCTATGTCCTCGATGTCGGGAGGCGAACGCCAGCCAAAGGTATCGGAGAGAAGGAGGTCTGGCCGCTGTGGCAGCAAGGGCCGCTGGCCAGGGTCAGGAACGAGAGGTTCAACAGTCCGCAGCAGGTGGCGGGCGGTCATCCCCGGCCGATCAACTTCGGCGGCGGCATCGGCGACCCGCACCTGCTGTCGTTCAGGGATTTCGGCCTGAGCATCCAGAAGGTCATCCGCCGCCAGGGGGATATCGGCTGCAGCTACGGCGACCCGCGGGGCTTCGTCCCGCTGCGCACAACCATCGCCCAGATCCTTGCCAGCCAGGGACTGCAGACGACGGCCGACAGCATCCTGATCACCACCGGTTCGCAGCAGGCGATCATGCTGGCCGCCCAGCTGCTGCTGCGGCCGGGCGACGTGGTGGTGACCGAGAATCCGACCTATTCCGGGGCGCTGGACATCTTCCGCTCGCTCGATGTGCTGCCGGTCGGGATCGATCTCGACGGGGACGGCCTGCAGGTCGACCGGCTGGAGGACGTTTTCCGCCAGCATCACCCCAAGCTGCTCTACACCATCCCCAATTACCAGAACCCGACCGGTATCTGCCTGTCGACCCCGCGGCGGCGGCAGATTCTCGAACTGGCCGAGCGCTACAACGTGCCGATCCTGGAGGACGACTACGTCGGCGACCTCCGCTACGAGGGCTGCGCCCGGCCGGCCCTGAAGGGTCTGGACCGCTGCGGCATGGTGATCTATGTCAGCACCTTCTCGAAGATGCTGATGCCGGACCTGCGGATCGGTTTCCTGGTGGCCGACGGGCCGGTCTACGACAGTCTGCTCAAGCGCAAGTGCTTAAGCGACCTGGCGACCTCGAACCTGCTGCAGCGGTCGCTGGCCGACTTCCTGTCGGTGGGGCGGTATCAGGCCCACCTCAGACGGTCGTGCCGGATCTACCGCCGGCGACGGGACGCGATGCTGGCGGCGATCGGCAGGCACCTGCCGGCTGCGGTGGAACTGACGCCGCCGAAGGGCGGGTTCTACGCGTGGCTGAAGATGCCGGCGGGGATTGCTGCGGATGATCTCTTCCGCCGCTGCTGCCGGGAAGGAGTAGGGTATGCCGAGGGCAGCCAGTCGGCGGTCGACGGCCGGTTGCCGGATCTCTGCCTGCGGCTCAATTTCGCCTACCAGCCGGAAGACGAGATCGAGGAGGGCATCCGGCGGCTCGGCCGGGTGCTAGGCGTTCTCTGCTGACGGCATTGAAGGGGCGGCTTCGGCATGAAGCAGTCCGGCCCGTTTCTTCCTCGCGATTTCCATCAGATCCCGGGAAAAGACCGGATGCGGGTGCCTTGTCGCCTCAGTCGCGGGAGATCACAGCCTGGCGCCGCAGTACTTGCAGTGGGTGGCATCGCTGTCGTGTCCCTCGGCGCTGCAGTCCGGGCAGCTGTTGGTCGATACCGCCTTCCTCGCCGAATTGGAGATTTCCATCGTGACGATGCCGGTGGGGACCGCGATGATCCCGTAGCCCAAGAGCATCGCCAGTGAGGCGATGGCCTTGCCGGCGGGGGTGTGCGGCGACAGGTCGCCGTAGCCGACGGTGGTCAGGGTGACGATGGCCCAGTAGATGCTGGTCGGGATGTCGGTGAAGCCGTGTTCCTCGCCCTCGATGACATAGATGGCGGAACCGAGGATGATCACCAGCGTCGTCACCGACAGCAGGAAGACGCCGATCTTCCGCCGGCTGGCCTTCAGGGCCGTTATCAGGATATTGGCATCGCTGACGTAGGCCGAGAGCTTGAAGATCCTGAAGACCCGCAGCAGGCGGATCACCCGGATGGTCAGCAGGTACTGGCTGCCGGGAAACAGCAGGCTCAGGTAGGTGGGGAGGATGGCCAGCAGGTCGACGAGACCGTAAAAGCTCAGGGCGTAGCGCAGCGGCCGCCTGACGCTGATCAGCCGGAAGACATACTCGACGGTGAAGAGGATCGTGAAAAACCATTCGATCGCCAGCAGGGTGCCACCGATCTGTGCCCGGATGCTGTTGACGCTGTCGAGCATGACGGTGGCGACGCTGATGATGATGCTCCACAGCAGGACAATGTCAAAGGCCTTGCCGGCTGCGGTCTCCGCCTCGAATATGGTTTCATGGAGAACGGTGCGCCAGTGTGAGTCAGGCCGTTCGATAGAGGTTGACCTGGCCCTGGCGGGCGGTCTGTTTCCGGGGCGGGGCATCGCAAACCTGTAGGCGGTGGAGTCTGAACGGCAGGCGGATGGGACATCTCCCGGATCGCCGTGTGGTCGGGCACGCATGCCTCGAACAGTCTAGCCGAAGTCCGGAGGGGGGACAAGACAAGAAACAGCCCGGAAAAACGGCGACCGGATCATATCACCCTGAGGCGTTGCTGGGCATCCCGGGGGAGCATCGTGGTGCACCCCCGGGACAGTGGCTGCCGACCCCGGCGGCCGGGGTCGGCTGGCGGCAGAATCAAGGCCTGATGATCTCGCAGTCGCACTCGGCGTCTTCGATATTGAGGAGCAGGAACTTGACGTTGTAGCCGTTCTTGATCAGCTGCTGGTAGGCCATGTCGGCCCGGGCACCGGTGCTGCAGTGGATGAAGATCTGCTTGTCCTTCGGCAGTTCGTTCATCCGCTTGGTGATCTCGTCGAGGGGGATGTTGACGGTGTTCTTGAAGATCCCCAGTTCGGCGACCTCCTCCTTGGTACGGGCGTCGACGACGATGGTGTTGGGGATCTTGCCTTCCGTTGCCTTCTTGAAGTCGGCGACCGACACTTCGCCCTTGCCGAGCTTGCGCTGCCACCGGATCTCGGTGGAGAGGATCGGCCCGGTCTCGATCTTGCCGCCGCTTTCGACCCAGCCCTGGTAGTTGCCCTTGACCGCTGAGACGTAGTTGAAGCCGTCCTGGCGCAGGTCGGCCACAGCCTCTTTCAGTTCGGCATCATTATCGCTGTAGAGGATGACCGGGGCGTTGCGCGGAATGTCGTCGACGCGGTCGGCCAGCTTGGCATAGGGGATGGAGACGGCCCTCGGAATCCGGCCGGCAACGGCCTTTTCACTGGCCCGCAGATCGATGATGACCACGTTGCCCTTGACGATGAAATCATTGGTGGCGTAGGTCGGCTGGCCGGCCTTGGCCCAGGCCGGTTCGCCATCGAGGTAGACGCGTATGTTCTTGTAACCGAGTTTTTTCGCCAGACCGGCGTTTTTGGTGGACATCCCTCAGGTGGGGCCCCCGCAGTAGAAGATCAGCATCTTGTCCTTTTCTTTCGGCAGGGCGGCGGCCATCTCCTTGGCCATTTTCTCCACCGAGACCGAGATTGCGCCGGGCAGATGGGACTGGGCATAGCGTGACTCCGGCCGGGCGTCGATCAGCACCAGATCTGCCTTGGAAGCGATCAGTTCCTGCAGCTCGGGGGTTTTGATTTCGGTCACGCCCTCTGGCAACTTGGCCAGGTTGGGCTTGATCGAGACGGCAACAGGCTGCTGGTCGCGCATTGCATAGACGATGGTGACGGAGTCGCCCTTCTTGGCAAACTCGATACCTTTGGTCTTGTCATCAAAAAGGACGAGCATCGACTCGGTCTTTCCTTCGGGGCCGACGGCGATCGAGATGGTCTTGGCCTTCTTCGATACGTCGCCGACGATGCCTTTGTAGCTCAGAGCATCCTTCTTTGCGGTGGTCTCGGCAGGGGCAGCGGCTGGAGCGGCCGGCTGGGGCGCCGAGCTGGTGGCTTTCTGGCCGGCGCAGCCTGTCATGACAAATGACAGCAACAGCAGGCCGAGGGCCATTTTTTGCAGTGGAATGAACCTGTTCATGAATTCCTCCTCGGGTTGAAGGTTGGTGGGGGTGTATATTGTAGTATATAATATAATAC
>WBUQ01000115.1 GCA_008933635.1 Desulfobulbaceae bacterium | reverse complement strand
ATATCGTTCAGGGACCAAAGGGGCCTGCAGCGGACAATGTCGTAAAGATCAAGGGGAAATAATCTCTTTTACGGTTTTTGCTGGCAAGCAGCTGAAACATTGCGGAGGCGCCTTGGAACCGGATCCGGATTTTCCTGGCGCCTTTTCTGTTCCATCCTCTCTTCTGTTCCCCCGGCAGGAAGTCTCCGGTCTCCTGAGACATCGAGGCGGCGATATCTGCATTTTCCCGAACGGTCGTAAAGCGGGATGTCGGGCGAGCTGAAAAAGGCCCTCGCCGGACAGCTGTCGCCTGATGAACTGGACAGACTGGTCGGCTCATTCGATATCGTCGGCGATATGGCCATCATTATCGTCCCGGAGGAATTGCTCCACCGGAAACGGCAGATTGCCGATACCATCCTGGCCCTTCATAAGCACATCAGGGTCGTTGCCCGCAGGGCCGGCCACTATGACGGCGAGTTCCGGATCCTGCCGCTGGAGATCATCGGCGGGGAGGAGCGGCGGGAGACCCTGCACCGGGAAAACGGGGTGCGGCTGCTGCTCAACCCGGAAAAAGTCTACTACTCCGTCCGCAGCGGCAACGAGCGCAAGCGCGTTGCCGCTCTGGTCCGTGATGGGGAGCGAGTCCTGGTCCTTTTTTCCGGCATCGGTCCATATCCCCTGGTGATCGGTCGCATCCAGCCTCTGTGTCAGGTTGTTGGTATAGAAAAAAACCCCGACGCCCACGCCTATGCTGTCAAAAATCTTTCATATAACAAAAAGATAACCAACGTATCATTCATCCATGGAGATGTCAGGGAACAGCTTCCGCAACTCGGCAGGGTCTTCGACCGGATTATCATGCCGCTGCCGAGATCGGCAGGCGATTTTCTCGATCTGGCCCTCGGGGGCCTGTGTCGGGATGGCTGGCTGCATTTCTACGACCTGCAGGAGAAGGGCGGTTTTGCCGAGGCCGTCGAAAAGATCGGGCAGGCCTGCCGGAGAAATGGCCGGGAGCTTGCGACGGCGTCCGTCACGGTTGCCGGGCACTGTTCGCCGAGGCTGTTCCGGGTCTGCGTCGATGCGCGGATCGGCTGATCCTCAGGTGACCCACATCTCGTAGAGGGTCAGCAGGATCTCGAAGACGATCAGGATGACGATATACCATTCCACCCGCAGGGACCGTTTGTTGTGGAGGAGGTCGAACAGGGTTTCCGCCGTGCGGGAGACCAGTTCGAGCTTGCGCTCGATCGCCAGGTGCCGCTCCCGCAGTTCGTAATTGTCCTCAAGATCGGCATAGAGCCTCTCGTATTGCGGCAGTTCCCAGAGCAACTCGGGTTTTTCGCTGACCTCGACCCGTCCCACCATCCGCACCTGGATCATCAGGACATCGCCGATATGGTTGAGCAGGGTACGGCTCTGGTGGCCGTATGTTTTGCCGAGCTGGAGTTTCGACGCGAGCGGTTCGACGCGGTCGAAGGAGCGCTTGATGGTCGTCTCGTAGTGCCCGAGCACGACGCTCTTGGCCAGGGCGTCGGCTATGATCTGCAGTTTGGTGATATCGATATTCTGCAGGGTGATAATCGAGGAGTCGACGTGCTCATCCCTGGAGGAGTCGATGGCGATGGTGACTTCCTCCGCCTCGAGTTCATCGAACGGCTCGACGATGCTGGCAGTGATGCCGGAGAGGAAGGCGGCCTCCTCGACGGCGTTGAGGCCGAACATCACGACGACACCGAAGCGGAACAGGACGGCCACGCCGTTGGCGCCGGCACTGATGGTCAGCGGGGAGGCGGCCAGGCGCTGCGTGTTGCGGAAGGACTGGAGGTCCAGGCGATTGCCGGCGAACAGCGCTCTGCCGGTGAACTGGCCGAGTCCCTGCAGGGGAAAGATGGGCATGAGTGGACTCCTCAGAAAGGGTTGTGACGCATCGGGCCGAAACTGCTTCTGCAGTATGTCACAAGCCTGACCAAGAGGCAACCTCTCCTCTGTCAGCAGGGATAAATTCTCTTGTCGGGCGAGGGGCTTATGGTATAGTTACGGGCGCATGGGAGGATTGCTGCCCGTAGACGGACAGGGAGGTTCCCGTTGTGCATAACGCTGCGGCCGGGCCGTGTGCTGCAGCATTGCTGGAGAGACGGTATGTCGCTTATGCTGTTTGCTGAAAAGAAGCTGCCGCCTGCGGCCGTCGCCTGGCTGCGCCGGGCCTTCAGCGCCAAACAGCGCCTTGTCCTGAACGGCATAGCTGGATCCCGATGGCTCTGCACGCTATATTATTCTTTTTTCTCCAGGGCCTTCAGGAGGGAACAGCAGGCTGTCGCCGCTGGCCTGGCGCTGCACCATTCCCGGATCGACCCGAACTCCATGCGCACCCTGTTGCGGCGGAATATCCACCGTATCGAAAAGGGCCTGCTGATGCGTCCCCGCCGCGAGCGCTTTGCCTTGTCGTATATCGTCGAAACGGTGAACTGCTATCTCGAATGCAGCCAGGTCGACAATGCCGCTGACTGGAGCAAGGATCTGGCCTGGGCCCACGATATCCTCGAGAACTATTTCGCCGTGGTGAAAGGGGAGGAGCAGGTGGAAAGGGCGCATGCCATCTTCCTCAGTGTCGACCAGCCTTTCGGGGAAGGCCCTGGCGGGCGGATCCCCTACAGCCGGCGCGATGCCTGTCCGGTCACCTTCGACAGCTTCGCCTCTCTGGCGAAGCGGCGCCGCACGGTGCGCTGGTTCCTGCAGACAGAGGTCCCTCATGTGCTGATCGACAAGGCGCTGGAGATCGCCGCCGAATCGCCCACGGCCTGCAACCGCCAGCCTTTTTTCTACCGGTTCTTCGACGAACCGGAGGCATTGCGGCGATTGCGCCCCCTGCCGCTGGGGACGGCAGGTTTCGGCCATAACATCCCGATGATCTGCGCGGTGGTCGGCGATCTTTCCGCCTATTACGGCGAGCGGGACCGCCACGGCATCTATATCGACGCCTCATTGTCGATCATGTCGTTCATGTACGCCCTCGAGACCCTGGGGCTGAGTTCATGTCCGCTCAACTGGGCGGACATTGAATCGCTGGAAAAGCGCGCGGAGAACATGCTCGGTCTGAAAATGCACGAGCGGATCATCATGTTCATCGGCATCGGCTACCCGGACCCGCAGGGCCTGGTCGCCTTTTCGCAGAAAAAGGATCTGCACAGCCTGCGCAGTTTCAACCAGCCGAAACTGAATACCGACTGAATCACCTGCCCGGGCGTAACGTCAGCAGCCCCGGGCGGAGCGAATACCGATTGCTGAACCACAGAGGAGCATCATGCACGTCACATTTCACGGGGCGACTCGGGAGGTCACCGGATCCTTCCACACCCTGACAACGGAGAGGGACAAGATTCTGCTGGATTGCGGCCTTTTCCAGGGCAGACGGAAAGAAACCGAGGAGAAGAACCGGGTCCTGGAGGTCGATCCCCAGACGATTACCAATATCGTCCTGTCCCATGCCCATATCGATCACTCCGGGCGACTGCCGATGGTCACCAACAGGGGGTTCCAGGGTCGTATCTTCAGCACCCGGGCGACGGCCGATGCCTGCGCCTATCTGCTGCGGGATGCCGCAAAAATCCAGGAGGGCGATGCGGCCTACCTGAATTACAAGACAGCCCGGAACTTCCTGGCCAAGGTCCAGAGCGGCAATGTCGAGGCGAGGCTGCCAAAGGAGAAGATGCACGAAATCGGGCTGCGCCTCAGGACCGAGAACCAGAACCTCAATGTGCCGCTGATCGAGAAGATCCTGCGGCAGCACCAACTCGAGATCATCGAGCCCCTCTATTCGATCGAGGATGCCGAAGAGACGCTGGAGTATTTCGAGGGGGTGCCGTACCGGCATCCGGTCGTCATCGGTCATGATCTGACCTGCACCCTCTACGATGCCGGCCACATCCTCGGGTCGGCCATGGCCGTCATCCACCACGGAACCGGGAGCCAGCGGCGAACCGTGATGTTTACCGGCGATGTCGGACGGTTCGGCAAGCCGATCACCGAGGATCCGACGTTGCGGTTTGCCGAGGAAGACCGCGATATCGACCTGCTGATCATGGAGAGCACCTACGGCGACCGCCAGCACGATCCGGTGGTCGACATGAAGCCGGCGCTCCGCAGAGTCGTCGAGGAGACGTATGCCCGGGGCGGTTCGGTGCTGATTCCGGCCTTTGCCTTCGGCCGGACCCAGGAGCTGATCTATTTCCTCCATGAACTCTATATGGCAGGTGAGCTGCCCAAGATCCCCGTCTATATCGACAGTCCGCTGGCTACCGATATCACCAATGTCTTCGGCGAGCACCCCGAGACCTACGACGTCGACACCCATCACACCTTTCTCCAGAACGGCCTCAACCCCTTCCGCTTCCAGGAGCTGAAGTTTATCAATTCGGTGGAGGATTCGATGGCCCTCAACCGGGACGAGCGGCCGCATATCGTCCTTTCCGGCTCGGGTATGTGCGAGGGAGGGCGGATCCTCCACCACCTGCGCTACAAGATCCATGATGAGCGCAACACAGTGCTGATCGTCGGTTACATGGGCCAGAACACCCTCGGCCGGCGCATCCAGGAAATGGGCCAGGCCTATGACGATGAAGGCAGGAAAGGGGCGCCGCCGGTACTCAATTTCTTCAACAAGGAATACCCGCTCAGGGCCCGGGTCCAGACCATCGGCGGATTCAGCGCCCATGGCGATCGCGACGAATTGACCAGGCTGCTGGCCGAATCGAACCTGCGGGTCAGACGGATCGCACTGGTCCATGGCGAGGAGGAGCAGTCCCTGGCCTTTGCCGAATATCTGCGCCAGCGAAATTTCGACGTCACTGTCCCCTGCCATGGCGAGAGCATCGACATCGCTTGAGGAAGAGAACCCGCAACCGATGAGAGGAGGAATCTTGCTGCCCGGAAATCCAATGCGATGGCTGTTTGTCAGTTTGCTCGGGGTCGTTCTGCTGCTGTCCGGCTGTGCGGTGGCGCCTCCGCCGGCCGATGATGCGGAACCGCAGATTGCCGGCGACAGCTGCGTCGGAGAGCGGCAGCTTCCCCTTGCCGATTATGCGGCGGCTGCCACCAGTGCGGAACTGCCGCCCGGAGGGGCTGCCGGCTGCGGCCAATGCCAGCTGGCCGATGGAGGTGACCGGGACAGCTGTTTCGACCTGCGGCCGGGCAAAAGCGTTCCCTGTACCAAAACCGTCAAGCTGAAGAACGGCAAAAAGAAGACCGTCCGCACGAGCAAAACATCCCGCTGCCAGCCGCAGAGCCTCATCTATGCCCGCTGCCGCTCCGGCATCGACAACTGCCGGCTGGGCGATACCAGCCCTGTCCAGTGGTTTGCCTGCGCGAGAAAACAGGGGGTGACCTCTCCCGTACCGAGCGCCGGCGCAGTCATCATCCTCGATGCCGACCGGCGACGCAACATGCCCACCGGGCATCCCGCCTATGTCGAGGAGGTCTGCCCCAACAACGACGGCACGTATACCCTGCGTCTGAGCCATACCAACTATGACCGTCGCTGCAACCTCGACAGCGACGCCAGGGTCGTCTTCTGCGCGAAGACCATGAAGGCCCGGTTTGTTACCGGTCCATGGAGCAGGTGGGCCAGTGACCTGAAGGTACTGGGGTTTATCGTCCGCTGATCTGCCCGTCGGGAAGGATTGCGGCCCGGCATCGCTGCCGGCAGGCGGCACATGTTCCGTGGATATGCCAGCCGTGATCGACGTGGTCTGGCATGCGGGAAGAACCTTTCCGGCGGCGGTACCAGATCGGGCGCAGGGCAGGTGCAGACGGTGATGCCGCCGCAGCGCTCCATCCTGCCTTTTGCGCTTGACTTTGCCGGCATGAACATTTATTAATGGCAGATTCGTTGAGCCGGCCCCTGCAGGGCCGAAAACGGACACAGGTCGGGATGTGGCTCAGTCTGGTAGAGCACAGCGTTCGGGACGCTGGAGTCGGAGGTTCAAATCCTCTCATCCCGACCATTTGAAGGTGCCAGCCCTGGGAGTGAACGGATGTTCACTCCCAGGGCTTTTTTGTTTTGCAGTGGTCAGTCAGGCCGCAGACCCGGAATGAGTGGTGTTCTTGTCTGGACCAGATGCCCCTGGATGAGGGATAATGATTCCGTCCCTGGCCGGATCCGCAGGTATGTCCCAGCAGGTCTTCATCCGCTAGCTGGTGCAGCGCCGGGCCAGGAGCGCCGTCCCGGAGCCAGGCATTGAAGCCGGTTGCTAAAACAAGGGGGGTTCAATGAAAACCGCGTCCAATATCCTCAGCTCACTCATGACACTGCTCACGGTCGCGGTTGCCTGCGCTGCCGGTCAGCTGGTCACAGCCAATCTCGGCCTGAAAGGACCCGACTTTGATTCGGCCTGGCAGGCTGCCGCCATCCTCCAGTTGATCAGGAAAAAGCCCGGTGCGACCAGATACGAAGTATACTACAAGACCCGCGACCATGAGGTTGTTTTCAGCTGTGATCTTGAAGAACAGACGATCGATCTGACCCGTACCTACCCGGATGGCCATGGAACGCTGGAGAGATGGTCCGGCCACAGTCTGTACCGCCTCGAGAATGCTGCCGGTGGCGGTTCGCTGGATAACACGCCGGAGGGCAAGCTCTTCAGGACCCTGAAAACATTCAGATAAGAGGTGCGGCAGGGCTGTGGCCCGCTCTCAGGGGACCAGACCCGGCTGTACCGCTTCGGCCGGTGGTTGCTGGTTGGCCGGGTGGTAATGGACGAAGACCCGCCGCATGAAATCGACCTGATTGAGCAGGATGTCCTCGATCTCGGTGGCGATCCGGTCGCCTTCCGCCACCGTTATGTCAGGGGCGACGCCGACGGTGATGTTGACCACCAGGTAGGGACCGAAGCGGTGGCCGTGGATATCCTCGATATGCTCGATACCCGGCACATTGTGCAACAGCTCTTCGATCTGCCGGCTGAGGTTCTGGCCGGGCAGGGTATCCATCAGGTCGGCGCTGGCCTGGCGGATGATCTCGATCCCGGTATGGAGGATGATGAGCGATACCAGCCCGCCGGCCAGCGGGTCGACCCAGAGGTAGCCCATCCGGCCGAAGACGATGCCGATGGTGGCGGCGAGGGCGGAGAAGATGTCGTTGCGGTGGTCGGCGGCGAGGGCGATGACGGCGTTGTTCTGGGTCTGCCTGCCGATCTCCCTGGTCCACAGGGAGAGGACGATCTTGACGATGACGGTTGCGGCGGCTATCCACAGGGCCAGCTGCGAGGCGCCGGTGAATTCGCTCCGGCCGCGGTAGAGCTCGTAGATATTGTCGATGGCCGACCAGAAGATCGAGATGGCGGTGGTGATGACGAAGGCGCCGATCACCACCGCGGCGATCGATTCCAGCCGGTCGTGGCCGTAGGGGTGTTCCCGGTCGGCCGGTTTGCCGGAGAGCCGCATGAAGATGCTGACGACCACACCGTACGCGACATCCGAGGTGGAATTGATGCCGTCGGCGAGCAGGGCCGGGCTGTGGCCGATGACGCCTATGCCGGTCTTCAGCAGCGCGAGGATGGTGTTGGCCGCCAGGCCGAGATGGACGGCGAATATACCCCGCTTCTGGCGTTGATCTGCTTCCATTCTGGCTGGCCCCTCTCCGGTTTTGTTGGCCTGTGCCCGGGCCTGCCCCGGCGGGCATGGCTGGCACGGCGCATCCGTTGTCGACAGGGGCTTGATTATAGTGACAGCGGTGGCGGTTGACAAGCCGGAAGATTCCCGGTGGACCGGCGGCGGGCCGGTGCCGCGCTTGACCCGCGGGTGCAGCCCAAGCCTACTTGCCAGCGTCCTGTTCTTTGGGTAAATAGCGGGAAGACGTCTGCGGTCCGATCGCCGGTCAGACCGATCGCCGTCACAGCCTGCAGGCCTGCCAACCGAAAGGGAATCCCATGGCTGAACAGTTCAAGAGCGAGGATTTGGTCCGGTCTGCCCGGCACATCTTTCTGCTGCAGCGCTTCCGGCAGGAGCAGGACGAAGACGCCCCCTGTCTGGCAATTACCGGCTCGGTGCGGCGGCAGGGGGACATCCTTTTCCTGCAGTACCGGGTCTCGGGGGACATCGGGGAACTGGTGTTTTCCCCGCCGGAAGGCCCGGGGCATCGCCGGCACGGGCTCTGGCAGCGCAGCTGTTTCGAGGCATTTCTCGGTGTCAGCGGGGCTGGACGGTACTGGGAGTTCAACCTGGCGCCCTGCGGCGATTGGAATGTCTATGCCTTCAGCGGCTATCGCGAGGGAATGGTCGAGGAAACGGCGATCGGCAGCCTGCCCACTGCCTTCCATGTCGGTGATGATGAAATCTGGCTCGACCTGCAGCTCGATCTCCGGCCGCTCTTCCGCCGGGGGCAGGTCATCGAGGCCGGCATCAGTGCCGTCATGGAGCACCGGGATGGCGGGAGGTCCCTCTGGGCGCTGAGTCATCAGGGGCCTGTCGCCGATTTTCACCATCGGTCCGGCTTCCAGCTGGCCCTCTGACGCGATCGCAGTACTACTTGGAGAGGTTATGAAGAAAATCGCATTGATAGCCTATGACGGCGACCTGACCACTTTCGCCCATGTCCTGCTGTACGCCCTCGATCTGCATGGCAAAGGCTATGACGTCAAGGTGCTCATCGAGGGGGCGGCGACCAGGCTCATTCCTGAGATGATCCGGCCGGAAACGCCCTTTGCCAACCTCTACCGGGAGATGCTCGACAACCGGCTGCTCGCCGGCGTCTGCGAATCCTGTTCGGTGCGGATGGGTTCCTTCAACAGCGCCCAGGAGCAGGGTCTGCCCATCGACGGTGAGATGAAGGGCCACCCATCGCTTGAGCCGCTTATCAATGCCGGCTATGAAATCATTACCTTTTAGCCGCCGGCCCGGCAGGACGGAAATTCCGGATGCGTCCATGAGCCGCCATGGCTGAGACAGCGCAGCAGATTCCTCCTTCCGCATGGGCAGAGCTCCTCGCCCCGGCGAGGGACCTTGCCTGCGGCATCGCCGCGATCAACCATGGCGCCGACGCCGTCTACATCGGTGCGCCGCGGTTCAGTGCCAGGGCCGCGGCCGGCAACGACCTGGCCGACATCGAGCGCCTGGTCCGCCATGCCCACCGGTATTTCGCCAGGGTGTACGTCGCTCTCAACACCCTGCTGACCGATGCCGAACTGGATGAGGCCGCAGCCCTCGCCCGCGCGGTGTGGAACGCCGGAGCCGATGCCCTGATCATCCAGGACATGGGTCTGCTCGAGTGCGACCTGCCGCCGATTCCGCTGCACGCCTCGACCCAGACCGACAACCGCACCGCCGAGAAGGTGCGTTTCCTGGAGCAGGCCGGCTTTTCCCAGGTCGTGCTGGCAAGGGAGCTTGGCCTCGACGAGATCCGCGCGATCAGGGCGGCAACCACGGTGCCGCTCGAGTTTTTCGTCCACGGCGCCCTCTGCGTCTGTTACAGCGGCCGCTGCTATATCAGCGAAAAGGTCCTCGGCCGCAGCGCCAACCGCGGCGAGTGCGCCCAGTTCTGCCGGCACAGGTGGGCCCTGAAGGATCTGCAGGGCAGGGAGATCGACCGCAAGCGGTATTTCCTGTCGCTCAAGGATCTTGACCTGTCGGCCCATATCGGCGACTTGCTGGCGGCCGGGGTCCGTTCCCTGAAGATCGAAGGCCGGCTGAAGGATGAGCGCTATGTCAAGAACGTCACCGCTGCCTACCGGCTGATCCTCGACCGGCTGATCGGAAGTGGCGCAGGTTACGCCCGTTCCTCCTCCGGGGAGTGCCGGTTCGGATTCGAGCCCGATGCCGCCAGGTCGTTCAATCGCGGCCGGACAGAGTATTTTCTCGTCAACTCCCGCAACAGGCCGGGTTCGATCGATACGCCGAAGGCCATCGGCCAGGAGGTCGGACCGGTTGCCAGGGCCGGACGGAACTGGTTTGACCTGGAATCGGATGTGGCGATCCATAACGGCGACGGCCTCTGCTGCCTCGACGGCGAAGGCAGGCTGATCGGGTTCAGGGCCAACCGGGTCGAAGGACGGCGGATCTTTCCCCGGGAGAAGGTCCGGATCGAGCCCGGCACCGTCATCTTCCGCAACCATGACAGCGTCTTCACCCGGCAGCTCGATGCCAGCACGGAATGCCGGCAGGTCGCCATCGACCTGCTGGTAGAGCAGACGGCTGCAGGGCTGCGCTGCACGGGGAAGGATGAGGATGGCTGCGTCTCGGTCACCGACAGGAAGATCGATCTCGCTGCCAGGGTGCAGACCGCCGGCCGGGTCGAAGAGATCGTCCGGCGGCAGATGGCAAAGAGCGGCGGGACGATCTTCCGGATCCGGGAAGTCCGGGTCGAGATCGACCCTTCGCTGCATCTGCCCGCCGCCGTCATCAATGACCTGCGCCGCGAGGCACTGCAGCGCCATGCCGAGGTCCGCCTCGCCGCCCACATCAGACCGGAGAGGACCGCCGGGCCGGGCGATGCGCCCTGGCCTGCCGGCGAGACCGCCTGCCTCGCCCACGTCACCAACCGCCGGGCCGAGATGTTTTATCGCCGTCACGGTGTCACCGCATTTCCCCCGTCGCCTGCCGGTGCGGACAACGATGGGCTGTTGCCGCTGATGACCAGCCGTTACTGCGTCCGGCGACAGCTCGGGATCTGCGGCAGGGATAAACAGGGTCCGCAGGAAGGGGCCGGGCCCCTCCTGCTCTGCGACAACACCGGCTGCTACGTCCTGCAGTTTGACTGCGATAACTGTGAAATGCTGGTGATGCAGGCAAAAAATCCACAGCCGTAATGCCGGGGTGACATTGAACTTTGGCGGCGGTTGTGCTGTACTGGTGGAAAAGTGCGGAACAAATCAATGGGAAAGGTGAGGACGATGGCCGGGAGGACGGTGCTCATTGTTGACGATTCCTCGATAATCAGGACGATCATTCAGAGGGAGCTGGCCCATGCCGGCTACGAGGTCCTTGTTGCCGCCAACGGCATGGAGGCCCTGGCGATGATCGAGTGGATGAGCGAGCTGCCGGATATCATCACCCTCGATATCGATATGCCGGTGATGGGAGGGTTCGAGGTCTGCGAGCGTCTGCGGGCGGATAGGGACAGTGTCAGCGAACGCAAGCGGCGGGCGGCGCAGATCCCGATTATCTTCGTGTCGGCCAACGACAGCCTCGAGCACCGGGAACGCGGCTATCAGCTGGAGGTCATCGATTTCATCAGCAAGCCGTTCGGTCCCGGCGACATTATCCGGGCGGTCGACCGGGTTCTCAGTCCCAAGGAACAGTTCCCGGGGATGCGGGCCCTGGTGGTGGACGATTCCCAGTCGGTCCGCAGGATCGTGCGCAGCAACCTGATACGCAGCGGGCTGGCCGTGATCGAGGCGGGTAGCGGCGAGGAGGCGCTTGCCCTGGTCGAACGGGAGGAGGCTGCATTCGACATCGTCATCATCGATCAGATGATGCCGGGGATGAGCGGCGAGGAATTGTGCCGGCGACTGTCGGGCATTGAGGGGATGCAGCAGGTTCCCAAATTCTTCGTGTCGTCGATGCACGACAAGGAAAGCATCCTGTCCTTTTTCAAGGCCGGTGCCAGTGACTACCTGAAAAAGCCCTTCATCGCCGAGGAGCTCCATGCCCGGGTCGAAACCCATCTGCGTCTCCGTCAGTACGTCCAGCAGCTGAAAATTCTCAACAGGCAGCTGGAGGAACAGGCGTCCCGCGATGCCCTCACGGGTCTGCTCAACCGGCGCTCGTTCCAGGAGGCCGGCGAGCGGACCTTTGCCCAGGCCCTCCGCTCCGGCAACGATCTTGGTTGCATGATGCTCGATCTTGATTACTTTAAAAAAATCAACGATTGCCATGGGCACGCCTGCGGCGACATGGTCCTCCGCGGCTTTGCCGGCCTGGTTGCCGCGCGTCTGCGCAAGTCCGATATCGTCGCCCGCTACGGCGGGGAGGAATTCATCCTGCTCCTTGCCGATACCGGGATTGAAGGTGCCGTCCATCTGGCTGAAACCATCAGGGAACTGGCGGAGCGGCAATGCTACGGCGAGGCGAAAAAGGATCTGCGGGCCACCTGCAGCATCGGCGTGACGACGCGGCTCTCTGGCCGGGCAGGCAGCCTGGATGAACTGATCCGGCAGGCGGACGAGGCGCTGTACAGGGCAAAGGGACAGGGACGGAACCGGTTCGAGGTGTACGGCCGGGATGAGAAAGTCACCTACGTGAAAATGGGACAGGCGGTCAAGGGCCGGCAACACGGGGTCGACTGACCGGGAAGGCTATGGAATATAAGGACTACTACAAGATTCTCCATGTCGCCAGGGACGCGTCGGCGGATGAGATCAAACGGGCCTACCGCAAGCTGGCCCGCAAGTATCATCCCGATGTCAGCAAGGACCGCGATGCCGAGGCGCGGTTCAAGGAGATCAACGAGGCCTACGAGGTCCTGAAGGACGATGAAAAGCGCAAGGCCTACGACACCTTCGGCGCCAACTGGCAGAATGGTCAGGATTTCAGGCCGCCGCCGGGCTGGGAGGAGAGGTTCCATAGAGGTGGCCCCAGTACAGGCAGGGCCTCTTCACAGCAGTTCAGCGATTTTTTCGAATCGCTGTTCGGTGGCGGACGCGCCAGGACCGGCCAGGAAGGATTCTCGTTTTTTGAGCAGGGATTCCAGGGTCATGAGCAGGATTTCGGTCATGATGTCCATGCCAGGATCGCCATTTCGCTGGAAGACAGCTACCACGGGGCGAAAAAGACGATCACCCTGAATCGCACGGTCCACGAGGGCGGCGGCCGCATGAGGGTCCAGCCGCAGTCCCTGCACGTCACCATCCCCAAGGGGATCATCGAGGGGCAGCAGATCAGGCTGGAGGGCCAGGGCGAAACCGGGTCGGCCAGGGG
>WBUQ01000114.1 GCA_008933635.1 Desulfobulbaceae bacterium | reverse complement strand
GCCGCGCTGTCGGCCGCCGCGCGCGCCCAGGCGGCGACCGAGGCACGCAACATCGTCGCCTTCCCGCGCCCGACCACGGCCTATCAGACCGAGGCACTGGACGCCGCCGCCGACGCGTTGATTGCGGCCGACGCGCCCCGTCAGGCCCCCGCCATCTCGGCCGCCGATCAGGATATCGCCGCCGCCCAGCTCGCGCGCATCGAGGCCAAGGGCGCGACCCGTAAGGCGGACCCGAACGAGCGTCCGGGCGCCCAGGCGACTGACGAAGAATTTGCCGTGTGGGTGCTGCGTCACGCTGATGACGAATGCGTCGACGACTACGACCGTCAGGTGGTGGCCGAGATGCTGAAGAAGAGCCCGACCTTGCGCATGCAGGTGGAGCCTGAGTTTCCGCTGTGGCGGGAAAAGACGAAGCCGCGCGGGCTGGAACCCCGCGCGGCTGCAATCGCGTAATCGAGAAATGAGGTACTGAAATGAAAGTCTCGTTCGTCCAGACCGATAATGTCAAGAAATTCCTGATCGCCTCTAGCGCGGTGGAGGAACGGACGGCTACGGAGGCCAAGTTCGTGCTGGTCACGGGCGATGCCGGCTTCGGAAAGACCGAGACGTGTCAGTGGTGGGGTGTGCGCCGGGAAGCCGTGTTCGTGCGGGTCAAGGCGGCAGCGACCCCGCATTGGTTCCTGACCGACCTGGTGCGCGAACTGGGCGAGGAACCCGCCGCGAAGACCGAGCAATTGTTCGCCCAGTCCTATGGCCTGCTGGCGCGCAAGCAATGCCCCATCGTCATCGACGAGGTCGAAAACGCGATTGGCGCCAACGTCAAGGTGCTCGACACCCTGCGCGATCTGGTCGACCCGCTTGAAATCACCGTGGTCCTCTGCGGCCGGGAACACGTCAAGCCCGTGTTGCGCCGCAAGCGCGAGGTCTGGACGCGGATATCCGGCGTGGCCGAGTTCGGCCCGCTGACGGCGGAAGACGTTGCCAAGGTCTGCGGCGAACTGGCCGAAGTCCCGATCGGCGCGGACGTCGTGGCCGAAATCGCGCGTCAGTCCGAGGGCTATATCCGTGAAGTGATCAAAGCCATTGGCAACGTCGAGCGCATCGGGCGGAAGCAACGCGGCAAGACGGTCACGATGGAAGAGGTTGGCCAACAGACGCTGATCCACGAATGGCAGCGCCGGGGTGGCGCGTCGATGACCGAACAAGTCAGGGCCAAGGGCGCGCGTGGGGGCAAGGCCGCGACCGGTGCGGCAGCATGAGCCAGGACGCGAAATACCGCGCTCGCGCGCTGCTCAACGCCCTCGCCGTGGCCGAAGGGTGCCGCAGCCCGAAGCAGATCGCCGAGCTTACCGGCATCAAACAGAACAGGGTGTCGCAGATCTGCGCCGCCCTATTGACGCGCGGCATGGTCGAACAGGTGAAGGACGGCTGTTTCCGGCTGACGCCAGTCGGCGACGTCGCTCGTCTTGCTGCCGCAGAGCCGTTGCGCAAGGGGCCGACGGGACCCCACACCGGCCTGAGAAAGCCGCGGGCGGCACAGACCTTCCAGCAACGGCTGTGGAAGGTACTGCGCCTTAATCCAAAGGCCACGGTCTCGCGCCTGGTGCAGCTCGCTGGCGATGGCCGGCAGAAGCAAGAGACCCGCACCGCGCAGCACTACCTGCTGCTGCTGCGGCGAGGCGGGATCGTGGTCGAGATGCGTCAACGCGCGGAACCGAACTATCCGAACTCGCGAGGCGAAAAGCGCTGGATGGTCGTGAACGATCTGGGGCCGGAGGCGCCTATTTGGCGCGCGGGGAAGCGTGCCTTCTTCGACCCCAACAAGGGGGTGCATATCGAGGTGCCCCATGGGCACTGACCCGGTTTGGATTGCGACCTTGCGCGAAGCCGTCGACCGCGACGGCTATGAGGCTGTGGGGCGGAAGATCAAATATTCGCGGGCGGTGATCGACGGCGTGTTGAAGGGCACCTACGGGGCCAGTACCGACCGCGTCAAGGCCAGGGTCGAAGGTGCCTTCGCCATGGCAATGGTGACGTGCCCCGTGATCGGCGATGCGCTGAACCGAAGCACGTGCCTGCAGGAACAACACCGCCGCCTCGGCGGTACGTCGGGCCTGCGGGAACGGTTCAAGCGGACTTGCCCGACCTGCATTCACTACATGCCCGCCAAGAGGGGGAACGACGATGCCCAACGCTGAAAGCGCGCGCCGGCGCGCGATATGGCTGGCCGACCAGTTCCGGCTGCTGACCGTCTGGGCGGCAAATCAGCAAGCGCCGATCCAACAGCTTGCCGTGGCCCGTGTCCTGAACGCGATCGCGTTCGACCTGGCCCGGTCTCCCGACCACAACCACGGTGATCGGATGCTCGAAGGGTCGCTGATCGGGATGGCTGGCACGTTCCGCGCCTTGGCCTTGCGCTCGAACTGGTCGCCCTGCAGCGCGGCCGAGCTGAACGAGTATCGCGAAAGCATCATGGGCCAGGTGCTATGTGCCCGCGTCATCGCCTTGCGGCTGGACAAGGCCGCCGCAAAGACCCACGGGGGCACGGCATGACTGACGATCAGTCGCGCCGGCCGCACCCGATCGTGATCGCGGTCGCCGCCATGTGGAACATTCCCGCCGACGAGGTGACGCGGCCGCCGCGGACCGACAAGGCCGCGTTCGCGCAGCAGGACGCAATGGTCCTGCTGCGGCTGTCGCGGGGCGCCGAATATCGTGGCCTGGCCCGCATCTTCGGCGTCGACCAGCAGGCGGCCCGGCAGGCAGTCAAGGGCGGTGTCGCGCGCATCCGCCGCGACGTCGAACATTCCGCCCGCCTCATGCGGCTGCTGCTGCTGATCGCTGATCCGCCGCGGAACGCGAGCATCGCATGAGCACAAGCGCCAAACGCATCGCCGATATCGAACGCCGCCTCGCCGCGCTGGAAAGCGCAATGGGCGCCCTGGCGCTCGACCAGGCCGAACAGGAGGGCCGCCACGATGAACATGAACGACCGCCTGTTCATGACGGGCGCCATGTCGGCGCCGCCACCCCGCCGGCATCGCCGCCGACGGTTTCTCAATCGTCTTCTGAACTGGATTAGGAGCCGCTTCAAATGACCACCGAAACGACGTCACCCGCCGTCCCGGCCGGCTACATGATGGACGCTAAGGGCGTGATGATGCCCGAGCAAATGGTCAAGCCTGTCCGCAAGCTTGAAGACCAGGCCGTGCGCAAGATCCTCAGTTTCGCCCAGGAACTGTCGCAGCAGATCGCCCGGTTCAAGGGGCACTGTTTCGATGATGTCGGCGCGTTCATGGCACTCGCGGCCGAACAGTATGGCGCGACCTATGGCGGGGTGAAGGGCGGCGTCACCCTTAACACCTTTGACGGCACGATGCAGGTGCAGGTCAAGAACTGCGACCGCCTGTCCTTTGGGCCTGAGCTGCATTTCGCCAAGTCGCTGATCGACGAATGCCTGAACCGCTGGTCGGAAGGCGCGCGGCTGGAGCTGAAGGCCATCGTCGACAATGCGTTTAGGGTCGACAAGGAGGGCCAGGTCAACCGCGATCAGATCCTCGGCTTGCGCAACATCGAAATCGACGACGACGGTTGGCGGCGCGCCAAGGAAGCGCTGTCCGATGCAATCCGCGTCGAAGGGTCGAAGCTGCATATGTATTTCCGCGTGCGGCGCAGCCCCACGGAGCGGTTCCAGAATATCACCATAGACCTTGCCTCGGCCGAGGCGCCCAGCGCGCCCCAGGGGTCGGACGGTGCAGCATGAGCGATGCTCGGAAGCGCTATATCGCTGAACGCCTGGCGGCGGCCTGGAACGCGGAGCATCCGGTCAACACTGCCGTGATCTGTTTCGGTCCCGACGATGGGGACATGGATGATTTCAGGGAAACTGTCGTGACCAGCCCCGCCCAGGTCGGGCCGGGCGGCACGGTGCCCATGGTTGGCGTCGCTGAGCATGGCGCGCCTCTCCCTCTCACGCAGGTCTACGGGGTCGCGAAGCTGCAGCGCGAGATTGAGGCTCAGGTGGCCCGGGAAGGCGTGGCATGAGCAAGGGCAAGGGCAAGACATCCTCGGCCAAGCTGCTGGACGAGGTGGCGGACGCCACCCCGCCCGACGCCGCCGCCGGCGACAACTCGGCCGCGAAGACCGAGGACGAGCTTTACGACACGGTCAAGCGGCTGATCGGTCTTGATGCCGATATCAAGGCCGCGAACGACACGAAGGCCGCGATCTTCGCGACGGCCAAGGCCAACGGCCTCAACATGACCGCCCTGCGCGGCGTGCTGGCCGAACTGCGCACCGACAAGGAAACGCTGGCCAAGAAGCAGAAGGCCAAGTTCGAACAGGAAGAGCTGGCCACCGCGTATCTCGACGCCATTGCCAGGGCGGCCCGCCGCGCCGGCGAAGACCTTGGCACGCTGGTTGCTACGCGCGCAGGTGCACGTGCACGAGGCGGTGCCTGACCATGGCCAGCGCCGAACGCACGCTGCTGCTCGGCCTGGTGCTGGCCGCGGTGCCGTTCCTTCGGGGCGGCCTGACCGGGCGGGCTTCGGTCGGCGAGACGCAACGGCAGGCCGTGCTGCGCGCCTCGGTGCGGCGGTGCCTGTTCGAACTGGGCGGCGGCTACACCGCCGCCCTTCCACCGGCGCCGGCGCCGCTGTCGAACGAGGGGCTGGCCCGTGCCTTCATCGCCGCCGCACTGGATGCCGCCGACGATCTCGGCCTTGCCCGGTCCGACGTCGTCGCCGCCGTCAATGCGCACAGCCGCAAGCCCGCCGCCTATCGTCCTGAAAGGTCCACCGATGATTGACGCATCCGCCCGGTTACGAGGGGCGACGACCAGCCCCATGCTGCCCTGCCTTCCCGGCGATTTCGGGGTGCGGGTCTTCGCCCACACCTACGTCAACAGCCGGCACATCGCCAACTATCTCGGCCCCCTGACCGACGTCGAAGATGGCGCCATGCACTTCCTGGTAAAGGGCAAGTGGATCAGCGCGCTTGCGGCCACCGGCAAGAACAAGATGGCCCGCCTGACCTTCGCCTCGCATGCCGACTACCTCGCCGTCATGGACGGGCTGAACCGCCACGGCCGCGAGATCGTCGACCCGGTGCGGGCCCGGTTCGGTGGCTAAGGTGCAGTTCGGCGTCACACCGCGGCAAGGCCAGGTGCTGGCCTTCCTGCGCCAACGACAGGCCGACGGCCTGGCAGCGCCGACCCTGCAGGAAATCGCCGACGCGATCGGCTGCAGGTCGAAGGGTCATGTCAGCGACTTCCTGGCCGGGCTGGAAGCCCGCGGCCATATCCGCCGCATCCCCGGGGCGCAACGGTCGGTCGCGCTGGTGGAGGTGGCGAATGGCTAAGGGCCGGAGCATCCCCCTGACGCCTGACGATCTGACGCGCGACGAGCTGCTGCACCTGGTCAAGCGGGTAGGTTTCCCGGTGCGGCAGCACGATCTAGTGCGGGCGCGGGTTGAAGCCTTGTGGGAACGGGCGTCGGTGATATTTGCGCGCTGGAACAGTGAAGCAAACCAGATCACCAGAATGCGCCAGGAATTGGAGGCAGCGCGGGAAGACATGTACCGGGTGGACGTGGTTCACCCGAGCTACATGAAACGTCGCGCGGTCGTCGCTCGGATGAACGCCGATGTTGCGACCGCAGAACAGACGGCGGAAGCGAGTTATCGCGCCTATGAGCGTCTGCAGCGTCGCGCCGAAGAACTGTCGGAACTGGCGCTCAACATGTCCCGGCGGGCGTCGTCGCAGAAGACCGGCGAGGTCGCCAATGTCTGAACCGAAGACAGTGCCGATCAGGTTGCCGGTCGTTGACGCTTACGGCGAAACATTCCGCCCAGTGCGGATAGCCGCTGACTGGATGGATTTCGGCCCGAACAAGGACAACAAGAGGCTCCCGATCACCATAGAGCTTCATTGTGGGGAAATCGGGCTGGCTATGGATCTGTCAATCACCGATGTGTTGGCTATGGTTTCCAAGCTCGTCGGCTGCGTTGACCAGGTCCGCGATCGGCGGAGGAAGAAATGAGGCCGCGCCTCGTAGCAGTATCGACCGGCGTGGCGGGAGCACGGACCGCCAGCATGAAGCGAGCCGCCCAGGTCGCCCGGCGGCAGCATCCCGGCCTCGGCGATGAAACAGACTGGCGCGACATGCTGGAACGCGTCGGCGGGTCGCGCAGCCTGTCAGCCATGAATGTCGCCCAACTCGGCAAGGTGCTGGACCACCTCAACGGCCGCACCGGGCAGGCCGCCGCGCCCGTGCGGGGCGACAAGCCGCATGCGCGCAAGATCGCCCGGCTGTGGAACGTGCTTGAACTGCTGGGCGGCATCGGTGCCGACGACGTCGACGGCCTGGCCGGCTTCGTCCAGCGCCAGACCGGCGTTGCCTCGGCCGACTGGCTGTCGGCCGATCAGGCATCATCGGTGATAGAGGCGTTGCGCGCCCGGATCACGCGGGCCGGCTGGGCCGTGCCGCCCGGCAAGGCGGCGATCGGCGACCGCGCCCAGCGCGCCTATGCCACCGCCCTGCACGCCCGCCTGCTGGTGCTGCAGGCGACTACCGACGATCGGGATACCTGGCTGCTGCGCAATGCCGCGGTGCGTGCCTTCGGGCTGGCGTCCACCACGCAGGTAAAGGCCGGGGTCGACGCGCTGGAAAGCGCGGTTCGCAAGGCGATGAAAGGGGTTTCGAATGGCGTTTGACCGAGACGCACTGCTGGCCAAGCTGCGCAAGCTCAAGGCGATGACCACCGCGGCCGGCTGCACCGAGGCCGAGGCATTGCGGGCGGCCGAGATCATGGGTCGGCTGCTGGACGAACATGGCATGTCGGCGGACGAGATCACGGCGGATCAGTATGTCGAGGAACCGACGGACACGCGGCGGCGGCGGCGCAACCGCGTCGAGGCGGTGTGGAGCGTCGTGGCCTGGTATTGCGACTGCGCGATGTTCATCCAGATCAACGACGACGGCCGCCATGCCGTCTACTTCGGTGTCGAACCCCGCCCGACCATCGCCCGGTATCTGCACGACATCGTCGAAGATACGGCTGCCTGGGCCATCGCCGAGTTCCGCAGGGGCGCGTTCTACAAGGCGCGGCGCACGGCGAAGACGCGGAAGGCGGCAGTAGACACCTTCGTGGAAGGTTTTATCAGTGGCCTTCTGCGCAAACTCGCCCTCAAGAAATCGGCGCCGATCAATCCTGCGATCCGTGACGCAGCGGCGGCCGAATTGAAGAGGGTTCGTAGCCTGTCGCCGCAACGTGCCCTTGCCCCGTTGAAGCGGGCCGCGCGCTTCGATGACGCGCGCGCTGCTGGTGCTTCTGCAGGCTATCGCACCGAGATCAACGACGGCGTCGGCCAGGCCGTCCCGGTCGCGCTGATAGGGAGCGACTGACATGGCCGAGCGTCGGATCACAACCACGGATGTCATGGCTGAACTGACGCCGGAGTTGCAGCGCCTGGCCGACCAGATCGGCTTGGAAGACGTGATGCGGCTGCTGGACGCCAAGGGCGGCACCAGCGTCTATGTACCGCACAACCCGGAACCGTCGTCCACCTTGTGCGGTATAGTCAGCGCAAGCGCAGCCGCTACCCTTGCCGCGATCATGCCGGGCGTGCATTTCGGGTTGCCGGCGTGCCGTAGTGCCCGTGTATTGTGGTGGGCGACGCGGGACCTGAGCGCCGCGGATCTGGCGCTCAAGTTCGCCATGCGGCAGCGGTCGGTCCATCGCATTCTCGCACGGGTGCCGACCGGTGCGTCCCGCGACGAGAACGGCCAGCCGCCCCAGTCGCCCCAGCTCGACATGTTCCGCTCGGCGTGACCTGCGGCCCTGTCCTGAGACAGGCTGATCCGATCCTTACCTAGCTGCCACCCTCCGCGCGTGCGCGCCGTTTCCCGGCGCCTAACGGAGGTCACACGGTGGCAAAGCAGCTTCCTCTTGGTATCCGGCTGAACAATCCCGGCCTGCTGGTGCGGTCGTCCGACCCCTGGCAGGGCCTGGCGCCGGTCCAGCGTCACAGGCGGTTCTTCACCTACATCGCGCCCGAATTGGGCATCCGTGCACTGGCCCGTGCCCTGATCACCTATCAGGACAAGCGCCGCGCCCGCGACGGTTCGGCGATCGACACGATCCGCGAAATCATCGAACGATGGGCGCCGCCGATCGGCTTCGACGAAACCACCGGCAAGGAATACGCCCAGGATACCGAGGCGTATATCGAAGACGTCGCCAGCGACCTCGGCGTTTCGCCCGAAGCCGTCATCGACCTGCATCACTACGACACGATGCGGGCGATCGTCGTTTCGATCATCGAACACGAGAACGCCAACTATCGCTATCCCGCGGCTGTCGTGGACGAGGGGCTGCGCCTGGCTGGTGTGGTGCCGCCCGCCAAGGTCGATCGCGTGGCGACCGTCGCCCTTGCGGCGGGCGGCGTTGGCGGCGTCGCCGGCGCGGTCGACCTGGTCGGCCTGGCTGGCTCGCTCAATCAGGCGAAAGATGCGCTTGCCCCGGCCGCCGAGACGTCGACCGTCGTTCGCGGCCTGGTCGTCGCGTTGACCCTGGGCGTCGTCGCGATCGGCGCCTATCTCGTCTGGCGCCGCTACGCCCAGGCGCGGGCTATCGCGTCGTGACCTGGCTGGCGTCGATCGGCAAGGCCGTCGCCGGCGTCGCAGGCGCCACCTGGGCGCGCCTGGCCGGCATCGGCGTGCTGATCGGCGCCGGCCTTACCATCGCCCTGGCGCTGATCGGCGTCGGCCGCCGCGCCGAGCGAGCGCAGATCCTGCAGCGATCCAACGAGGTCCAAAATGAAATGCTCGACGCGGCAGCTCGCCGCCCTCGCGATCGCGACGCTGTTGTGCAGCGGCTGCGGGACGGGGATTTCTGACATGGGGTGCCCCAGGGTGGTGCCCTACGATCGTGCCTTTCAGAACCGGGCCGCCGACGAGCTGCAGGCGATGCCGGCCGGCGCGGCTGTCGTCGTCATGATGGCTGACTATGCAGCCATGCGCGACCAGGCGCGCGCCTGCGGGGGCGAGAGCTGATGGACGCGGAAACCATTCGGCATTGGGTCGTCACCGCGGGCGCCATCTTCGGCCTGATCAGTGCGGGTGTGTCGGTTTTCGTGCTGCGGATGCGCACCGAGTTTGTGACGCGCGCCGAACATGACACGACCGCGGCCAAGGCGACCGCGGCCACCGGGGAAATCACTGCCCTGACCAGGACCGTAGCGGCACAGGATGCGGCGATGGGGAAAGCCGTCCTCGCGATGGAGGCGCTGCAGGCGAAGGCCGCGGGCCAGGCCGCCGAGATCGCCGCCATGGCCACGGTGGTTTCCGGCCTGCCGTCCGCACAAGGGCTGCACGAACTGGCGTTGAGCATCGAACGCCTGCGCGGCGACCTGAAGGCGGCCGAGGCCGCCCGCAATGCCCAGACCGACTATTTCCGTTCGATCGACGAAATGCTGCAGCGGCACGACGACATTCTGTCCGAGGCCGCGCGGCGCCGCATGCAGGGGGTTTCATGATGAGCCATGAGGGCGAGCTGTATCGCCAGCACGTTCGACTTTCGCTGTTGCGCTGCCTGGTCAAGGCGGCCGACTACTCGCTGAACGACAGCATCCTGTGCGACATGCTGCGGGCGGTGCGGTTCAGCGTCACCCGCGACCAGGTGCGCGGCGAGCTGTACTGGCTGGCCGAACAGGGCCTGCTGCGGATCGAGACCTATGACACCATCACGGTCGCGGTCCTGACCGAACGCGGCCAGGACGTGGCCATCGGCACCGCCAGCCATCCCGGCATCAAGCGGCCGAGCGCGCGATAGCCATGGCCCGGCCGTCATCCGTCAAGAAACTGCCGGCCGAGGTGCGCGACCAGATCGCGCGCTTGCGCGAAGGCGGCTGCACCATCGACCAGATCCTTGCCAAGCTGGCCGAGCTGGACGCCGGCGTCAGCCGTTCGGCGCTGGGCCGCTATGTCCAGGAAATCGACGCGGCGGCCGAGGAAGTGCGCAAGACCCGCGCCATGGCCGAGGCGATCACCGCGCGCTATGGCGACGGCGACGAAAGCCGCCTGGCCCGCGCCAACATGGAGATGATGCACGGCCTGTTGTTCCGCCTGCAGTTCAACGAAGGGCGCCGGGTCGAGATGGACGCCAAGGAAGCAATGTTCCTGGCCTCGGCGCTCAAGTCCCTGACCGGAGCCGCCAAGGATGACCAGGCCGTGATTGAACGGCTGCGAAAGACGGTCGCCGCGCAGGCCGCCGCGATGATGGAAGAAGCCGCCGCCGCCACCAAGGGCGGGCTGACTGCCGACACGATTGCCTTGTTCAAGGCGAAGTTCCTGGGGATCTAGGCGATGAGCGCGTCATTCGATCCCGCGAAGGCCCGCCGTGTTCCCGACGCTGAACTGAAGGCTCGGCTGGGCGCCGAGCCGCTGTTGCTCAAGTACCAGACCAAGCTGCTGGCGACGACTGCCGTCAACCAGGTGGTCGTCTGCCAGAAGTCCCGGCGCATCGGCTTCACGTGGGCCATCGCCGCCGATGCGGTGATGACCGCCGCCGCCCGAAAGGACAGCGGCGGCATGGACGTGTTTTACCTCGCCTATGAAAAGGAGATGACCCGCGAGTTTATCGACACCGCGGCGGCTTGGGCCGATCTCATGCACGACGTGGCGGGCGTGCATTCCGGCGTCGAAGAATTCGTCTACGAGATCGACAAGGACAAGTCGGTCCTGGCCTTCCGTATCCGGTTCGCGTCCGGTTTCGAGATCGTCGCGCTGTCGTCATCACCCCGCGGCCTGCGTGGCCGTCAGGGCTATGTCATCATCGACGAGGCCGCGTTCCACGATGACTTTGACGAGGTCCTAAAGGCCGCACTGGCGCTGCTGATCTGGGGCGGCAAGGTGCTGGTGATCAGCACCCATAACGGTGTCGACAACCCCTATAACAAGCTGATCGAAGAGATCAACGGCGGGCGGAAACCCTATGCGCTGATCTCGGTCGATTTCGACGAGGCAATCGCCGATGGCCTATATCGTCGCATCTGCCTGGTGCGCGGCATCGAATGGACCGCCGAAGGCGAGGCCGCCTGGCGTGATGGCATCGTCAAGCAATATGGCGACGGCGCGGACGAGGAACTGTTCTGCAAGCCCAGCATCGGCGCCGGATCGTTCATCCCGCCCGAGCTGATCTCGAAAGCCGTCCATCCCGACGCGGGCCGGCCCGAACTGTACCGCAACGGGCCGGTCTATGTCGGCAACGACATCGCCAGGCGCAAGGATCGTTGGGTCGCCGACGCGGTCGAAGAGGTCGGCGACGTGGCCTGGCTGCGCGAGGAAGCGATCCTCGCGAACGCGCGCTTCTCGCTGCAGGACGAGGAACTGGACCGCCTGGTCCTGCACAGCCCGTATCGGGTGGTGCGCGTCACCATGGATAAAACCGGCATGGGCGAGAAGCCGGTAGAGGATGCCGAGGACCGCTACGGCCCCGAGCGGGTCGACGGCGTGCTGATGAGCGGTTCCAGGCCCTATGACATCGCCGTCGCCGCGAAACGCATGTTCGAGGACATGCGGGTTCGCATCCCCGACGATCCCGGCCTGAAGGCCGATCTGCGCAAGGTCAAGAAGGTGGTCGGGCTGACCGGGCGTATCAGCCTGAAGGCCGACCGCGACGAAGACGGCCACGCCGACCGGGCATGGGCCCTGTTCCTGGCGCTGGCCAGTATGGACGTCAGGGCTGACCGCTACGAATGCGAGGCCGGCGACGCGCGCACGTCGGGCGAGGGCTTCTCGCTGGCGGCGCTGAGCGGCGGCTTCGCCGAAGGCGCGTTGGGCGAAATCGACGTGGCCGACGACATGGATTTCAGAGGGTTCTAATGGCTGGCGAAGCACTGGCACCGAAAGACGTTGCGCAGCCCGACGAAGGCAAGACGCCTGTGTTCGGCGAGGTCGCGACGATCGCCGATGAACGCGACATCACGCGCGGCTACATCGGGCAGGACTACTTGTATCCGCAGGATCGCCTGTTGCAGGCCAAGGGCGGCGATATCGCCGTCTATGAAGAGATCCTGTCCGATGACCAGGTCATGGCCTGCCTGCAGCAGCGCCGGCGGGCGGTCGTATCCCGTGAATGGGAAGTCGAGCCCGGCGGCACGTCCCGCGCCGACCGCAAGGCGGCCGATTTCCTGCGGGAGCAACTGAAGGCCCAGCGCTGGGATGCCGTGACCGAGCTGGCGCATTTCGGGGTGTATTACGGCTACATGGTCGCCGAACTGGTCTACGCGCGTGACGGCGCGCAGATCGCCCTGGATGCGATCAAGGTGCGCAAGCAGAAGCGGTTCCGGTTCGACCTGACGGGCCGGCCGCGGTTGCGGACCATGGCGCAGGATGGCGGCGAGGCCCTGCCGCCGCGCAAGTTCTGGCACTTCTCGACCGGCGCCGACAATTCGGACGAGCCCTATGGCCTGGGCCTGGCGCATTGGCTTTATTGGCCGGTGTGGTTCAAGAAGAATGACCTGAAGCTATGGCTGCAGGCTATCGACAAGTTCTCGGTTCCGACATCCGTTGGTCGCTATGGGCCCAACGCCAGCCCGGCCGACAAGGCGATGCTACTGCAGGCCGGCCGGTCGATCCGGTCCAGCGCCACGGTCATCGTGCCGAAGGAAATGGAGCTGGCGTTCATGGAGGCCCAGCGGTCAGGCGTTTCCGACAATGCCGCGCTGTTCGACCGGATGCAGGGCATTATCGCCAAGGTCATCGTCGGTCAGACCATGACCACCGACAACGGGTCCAGCCGGTCGCAGGCCGAGGTGCATATGGACGTGCGCCAGGACATCGTCAAAGCCGACGCGGATCTGATCTGCGAAAGCTTCAACCTGGGGCCGGCGCGCTGGCTGACCGAATGGAACTTCCCCGGCGCGGCCCCGCCGCGCGTCTGGCGCCGGGTCGAAGACGCCCCCGACCTGAAGGCCATCGCCGAACGTGACGGCGCCATCGCCCGGCTGGGCTACAAGCCGACCCTGGCCTATAT
>WBUQ01000232.1 GCA_008933635.1 Desulfobulbaceae bacterium | reverse complement strand
GAGTGGGGGAGGAACGGGGAACGGATCAGGGACCGGGGGCGGCAAAGGCGTGGGCGGCGGTCCGCGCCGCGTCCCGGACCGGCTCGGTCAGCACCTGATCGGGTTTGCGGCGCGACACGGCCACGGTGTACTCGATCCGCTGCAAGGATTCGGCGGGGACGTGGTGATGAGCGATGAGCCAGTCGGCGGCCTGGTCGAGGTCCAGCGCCCGGTCGAGCAGCGCGGGCGTGGGATCGCCGCCCAGGGCGCGCACTTGGCGCACCAGCATCTCGGCATCCCATTTGGGGCGGGTCAGTTCGGGCGGCACGGGGTCGGGGAGTCGCGCGGCGATGGCGGCGGCGTCCCAGGTCGAGGCCCGGCTCAGGTTGACGGGCGCCACCAGAACGCTTTCCCGCAGTCCGTGTTCGGCGGCCAGCCCGGCGAGCTGGTCGCGGGCGCGCGCGGCCAGTTCGCGCGCCTGCTTGGCCAGGATGTCCAGCCGGACATAGCCCAGCGCCGCGCGTTCCAGTTCGGCCTTGGCCGCGGGCGAAAGGTCGGCGAGGGCCAGCGCCCGGCTGGCGGCATCCCGCTGCGGCCAGGGCGGCAGTTCCCCTTGCAGCACCCAGTCGCGCCAATAGTGCTGGCCCGCCGCGAGGATTTCGGCATCCAGCGCGGGGTCGCGGTCGACCAGAAAGGTGTCCACCGTCCACTCGCGCAGGTTCAGCGCCACCAGCACCAGCCCCTCGATGCGGATACCCCGGTCCTCGGCGACCAGGGCGGCCTGGTGCAACTGGCAGGCGTGTTCGAGCGACACGGCGGTCGGGGGCTCGGCCGGGGCCTTGTAGTCCACGACCAGCGTCCGGCTGTTCAACGTCACCAGGTCGTCCGGCGTGGCCAGCAGCCAGCCGTGGTCGCGCGGGCGGTGCGCCACCACGGCTTGGAGCAGATCGGGGAGGGGACGGGCGCCACTGTGCCGCAGGAACAGGTGACGGGCGTGTGGTTCCAGTTCGACGCCCCGCTGCATCGGTCCGGTCGGCGGGGCGGGGAGGGCGCGCAGCAGCTTGGCCGCGCAAATCTCACGGGCGGTGGTGAACGGACTGTATTCGCCCCGGCGCTCCCCGACCAGGACGCCGATTTCGCTGGCGCCGAATCCCGACAGCCGCTCGATCTGGCGGTCCAGCGCCAGCGAACTACCGCGCCCCGCCAACCCGGCCGACTCCTCCCGGAGGCGTTCGAGCTGGTGGTCGAGCCACTGGCGCCGGGTTTCCGGCGGCAGATGCGCCGCTTGCGGCAAGGCGGCCAGGCGCGCCAGAGCCGCGTCGCGCTCGACCGTCAGGTCGGAGGAAGAGGATTCGGGCGAGACCGGCATCGGCATCTCCTCGTCGGAGTCAGGGGGTGGTCTTGACAATATTATGCTTTATAATAATTATTAAACAATATTAATTGGTCAACTGGAAACTTGCCCTTCGATGGAATCACCCGCACAGGAGACCTCCACTGCAGCGCCCGCGGCGTCGCGGCCGGGCGGCGTGGCTCAGGTGCATAACCTGCTGGACCGGCTGGAACTGCGGCTCCAGTTGTCGCAATGGCTGAACCTGGCGCTGGCTGGGGCGCTGGTGCTCAGCGCCGGCGCGCACGGCTGGCGCGCGCTGCATCCGCCCCAGCCGGAGTATTTCGCGACCACGGCCGACGGCCGGCTGATTCCGCTGGTGCCGATCAGCGAGCCCTACGTCGCTCAGGAAACCCTGCTGGCCTGGGTGACCGAGGCGGTCACCCAGGCCTATACCCTGGACTACGTCCACTACCGCAAACAGTTGACGGCGATGCGGCCGAACTTTAGCGATGAGGGTTTCAAACACCATCTCCAGGCACTGGAGGCGGCCGGTACCCTGGAGGCGGTCATCAAGCGCCGGCTGGTCAGCCAGGTGGTGCCGACCGCGCCGCCGGTGGTCGTCAATCAGGGGGTGCTGGCCGACCGCTACGCCTGGAAAATCGAGATGAAACTCGGACTGTCCTATCAGGGCGCCTCCAGCCAGAGCACGCCGCAAGCCCTGGTCGCGGAGGTGCTGGTCGTCCGGATGCCGACGCACGAGGTGCCGCGCGGCCTGGCCGTCCACCAACTGATCACCCGGGGGAGCTGATGGCCGGTCGCGTCAGTTGGCGCCTGATCCGCCGCGCGACCTTGCTCGGCGGGCTGGCGGGCCTGCCGGTCGCCATCGCTCCTGGCGCCCCGCCGCCGCTTCCCCTCGCCGCTTCGC
>WBUQ01000113.1 GCA_008933635.1 Desulfobulbaceae bacterium | reverse complement strand
AAACAGCCGTATTTTGAGATCTTGTGTTGCCGGTACCTGCAGTTGTCCGCCTCCATATCGGAGCAACATGTCAGGGGAATTCAGGTCACAGGGATTTCGCATAGTCGGCCATGCCCTGGAAATCGACGATCACTACCGGGTCATCTCCAACCACCCAGGCATCGTGACCGGAAGGCAGCAGGGAGATATCTCCGGGGTTGCAGTCGAACTCGCTGCCATCATCCATTCTGACTCTGAGCATCCCGGAAATGTGATACTGGAAATGAGCCGCTTCACAGCTTTTTGTATTTACCAGGGGCTGGACTGAAGTCGACCACTTCCACCCAGGTTCAAGAACGGCGCGGCCAATTACCGCACCACCGATGTTGAGAAGTTCAAGACGTCCCTTAGGGAATACCCGAATTTCATCGGGTTTTCCGAAATTTTTCACTTCTGCTTTGTCCATTTCGCACCTCCTCTGAGTGAGGATGTCAGCTTGTGTAGTCTCGGCCAGCTGACGTGTAATCTGGCAAAGGCGTTTGCCGGTTTATCCTTCCCGGACAAGCCGGAGGGGCATACAGTCCTGTGCTGCCTATGCCATAATGAGAAAATGTAAGGATGGTGGGTGCCGTTTCAATGTTTCAGATGTCGATGGAGAACGGGGTGGTCTTCCGGCTCTCTCAGGCGGATTTCGGTTTCTTCGATGAAAGCCACGGAGGAGTGATGAAGCGGGGTAAAAGCAATGGCCGCCCACCCAGGCGGCCATTTGAAAGTACTGATTTGCATAAGCAGGCATTCAGCTGAGATTAAGAAATTACTCAAGGTCCTTTGCCCCTGATCCGATCATGTTGAAATTGCATGATATTGCCCGGGAGATAGTCTTCGCGAACGGGGGAGAAAACCTCGATTGCCACTGAATCGTCCAGGATCTCCGCACTGTGGCTGACGTTGCTGTGTATGCACCAGCTGTCACCAGGTTCGACGGTGAATACTTCGTCGCCGATGGTGAGGCGGATTTTCCCCGATACCAGGTAGCCTGTCTGTTCGTACATGTGGGAATGTGACGGCACATTGCTGCCTGCCTGCATTCTGAAATCGGAGAAGAGTGCCTGCTCTCCGAAAACAAGTGTCTTGAAGTGGATGCCGGGGAGAACTGGCTTGTAGCCATCTGGGTTTGCTTTGTGGAACATGAGGCATTCCATTTAATGAAATTCCTGGAGTCCGTTTCGTCTATGCACTCATTGCAGGCTTCGAAAATAACAGGGTGCGTCAATAAGAAGGTCGAAATTAGTCTGTGACAAACCTTGATGTCGGCAAGTATCTCATTTTATTGTTGTAAGCTTGCATGTAAACGCAGAAACTTTTGCAGATAAAATAAGAAATTTGTCAAGGTTGCCGACTAGGATTTGGATGAGAAAGCCGCAAAATCGAGAGAGCGGCTTGTACCACCATAACTTACGAGTTGACAGGAAGAAGTTGCAACGATCAAGCTTAGGCGCTGGAAATCGAAGATTTTAATCGGGGTCTGTTCCCATTTTACTCCTATATCAGCAAAAAAAATTGGGCCGACCTCGCTTCACATTTATTGTGAGACCCCGATTTTTTTAGGACGTCTTTTTTGCTCAAGCCCCTCCTTGGAGTACGGATGAGGGTCTAACTCTTCTAATCCTCTCAACCTTTCAACAATATCCTTTGGGTTAGTTACTAATATATCTCCTAGCAGGCTAGTATATATGAAGAAATCCTCATCAAAAGCGTCAGGGAGAGAAAATTTAAACTCCCATACGATTTGCTTTTTTTCATATGGTTCAATCACAAGTCCAGATTTTGAAAGTGGAAAATATTTCAACGTTTCTCCCATTATTTCTTCAGCTATAGATTTAGACTTATAATAGGAAAAACATAACAACAGCATATTCAAAAATACAAACAGCAATATCCACCTTGTGTACTTTCGCAATAAAGCCATTTTAAGCCCCTAATTAATTACTATTGAAGGAAACCTTTTGACCTCTGGGGTTGTTCATTACCCATACACTCTCTTATTTTATTCCCCAGATCAATAGCCAATCCTTCATCTTCATACATATTATTTCCATAATCATAGCCATGACCTAGCAATTCGTGAGCAAGAGTATCGGGACCACGAAAATATCCAGTCCGGTATGGCGTTTTATCTCGGCGAAAAAATTTCGCCCAAGACCATTTTTCACCATATGTATCACTTTTCTGGTTGGGGTCTTTCAAAACGGGATCAAGTCTAACTATATTAGGCCTATTCCACCCACCCGCAACACCACCACTGTCAAAATTCAGGTAATAATGATGAAGTTTACTCTCAACAAATTTAATACGCTTTTTGAGCTCTTCATCTCCAAGACATTCGGCACATTTTTTTAGTTTTTCCATCCACTGTTTCATTAGTGATACTTCTTCATCTCTACCTTCATAGTGAATTTCCAGCCCCGCAGGATCGACCCAATTAACCGGATTTCCCGCAACATACCTATACAGATTCATCCCCCCATCCAACCCAATGGGATCAGCAGAGATGTACCGCCCAGTCTCCGGATCATAGTACCTGTGCCAGTTATAATGCAAGCCAGTCTCAGCATCATAATATTGGCCCGGGAACCGCAGATTGTTCTGCACAGTCGCAGTCGTTACCTGGGCTTGACCGTAGGGCAGATAAGCCGCCTGCCAAGCGATCTCGCCTGTTGCGGTGATCAGTCGTTGCGGAGTACCGAGGTGATCATTGATGAAATAGTAGACACCCGGGCTTGTCTGGTATTCCTTCACAGCCAGGGGTTCGCCATCAAGATAAACATACTCCCTCTGCACCGTGCCGTCAGCCGCTGTTTCGGCAATTAACTGGCTGTTTGTATCATAGAGATAATACACCGTCGTTTCGCCAACCGTCTTGCGTACCCGCCGGTTCATGCTGTCATAGGCATAGACGGCAACAGTGGCACCGGCCCGCTCAACCCGTATCAACCGGTTCAGCGCGTCATAGACAAAGGTAGTGGTCCCATCCGAGGTGATGTTGCCGTTGGCATCATAGGTAAACGTCTTCGGTGCCGCCTCGGTGAGCTGGTTGTTGTCCTGGTTGTAGCTGTAGGTGGTGGTAGCGCTGTTTGTAGCCGGAGCCTGGATGCCGTCGATTTTGGTCACATGGCCGGCAGCATCGCGGGTATACTGGTAATCAAGACTGCCGGCCGTGATGCGTGAGAGATTGTAGCGCTGGTCATATGTTCTGCTCAGGCTGACCGAACCGAGGGTAGCTGATTTGAGCGGCCCGAATGGCAAACGAGTGATGGCCGATATCAGGTTCTCACCATCGATGGCGAGCTCCGAGATCTGGCCGGTTGCATCCCGTGTAAAGCTCACCTCCATCCCGCTCGGATAGGTCATCCCGGCCAGGTCGCCGGCGGCATTGTAGGAGTAACCTGTGACATGGGTGGCGGAACCAATCATCCTGGTCTCGCTGACCAGCCGGCCTGCCTCGTCATAGGTGAAATCGAGCGTTCCCTCGCTGTCGGTGATCCGGCTCAGCCGGCCGATGGCATGATCTCCCTGGTCATAACTGAAAAGGATTTCGGTATCGCCATAGCTCTGACTGAGCGGACGGTTCAGGGCATCATAGGTGTAGCTGGTCGTCTGGTTCTTGGCATCGGTTGCCGTCAGCAGGTTACCGGCTGCATCGTAGGTGTAGGCGGTCTGACCGGTGTCGGGGGCGCTGGTTGCAATTCTCCGACCGAAATCGTCCATGGTGTAACCGGTCGTGTGGTTGGCGGCATCCTTGACGGTTTTGACGTTATCGTCGCTGTCATAGGTATAGCCGGCCACGTTCACCCCGGCCTCGATCGTTGCCAGCAGCCGGTTCAGATCGTCGTACTGGTAATCGGTCTGCATGCCGGTGGCGTTGACGGTCTTGAGCAGGTTGCCGACCAGGTCGTACTCGGCGGTCTCCTCGGCATCGCCCGGCAGAGTCACCTTGTTGAGGTTGCCGTGGTTGTCGTAACCGTAGGAAGCGTACCAGGTCAGGAGATTGTCGGGATCACGGATCTCTTCGGCGGTTTTCCGCCCTTCGCTGTCGTAGAGGTAGGAGACGGAGTTGCCGAGACTGTCGGCAACTTTCTGGACCTGACCGGCCGGGGTGTAGGTGTAGGTGATCACTCGGTTACCGGGCAGGGTAACCGTCTGCAATTGACCGGCGGCATTGTAGGCATAGGCCGTTGTCAATCCGGCAGTGGCGGTGGCCGTCAGCCTGCCGTTGCCATCGTAGGTCCTGGTCGTGACCAGGCCGTTGGCATCGGTGATGGTCTGGGCCTGACCGAAGGCGTTGTAGTCGCTGAAGGATGTGGTATGACCGAGAGCATCGGTGACCGTGTGGATGTTACCGCGGTTATTGCCCTCCCCCGCCTCGTTCGGATAGTAGGTGAATGCCACGGTGTCATCGACATCGGTGCGGGGACCGTCGATTGAAGCGATCTGGCCGGTGGCGGTGTAGGTGTACTGGGTGGTTCTGCTGATCGGGTCGCTGCCGGAAAAACCGCTCTCCTGCCGGCTGAGCAGGTTGCCATGGCTGTCGTAGGTCATGGTGGTGACCGCGGATTGACCGGGATTGGCGACTGAGTTGCGAGTGATGGTGGCGACCTGGTTGGTGACCGGGTCGTAGGTCTTTGTGGTGGTCGTGGCCAGCGGTGTTCCCGCCGCCTTGGTCACACTGGTGGTATTGCCGTTGGCGTCGTAGGTGTAGGTGGTCTTCACCCCGTTGGCATCAGTGGATTCCACGATCTGTGAGCGATCATTATAGACGTAGCCGGTATCGGAGGTGCCACCGCAGGAGGAACAGCCGGGTCCGGTCATGGAGGCAACAATAGCGATACCTTTCATGATCTCTAGAGTATAGGAGGTTTTTACTCCCAGACTGTCAGTTACTTCCCGGGTTGTATATGTCGGATAGGCGATTGTCACTTGATCAGCCCCGTCAGCCTTGACTGAACTGGTGACCCGATCCTGATTATCGTAGGTGACAGTTAAAACACGTGTTCCGGCTTCGTCGATTACACCAGTCAGATTATGTGCGTCGTTGGCATCGTCGTAGATATACTGGATAGTTGAGTTGTCTGGTTTGGTCACCGCAACAAGGTTGTCATTCTGGTAGTTGTACGTCCAGGAGCCTTGGCTTGTAGTAACTGTAGTGAGTTTCCCATCGGTATAAGTAAAAACGAGACTACGGCCGAAGTTATCGGTGACTGAAGCGACCAGGCTCCCCGAGTAGGTGTAAGTCTTACCATTGTTGTTTCTGTCTGTGACACTCATCAGCAAACCTGCACTGCTGAATTGCTTGACGGTGCCATTGGTTTCCGTCAACAGATATCCGGATGCATTTGTCGTAATGACTCTCTTCTTGCCGGTTTCGTTGATCCAGTTGCCACTCCCATCATTTTTAAAGGCCACATAGCGGCCGCTCTCCTGTACGAGATTAATAACACTGGTCTCGACTATCAGGCGTTCCGTGGATCTGGTCGTCCAACCGTAGCCAAGTGCTGAAGTGCTATCGCTCTGGCTGTTATAAGTTCTGGAGAAAGTCAGTGTTCCACGAGGACCAGAGAGTGATACATCAGTGGCCGACAGATATTTGTTCCCTGTACCGAAATTGACTTGATGGGCCGAGATATAGGGTTGAGTCGAGGCTTGGACATCGCAGACCAATGCAATCATGATTAGTAAGAAAAAAGCCAAGAGTCTCTTCTTTACCCTCATTGGTAGCAACCCTCTCTTGTTTGATGATCGTAATTTTCATGATTGCTCATCCTGAACATCGCCTATTCGTTCAGTCTATCGACAGCATTGACCAGAATCACAGGGTGGAGGACCATAATTACTCTTGGCTTGCAGGTCCCCACATCCAGGCGGAGGACCATCTGGCCAATATTGTGTTGGTGTTTGGTTTTCTGGTATTCCTCTCGATTGAAAAAAATCGAGAAACTTACCATATTCAGGGAATGCTTGTTCAATCGGCTGATCGATAATGTCTGCACAGGGATGATTGACGATTTCTCTGACTGAGATAGAATAGCTGGGTGGGTATAATGTATTCCAGACTTTCGCTCCCGGCATCCATACATATGATTGAAATGATCCATATATCTGATAGTTAATTTGACAATGAGCCCCATAACCTAAAAAATCCCCAATTCCCCACCCTAAGCGGCCATCGTTGTTGAGAAATAAAGACCCATAATGACCTACTCCGCGCGGTGCACATATTACTTGATTGCCTTTAGTCCATGAATACGCATAGCATTTGCCATCAGAGGTTTCATATCCCTGTATTGCAAAGCCATCCTCTGCAAGTCCGTTAATCAAAAAAGAGGCTATTAACAATATGCTCTTTAATACCTCGCTGGTTTTTTTCAGGAATGGTGCGATGATCTTCATAGCGGGACTATGATAACAATATTACCGATTAAAAAGTCGATGCAAACGGTTAGGGTAACAATAATAAAAGAAATATAATGCACCGTCTTCAATTGCAAAATCCTGTCATAATAATGAGTTGCTGCTTTAGTTCTCTTCTCTGAATCTTTCGATCTGTAAGCAAGACAGGTGCCATTACCTGTTATGTCAATGAATCCCATGCAAATCAATTTTTCCCCACACGAATAAGAAAAAATCCCACGAACAACCGTACAACAAAAACCGTTTGGATGATTATTAAAGACAAGTGTGTATTTCCACAATAATCTATTAATTAGAGTACTCAAATAAATAACCGTATATTTTTTTTGGGCTATTACATATTCGGCTAACCTTTGAGGCTATGCCTTAACCAAGTAAACTTCGACAAGAATAATTTTAACAAGTAACAACTAAGAAACAAGACAGATAAGAATAATGAATTGCTTCGTAGGATAAGGATCCTATTCTATGGTCCTGATATCATCGACTCGCCCGCTACCCTCTATCAGGAAACCGAGAATTGCTTGAATTTCATTATCTGGTTGAGCGTCTTTGAGATCATATTCCAGATCCCTTCTAAAGGTTTGCCAAGTGCCATCCATTGCATCCGTCCCGAGACCATGATGAATATACATTCCATCACCCAGGTTATCTGTTGTCGTTGGAGTATAGTAGAGATATCGGAAACCATCCTTAGTCTGGACGGCGATATAGACTGTAAAGGTTTCGCTGTACTTCATGCTCCATTCTATTACTTTGAACTTTGTATCATTCCAATAGTTACCATCTGCATTACAGAGAAGATATCCGTTAGTGGTAGCACTGCCTATCAACTCGATGACCTTACTGCCTCTGTCAGCGTCATCAACATTGGCTATAGTCGCCCCAGTCGGGTCGTTGTCATAGATTTCCCACCCAGCGATATTGCCATCTTCAGCATCTTCATAATTGGAAGACGTCGGTTCTGAAGAGGTTTTTACAAGCCGATTGTCGGTCTCATCATAAGTGAATTCAAGTGATGCACCGTTGCTGTAGACAACATTGGCCAGTCGATGTTTCGTATCATACGTGTAAGAAACCGAAGATGAGTAAGCAGAAGGTGGGGAAAGCGAAAGAGCCAAGGGAACAAGGTAGAGCATCCAGAGAATTCGAGTGCGATAGACTTTTGATATTGCCATCTTCTTATTCACCTCATTCAGTCATCCAATAATGGCAAGTAAGGATTTATAGAAATCACACATTGGTTCTTATGTAGACGTAGAATGCCTTGTTTTACTGCTAATTTTTCGACATTTTTTTGCGTCATTTAGAATTATTACGAAATGGGAATAATATTTATCTATAACAAGAAAAGAGAATACCGAAATACCCATCGGGGTTTATTAACGGAAAGGGAGAAAAATCCCAACAAAAAATATCAACAGTCAAGGAATATTCGTTCATTGAAATGAAAGAAGGCCATCGAAACCTTGACGGAGTCGATGGCCTTCCGATCATCAATTTCTGAAACCGACTTTTTATTTTCCAATCAACAATTCAGTCCGAACCTTCCCTCTTGCATGTATCGATGAGCAGCACGAGTATTTCAGATGGGTTTCTTCTATTGAGAAACAGCTGAAGATATCCCGGATTTCCGGGGTGTCATTGATAGTCATCAGAAACCTCCCTTCAATCCCCCACAAAATCTCTCGCAGATCATAAAAATCTTTTTCTGCAAAATCGTACTTGTAGCCCGGGATCTGCCAGTACGGCGGATCGAGAAAGAAAAACGAATGCGGCCTGTCATACCTCGGGATCAGATCACGGAAATCTTTGCACTCGATCACCACATGGACCAGCCGTTTCCATGCCTCCTCAATCGTATTCTCCAGCGACAGCAGATTGAGCCTGGGTTTGCCGGTGGTACTGGTCCCAAAGGTCTGCCCGGTAATATGGCCACCGAACGCTGATTTCTGCAGATACAGATATCTGGCCGCCCGCTGGATGTCGGTCAGGGTTTCCGGATTAACCTGCTTCTCCCGCTCGAACTCTGTCCTTGATACGAGTGAGAACTTGAACTGCCGGTACAACTCCTCCGGATGATGCTTGATGGCCCGGTACAAGGTCACCAGGTCCTTGTCCAGATCGTTGATCACCTCGGCTGCCGATGGCTCCTTGGCGAACAATACGCTTGCGCCACCGGCAAACACCTCGACATAGCAGGTATGCTCCGGGATCTTGTTGATGATAGTCTTTGCCAGCCGCGACTTGCCTCCAAAATACGGTATTACTCCTTTCATTTTTGACCTTTATCTTTGCCGGGCCATCTGCTAGAACTTTCCTCGTGCTGCCCTACAGCATCGGGACTACGCAGGTGAACCCTGTCGACCCCATCCGTGTCCCCTCACGGCTGAGCGGTTGGGGGATGCTCCAACATCCCCGTCCCGTCCTCATCTCACTTCGCTATTGCCTCCTCGAGGGCAATGGCTTTTTCGATCTTATGAGCGACACCCAATGAGGTGAATGCGCTCGATATCGCAAACGCTCCGACCCCGATCATTCCGAGAGCGGCATCCTGATCCATCGCCGGCAAACCCGTCTCCGGCCAGAGATTGCCTGCCAGACCGACTATCCCGGTGATGATGGTCGCCACACCGGTCAGCGCTTTGCCGGCTGCACCGATCAGGGTCTTTTTGCCGTCCAGTTTCTTGGCTACATAGGCCAACCCCAGTTTCACCAGCAACTTGTCGATTGCCATACTCTTCCTCCTGTTGTCCGTTCAGTTCTTGCCGTACCAGTATCCCAGCTAGTTGTAGTAGAAGGTGACCTGCTTGCTCGTATTGCCATAGGGGGCATGCAGGTAGACGCCGCCATGACTGGTGCCTGTGTTGTCCTCGCCCTCGCCGTTCGGGCCGAGACCGGGCTTGAAGACGAAGCCGTCGTCTTCCCGATAGTTGTGCGAGGTATCATTGACGATCACGGTATGTCCGTCAGAGAACACCACCTTGATTCTCTCACCGAACTCCGGTCCCTTCTTCGGGATCCGCCATGCCTGCCGGCCACCATTGCGCGTCCCGTAGCTGGTGTAGGTGGCCTTTTTCTTGTAATCGAGATCCTCGGACGCTTCCTCTTTGCCCTGATCGACCTGACCGGAGACGTTTTCTTTTTCAACCGTATTGTCCTCGTTGTCCTTGTAGTTGGTCGTTTTGGTGGTCGTGGTGGTCGTCACGTTCTCCGAGTCCTTTTTGGACATATCCGGCGCGAACTTCGAGACGATATCCTTCAAGCCGCCGCTGCCGGATCCAGCCGTTCCACCGTTGTAACCAACCGGAATCTCGCCGGTGGATTTCTGGTCCTTGTTGGTGCTGATCGGCGAATTCTCAAAATTGACGACAACGATATTGCTGCCGTTTGCAGAACCAGGATTGCCGGCAACTTCACCCTTGTCCGATGCTTTCGGCACAGTGTTCTGGTCGAGCTCGACCATGTTCAGGTTCAATGCGCAGCCAGGCAACAGCAACAACATCACCACCAGAAAGATGCAGGCCAGAAAACAGATTCCTGCGGCCTTCAACGACACTATCGATCCTGAAAACAAGTTTCTCATCTCTACACTCCTATTTCATAATGTTGGAGGTTTGGGGCCTCTCCGATAATCGCCCCGTCCTTGACATAGGCCATCTTGCCGACGGCCACGGCAGTGCCGAGAACCTTCATTCCGCCCCCGCCGACAGTGGTCACCATGCTGGTGCCGGCGACCAGGTTGATGGAGTTGACTGTGACGATGATGAGTGGACTGTCCGGCAGCAGCCGCTTGAACCTGGCCCAGATGTTAGTTGCCACGGTAGCGCTCCACGTCGATCGTCTGCCGAATCTTCAAGCCGCTCCTGGCCCGGTTGGCCGTAACCGACACGGCCGTCACCACCCCGATCCAGGACAGGATGCCATCGACGAACCGGATCAGGGTGCCGGGCAGAATGACGCTCGGGACAACGGGCTCGGCAAAGACCGGCAGCTCCATCCGGTGCTTCGACCACTTGCCGGAAGCTGCCAGGATGGCGATCCCCCGCTGCCGGGCTGCCTCGACAGCGGTGATCAGCGGGTCCTGCACCATCGGGGCGGCCTTGTCGGCAGCGCTGCCGTTTCTGAAAACCTTGGCCGAGATGCCGCCGGAGACGAAGGCAGCATTGAAGAAGGTCCGCTCATCCCACTCGGTGTCGAGCTTGTCGATCATCGAATAGGGGATCTCCAGATCCGGCGTTGCCGTTGACCATAGCCACGGCGGAACGGCATACTTCTTTTTGATCAGCAGAACCTGATCCCGCATGTGGGACTGGACCATGCCGCCAACCGCATCAGCGATCGTCTTGATCGCGCCAATCGGCGTCTGGTCCTGGTAGCTGAAGGTGTTTGCCGGCACCAGCCAGTCATCGATGCCGATGACAAGCGTCCAGCCGGTGTTCTCCAGCTCCTGGGTCATCAGCTGGGCGGCAGACCGCTCCATGGTCTCGGTATAGGTCCGGATCTGGGCTGCCGGGGCGCCAAGCTGGGCCGAGATCGACCGGCCTTCGATGGTTCGACTGTTGCCGCCGAAGGCCCGGCCGGAGCCGGTGCGATCGACCTGCATCTTCCAGATATGGCCGTTCATCGCCGCCTCGACCGCAATCGGTCCATCCGGCGTCGGCTCAAGCAGCGCCAGATGGGCATCGCTGCCAAGGTTGGCCTTCAGCGACCAGTAGACCGAGTCCCAGTCGGTTGACAGCGTCATCGAGGCGACATCGATGGCGGTTCGTTCCGGCAGTCTGGTGAGGCAGGCGGAGTGATGCATCACGTAGACCCTTGCAACCCTGCCCGCCGGCACCTTGCCCGGTGGGATATAATAGTAGTTGTCGCGCCAGCCCGACGGCTCCCGCCAGGAACACCTGCGATCATAGGTGTACTGGTCGAAGAAGAACTGGATGTTGTCCTTGTCGCCGACATGGGTGATCGGCAGATGGATATTCTGGACGACCCCATCGCCTGCCGGCGGCAGGTAATGCCGCCAGCAGATCTCGGCGTAGAACTTCGGCCCCCACATCGTCCGATGGGAGATATCCTTGATCGGCAACCACACCTTGAACGGATATCTCGAGACGATGTCATTGATCGCCTGGTCGCCGTAGAAGAAGTCATATCGCCTCTCCATCGGCGGCGGATGGCCGTAGCCGACAACAACCATCTGGTCCGGCCGCCTCCTGCTGCCATCCCATGCAATCCGTGACAGCTGATCCCTGGTCCCGGTCGAGAGCCAGGTCGACCGGGCAACCCGTTCATGCCTACTGGCCAGATTCTCCCAGGCCGAGCGGTGACACCGCCCTTGTCCCTCCCTCTGCCGCCAGCCGGTTGACAATGCCCGTTCGACGGCGGCACGGTTCTGATGGGAAACGGAGAACGACCGGGCCACAAACCGCCTCTGGTTCCATCCTGCCCCAAGCAGCCGGTTGACCCGGTCAAACTCGCCCCAGGGGATCGCCGTATCCGGAGTGAGGGTGCGGATCTCCGGGATATTGGACAACCTGACCGCATCGCCGGCGGGGACAATGTACGACCCGCCGAGTGCAAGTGCGATATGCCCGCCGTCTGCAGGGAAATAAGCCATGTCATACGGTCGCTACTTGCGAGATATAATCCGCCACTTCGGCGTTGTAGTTGCCGGTGTCGTCAAAGGCGACAACCAGCAGCGCCCGTTCCGGATACTCCGGCAGACCGGTCATCTCCCATGCCCCTGTTTCAGGATCCGAGGTGGTCGAGCCCACATAGGCAAAGGTCCGGCGATCAAAGGCCACGACTGTTCTTCTCGCCGGCTGGCCGTCAACGGTCACGGTTCCAGCCAGCCGGTGCCGCCTGGCAATGGTTTCGTGGCCGACAATGACGATGGCCGGGCAGTAGATGATTCCCATCAGGCCCTCCAGTCGTCCAGGGAGATCAGGATGTTGGTCGGGATGATCGGTGAAACATAGATGCTGTTTCTGATCGAGAAAAACGACCTGCCATCCTTCACCGCCGTTGCCCATTGCTCAAACGGCAATGGGTGGCAAGGGAAATACAGGCCGGGGAACCAGCCCCGCAACGTATAGGCGGCGCCGTTGGAGAAATACGGCATGGAAAGCACCAGGGGATCGTTTGCCGAGTAGGCGATGACATTGGTCGCAGCCCCTGGCGAATTATTAGGATACGGCCCACCGCCATGAATGAGGGGGACAGTCACTCCGCCGGTTGCGGCATTCTCCCGGCGGGGAAAATGGCAGGCGAAGAATGGAGCTGTGCTCACGTTCGGCACCAGGTTGCCGCTGCCGGCCGTTGTGTGCGATCCCCAGATATAGTACTGGTTTGAGTTGCTGGCGCAGAGCGCTGCGGCATAGGCGTCGGAATCGAGCCGGGGGATGATGTCGCCAAAGAACAGACCGGTAACATCGTAGTTCGCATTGGTGGGCACAGCGGTAATCGAGTGCCAGATGAACAGGTAGAAGGCCCGGTCATCAGCGATCAGCACCCACGGCCGCGAGGTCGTCCCGGCAGCACTCGATGTCCAGATATCCTGCGAGGTGACGGGTGAACCGAACATGCCGGAGCCGTTGTCGATATCCGTCATGATCTCATACGCCTTCAGGGCCTGGGTGTAGGTGTTGGCTGGCGACAACCCGTCAACCCTG
>WBUQ01000231.1 GCA_008933635.1 Desulfobulbaceae bacterium | reverse complement strand
AGCCGGTCCTGTCCTTTCCGCTGGGGGCGAATGTGGTCAGCCTGCTGGAGACGGTCAGGATCTATGAGGGTATGGTTACCGGCGATGTCAGCACATACGGCTACGAAAACGAGGAGGACAAGGATCTGCTCGCGGTCCTCGACCGGATCGAATCGGCCAGTGGCGAGATCCTCTACCGACCCCACCGCCGGGTGAAAAAAGTGGTTGACCCACGGACCAGTCTCGCTGTTGGCCACATTCTCGAGAACGTGATCAAATACGGCACCGGCCGGCAGGCGGACAAGGAAGTCAGGCTGCAGCCAGCGGGATCAGAGGCTGCAGAGGGAACAGGCCTGCCTGTACCGCTGCTCGGCAAGACCGGGACTGCCAACCGCTATACCAATGCCTCTTTCTATGGCTATCTTCCCGGCCTCTCGCAGGACGGTTCGCTGACCCTCAAGGACGGGTATGCCGTCGGGGTGTATGTCGGTTATGACGATAACCGGGTCATGCGGCGCAGCAGCACCAGGATCACCGGGGCAGCCGGGGCCCTGCCGGCCTGGATCGATATCGTCAATATGCTGATCCGGGAGGATGGCTATGTCCGGCGACTGGGCGAAACTGCGAAGACTGGAGAGGGAGTCCCCCTGATCCGCGACAATCTCGGCCAGTTCAACTTCGCGGCGGAAGCCGAGCGGGGCGGAGTCCTCAGCGAACCGCCGCGGATAGTCGCCGACACTGATCGTTATACGCCTTCGGTAATGACCTTCGGTCAGCTGGGTGAGGGCGGGGGATTGGTCCTTGACCGGCGTTTTCAGCCGTTCTGGAGCAACGGCAAGGAGGGCGGTTTTACCTCCGGCAACTGACGGTCTGAGGAAGAGAGTCCGGTCTTTCGCTGGGGAATCTGCGCTTGGCCTTGTCTGCCCGGCGGGTTCTGTGGTAGAGTCCCTGCAGCGGGTCGGTAGGGATGCTCCGGCTCGTTTCGATGCCGGCTTCTGACGGACATTTTCTTTTCTTGATGGTGGCCGTATGGCCATCAATAACAGACAGAACATATCGATATGAAAAAAAGTTTGTTACGGGCTGCGGCCCTCTGCGGGATACTGGCCCTTGGTGGCTGCGCCCAGTCGAACAGGCAGGTGCCATCAGCGATGGACGCCGAAAGCGGGCCGATTCAGGAAAGGACTATCGCCGGACCGTTCGGCGAGCAGATTCCCGAGCCGCAGCGGACATCGCCATTCGCTCAACCGCTGGAACAGCAGGCGGGTGATGATTCGCTGGCGGGGGAATCTTCCGGGGCCCTCAAGCCGCCCGACCTTCCTGCCATCAAAGCGCGCATCGACGCTTACGGCCGCAAGTTCGCGCGCTGGAATGAGCTCAATACTGCCGGTGGTCAGCTGAGCGAGGAGCAGAAGGCCCTGATGGGCAATTGCTACCAGAGGATGCAGCGGATCCTTGCTGACTACAATACGCTGCGGACGGCCGTCGAGGGCAGCGATCCTGGCGATGTCGCCGCCAACAGCGTCTATATCGCCAGAATGCAGGCCGTACAGCAGGCCGACATCGAACTGGTCGAGAGTGACTGCGGTACGCTGGTCGAACCGGCGGCTGCGATGTCGCCGACCGGGCAGCCGGGGCAGGGCATGCCGTCCTTCGAGAAAGAAATCGAGACGCTGTCCGCCGCTCGGGACTACAAGGGCATAGAGCAGGCCTGGCAGCAGATGCCGCCCGGTCAGCAGGAGAAGGCCGGGGTCGCGACCCAGATGCTCTATGCGGATGCCCTGGTGTTTCTGCAGAAGGAGGAACAGGCTGCGGAGTTGTACCGGCGGATCATCGAAAAGAAGGAAGCGGCCGGAACCCCGTCGGCGGAACTGATGCTCCTGCGCAAGAACCTGGCTGACCTTTCCATCGCCATTGGCCGCTACCAGGATGCCCAAGGGCAGTACATCCAGATATCGAAGGACTACCTGGCCCTTGGCAGCGTCGACAGCTGGGCCAAGCTGCACCTCGCCATCCTGAGCGGCGACCAGATGTCGAGCGCCGAACTCGCCGACTATTCCGGCCTGGTCCGCAATTACCTGGGGTTTGTTCCGAACCGGGATGGCTACCGGTTCGTCTGGGAGGCTGAAAAGTTCCTCTCCAGCCATCCCAACTCGACGGTGGCAGCAAACGTCGAGACGATGCGCAAGAAGATGACCGAGGAGGCCGAGGCGTGGTTCAACGGCATCATCGCCGAGGTTGACCGGCTGGCCAAGGAGAAGAAGTACCAGGAAGCCACCGCCCTCATCAA
>WBUQ01000112.1 GCA_008933635.1 Desulfobulbaceae bacterium | reverse complement strand
CAACCGCTTCCTGCTGCCGGCATCCTTCCTCGCCGGGGCGTTGCTGCTGCTGGCCGCCGACACCGTCACCCGGGCTCTCTTGCCGCACGAGATCCCGATCGGCGTCCTCACCGCCCTGATCGGCGGCCCGTTCTTCTGCTATATCTTCAGGACCAGACAGCTGGGGAGGCGAAGATGACCGGTGCCCCGCTCTTTTCCCTGGAGAAATGCAGCTTCGGCTACGCCGCGGCGCCGGTGCTCGAAGGCATTGACATGCAGCTTGCCCCCGGCCGGTTCTATGGACTGCTCGGCCCGAACGGCAGCGGCAAGACCACCCTGCTCGACCTGCTGTCCGGCGCGGCGATGCCGCAGCAAGGGAAGGTGCTCTTCCACGGGCGGGAGGTCGGCGCTTACGGCAAGGCGGAACTGGCCAGGAACTTGGCCCTGGTACCCCAGGACCTGCATATCGGTTTCGACTTCCCGGTCTTCGAGGTGGTGATGATGGGGCGCCACCCCTTCATTCCGCGCTTTTCGCCGCCCTCGCCCGAGGATGCCGGACTGGTCCGGCAGGCCCTGGCCGAGATGGATATCGCCGCCCTGCAGGATCGCTCGGTGCTGCAACTCTCGGGCGGCGAACGGCAGAGGGTGCTGGTGGCGCGGGCCCTGGCCCAGAATACCCCGGTGCTGCTGCTGGATGAACCCACCGCCAGCCTCGATGTCCGCCATACCCTCGATATCATGAAGATCCTCCGGCAGCGGGTGACTTCCGCCGGCATCACCGTCATCGCCACCATCCACGACCTCGACCTCGCCTCGGCCTTCTGCGACGAACTGATCGTCCTGCACGGGCGCACCGTCTACCGCCATGGACCGGTGGCCACCGTGATGACCAGAGAGATGATCCGCGAGGTCTTCACCGCCGAGGCCAGGGTCTCCCATGACGACCGCCTCGGCAAACCACGGGTACAGTACAGCTATGCATAGGTCCACCAACCATCACCCCGCCGCGGCCAGGCCGCGTGATCCCAGGCGGCTGGCAGCCGGGGCTGTTCTTGCCGCCCTGCTGACCGTGCTGCTGACGCCGTGCCTCTCCCGCGCAGCCGGGTTCGTCGACCAGGACGGGACGCGCATCCGCATTGACCGCCCCTTTTCCCGGATCATCTCGCTGTACCCGGCCCACACCGAGAACCTGGTCGAGCTCGGGGCAGCCGCGGCGATCATCGGCGTCAGCCATGGCGACAACCCCGCTGCCGTCGCCGATAGGGAGACGTTCAGCGACAGCGACAGCGCCGAGAAATACCTGGCCGCCCAGCCGGACCTGGTCCTCGTCCGGCCGATGATCTCCCGCGCCCACCCTGCCCTGCTCGCCAGGTTGCGCGAAAGCGGCATCACTGTCGTGTCGCTGCAGCCGACCGATGCCGAGGGCATGTTCGCCTACTGGCGGACGCTGGGCGAACTGACAGGCCGCACGGCGGCCGCCGAATCGATGCGGCAGCGCTTCCTGGCCGCGGTCGCGGAGATCGCAAGGAAGATCCCCGAGTCCGATCCCGGCCGGCGTCCCGGCGTCTACGTCGAATCGATCCACAGCAAGATGAAGACCTTCTCGCCGACCTCGATGACCATGTACGTCGTCGAGAGCGCCGGCGGCCGCAACATCGCCACTGACGCCATACCGCGCAACCGCAGCAACATCGCCGAATACGGCAAGGAACGGATCCTCTCGCGGGCTGACGAGATCGATATCTTCCTCAGCCAGACCGGCAGGATGAACCCGGTCGACCTCGACACCCTGAAGAAGGAACCCGGCTTTCAGCTGATCAAGGCCTTCAGGGAAGACAGGGTCTACCTGATCGACGAAACCGAGGTCGCACGCCCGACCATGCACCTGATCGACGGCATCCAGCACCTGCACGAGCTCTTCTACCCGACAGCACATGAGGCACAGCAATGACAAGCCCCCTCCCCCACCCACATCACCCTGAGAATCCCGCCATGGACAACGCCACCCTGCATATCGTCGGCACCGGGCCCGGAGACCCGGAACTCCTTACCATCAAGGCCCTCAGCACCCTGAAGGCCTGCCCGGTGATCGCCGCCCCGAAGGCCTCTCCGTCCGGACGCTCGACGGCCCTCTCGATCATCAGCCAGGCGGTCGACCTCGCTGGCAAGCAGATCTTCGAGCTCTATTTCCCGATGAAGAAGATCCAGGCCGGCATGGAGCCAGAGCCGGAAGTACGGCAGGCGTGGGAGAAGGCTGCGGCGACGATCCTCACCCTGCTCGACAGGGGGATGGATGTCGCCTTCCCGACCCTGGGCGACCCGGCCATCTACTCGACCGGCTACTATCTCTACGACACCCTGCTGTCGCTGAGGACGGATGTGCGCGTCAGGTTCCACGCCGGCATCCCGGCGATGAGTAGCTGCTCGGCCGAAACGGCGCTGCCGATCTGCCTCGGCAACGAGATGCTAGCGGTGGTGCCGGCGACCTTCAGCGACGAACGCCTGCGCGCAACCCTCGAGACCTTCGACACCATCGTCCTGATGAAGGTCCACCGCGTGCTGCCGCGCATCTGCAGACTGCTCGCCGAGACCGGCCTGCTGCACCATGCGGTGCTGATCGAACGGGCCGGCATGGAGGGGGAACGGATCATCCACGATCTCACGGAAATTCCGGCCGATCCCCACTACTTCTCGACGATGATCGTCCGCCGCAACGGCGGCTTCGTCCCCCTGCAGGGCAGAGCTCGGACCACCGGCTCCGTCGTGCTGTAATTGCCCGGGGACGGCATGAAATCCAGGGGGACTGATTTTATCCTGAGCCTGAAAAGCTCTGCCACCGAGCGCTCCGGCCGGGCAGGCGGAAGCCTTGACGGGCCGCCCTTGCCGGCACCTGACGCTGCACGGCCAGGCATCGTCGTGCAAGTTGCGCTGAACGCTGCGGTCGAGCAGCAGAAAGGAGATGAAGATGAGTGGACCTGTGTATGCGCTTAACCTGTTTGATGTCTCGAGCAGAGAGGAGTACCTGGCGTATTCGCGGCGGTCGGCAAAGGAAGTTCAGGATCACGGAGGCCGGGTCGTCGCCCTGGGCAAATACAGGGAAAGCGTCGCCGGCGATCTACAACCCAGATCGGTACTCATTTTGGTTGAATGGAGATCGCGCGAGGCGTTCGAAAGCTATCGCAATGATCCCGCTCTCAACGACCTCCACCCGCACAGGATCAACGGAACAAGCAACTATATCTGGCAGCTTTTCGACAAGCTCTCAGACCTCAGGCCAATATTGAAATGACAGCTGGCCTCATGCCCCCGGGGACACATCCACTCCCCGGAATGGGCGATTCCTGTGGCTGATAGCGAAGCGACAGATCCTCCCGACCGGCCGTCCGCCGCAGGCGCGGCATCCCCGCCCCGCCGCGGCCAGAAACCCCCGGCTGCGTTTCTCCCGTCCTCCTTGCAGGCGGAGTTCCGATACTTATAGTTTAGCTACCCGGAAGGTGGTGGGGCGGAACGCATGCCTGACAATCATCTTCCCTCTCACTCAATCAGGACGCAACAGGAGGTTGCCATGAAAAGCATATGTGCAGCAGTCTTCGCTATCCTCGCCTTCGGCTGTTGCTGGGGGAACCCGGTCCTGGCCAGGTCAGGAGACCACATGATGGCCGTCCCGGATGACCTCACCTGGACCGACGTGGCGTCGCTCCCGGCAGGGGCCAGGCTTGCGGTCATCGAAGGCCCGCTCAACGAGGCGGTTCCCTTCACCTTCCGCCTGAAATTCCCGGCCGGCTACATGCTCCCCGCCCACTGGCATCCGGCGATCGAGCACGTCACGGTGCTCTCCGGCACCTTCCACATGGGCACCGGGGACAAGCTGGACCAGTCCAGGACGATGGCATTGACTCCGGGCAGCATTGCCATCATGCAGCCGAAAACCACCCACTTTGCCTGGACAAAAGAGGAGACCCTCGTCCAGGTTCACGGCGTAGGCCCCTGGGCCATTCACTACGTCAACCCCGCAGACGATCCGAGGAAGAAATAGCACCTCCCACTGCAAACCGTACCGTCAAAATACGTGCGATCGAAAGGCCGGCAAGCCGGTAAACCTGTCCGTACCAGCAATCGTGCCGATTGTGAGCGGCATGTGGTCGACAGGCTTTTCTGCATCGGGCTTGACGCACCCGTGACAACGCGCGACCGAATGGAGGAATACAATGAATACTGAATACAGGTACAACCGGCTGGACAGGAATGAGGCCGCCGTATTGCTCGTGGATCACCAATCAGGCCTGGTCAACCTCGTCCATGATTTCACCCCGGACGATTTCAAGAACAGCGTTCTTGCGCTGGCCGATACGGCAAAATATTTCAACCTGCCGACAATTCTTACCACAAGCTTTGAGGATGGCCCCAACGGGCCCCTCGTTCCGGAGCTGAAGGAGCTCTTTCCCGACGCCCCCTGCATCGCCCGCCCCGGCAATATCAACGCCTGGGACAACGAGGATTTTGTCAACGCCGTGAAAGCGACGGGGAAAAAACAGCTGCTCATCGCTGGGATAGTGACGGAGGTGTGTGTCGCATTTCCTGCATTGTCCGCCCGGGAGGAGGGTTACGAGGTGTTTATCGTCACCGACGCATCCGGCACGTTCAACAGGACGACGCGGGACGCCGCCTGGGCGCGGATGGTACAGGCAGGCTGCCAGCTGATGAGCTGGTTTGGCGTCGCATGCGAGCTGCATCGCGACTGGCGGAATGACGTTGAGGGTCTGGGAAACCTGCTCTCGAACCATCTTCCGTCCTATCGCTGCCTGATCACCAGCTACATGGCTGGTAGGGCTGCGGCATAGAAACAGCCGATCCAGCGGGTACGCGGAAACCGGCCGGCAACCCGGGCGGAGGCCGGCAAGACTGGGAAACGGCCGACTCCCCGGCTTCCGTCCATTGCCACAGTGGGGTGAGACATGAACGCTGAACTGAACTTCATCCGGCAGCAGGGCTTCCCCGATGCCACGACGGACTCCTGCCCCTGCCGGTACCCGGCGCTGATGTGGCAGCCCCGCATTATCGCGGCGCTGCTTCTGCCAGGCGTGCTGCTCCAACCGTGGGGATACTTCCAGCTCCTGGGGATGCTTCTGTGGTGGAACGCGGCCGCGCCCGGCCTGAATCCGTTCGACGCCCTCTACAACTTCCTCGTGGCAAAACCCGGCAACCTGCCATTACTGGGGCCAGCCCCTGCTCCCAGGCGATTCGCCCAGGCCATGGCCGGCACCTTCATGCTGGCGATCGGAACTGCCCTGATGGCAGGACTGGACGGCCTCGCCTGGTTACTTGAAGCCGTGCTGCTGACGGCGGTCGCGGCCCTGGTCTTCGGCCGCTTCTGCCTGGGCTCATACCTGTTTCACCTGGCAAGGGGCCAGGCAAGCTTCGCGAACCGGACGCTGCCGTGGTCACGGGCGGATGAACCCCGGTAGCGCCGCCGATGTGGCGGAGGCTCGAACTCCCCGTTATAGTACAAGGCATGCTTCAGCATTCCCATGCGTTGAATAAAAAGGAAGAAAGGAAAGGATATATTGGAACACTACGCGATACTTGTCGTTGGTCGGGGCAAACTTGCTGACGAACTGGTCGGCGGGCTCGACGGCCCGGCGATTTCCCGGGTCGTCCGTTGGGACGAGCGGGATCACGGGACTGCCGAGCGATACATGGTCGTCCACACCGGCTCCGGGCGCGAACTGGCCGATGTCATCGGTTTCTGCTCGCAAAACGGGTCCACCCTGCTCGAGCTGTCGACCGCAGACTCGCAGTATCCCGCCGTGATCTGCTTCCCGCTCGTCATCTGCCCGAATGTGAACCTGCAGATGCTCTGTTTCATGGCAATGGTCAAACATGCCTCGGGATATTTCCGGGGCCTCGATATCCGTATTGCCGAATCCCATCAGGCATCGAAATCCACCAGCCCCGGCACCGCCCTCTATCTCGCCAGGTCGCTGGGCATCCCTGAGTCCGGCATCCGCTCGGTAAGGGATCCGCAGGTGCAACGGGAGGAACTCGGTATCCCGGATGCGTTCCTGGATCGTCATGCCTGCCATCAGATTGTGATACGGAACCCGGAAGTCGAGATCCGGCTGGAATCGCGGGTTCTCGGCAGATCGGCATACGCATCCGGACTCGCGCAGATCATCGGCATGCTCTCCGGCATGGAGCTCAGCCCCGGCCACCATGACGTCGTCGACCTCGTGGCCCGCGAGCTCCGGCAGGAACGCACCGATCGCATTTGAGGACAGGATGCGGAGCTGCCGCGGAAGTTCACTCGCCGGCGATCAGGCGGCCGGAGATGCATGCCCGGCAGGAGCCGGAACGAAAGCGGGCGGAGTCGGAAAGGGACAGGACGCCGATAATCTGGGTCGGCCGGTGACGATGGACAAAGAGCCGCTGCACATCCTTGAGCAGCATCAGCTGGAGCGCGGCGGCGAGCAGGTCATCGCAGTCGCAGCTGACGACCGGGGCATGCATGATCATCTTCGCCGGCTGATCGATGCCGAGTCCGTGATTATAGGCAAGGACCAGATCCGATTTTGAGACGACCCCCCTGGGGATGCCCGCTTCGTCAACTACCAGTAAGGCGCCGGATCGCAATGCCGTCAGCTGTTCGACCACGCCGGCGAGGCTGGTCTGCAGCGGACAGGAATGGGCGCCCGGCGTCATCACCTCGCTCACCCGCAACCCCAGGATATCGACCTCAGCCGAACCGGCATTCCGCCCCCTGGCGGAACTGTTGCCGCAGGCCCGGCAATACCGGTAGAGAAGCCCGACAATATCCGGATAGGCCACCATGCCGATAACCCGGCTGGAATCCGGCCCCACCACGTACAGCCGGTGCACGCCCATGCCGTGCATGCGGTCGATGGCCGATTCCAGGCTGTCGTCCGGCAGGCAGCAGAGCGGCTGCCCGGCCATGATATCCCGCACCTGGGTCTCAATCGGCAGGCCGGCGTAAAAGGCGCCGATCAGGTCGGTCTTCGAAACTACGCCGACTGGAGCATCGTCGTCGACCACGAGGACGGCGCTGATCTTGTTTTTCACCAGCCGGTTGATGCACATGGCCAGGGTCGCCAGGGGAGGCAGCTGGATCACCTGCCTGCGCATGACCTCGTGCACCTTCAGGCCGGCCAGCACGCTCCGCTTTCTGATCAGGACCATGCCCGCTACCCTTCAGGCGCCAGAAACCCGGTGAGCAACCGGTTGAAAATCGATGAAATGTAGACAATGCCGATGATCCGGCCGTCCTCCGTCACCGGCAGGCGGCGGATATGCTTTTTCACCATGACATCGGCGACGGCCAGGATATGGCTATCCGGGCTGGTGGTGACGACCTCGGTGGTCATGATGTCGCCGACCCGGATATTCCTGGCCCTCCCCAGCAGGTCGGGGAAAAGCCGGTCCAGGTCGAGATCCTCCATTTCCCCCCATATTCTCATATGCTTGGGCTGGATAAAGAGGAGGATGTCGTACATCGACAGCATGCCCACCAGGTGGTCGTCTTCATCGACCACCATCATGCCGAAAATCTGCCTGCCCTCTTCCCGGCCGGCGGCATGGAACGAGGCGACCGCATCGGTCAGCGTATCCCCGGGCCGGAGGAGGTGAAAGCGGGTGTCCATGACGTCGCGAGCCAGCATAGCGCTCTCCTGGGTTGTGGGCTCGGCGATTTCCCCCGTTGAGGAGATGCGGGCTGCCGGCCGGGAAAAGCGATCCCCCGCCACGGCCGCCGGCAACCGGCACTGTGCCGTATTTCCCTAATGCTGGTTGAAGTCGCCGATGCTGAAGTGATCGGCCAGTGAGGCGGCGTCGAGATCGTCGCCGTTTCTACTGAAGTGGGTGTAGATCTTGAAAAGTACGTACCATTCGAACCGGTTGTCGAACTGGACGCCCAGACCCCGGCGGTCGCAGCGGACGACATTGCCGCCGATGTCCTTGAGGACCAGACGGCTGTTCCTGGCCGCGATGGCGATCCTGACCATACAGGGAGAACCCGGGGTGACCATCCTGTCCGTCTCGACAAACAGGCCGAAGATGCTGATGTCGTGGAGATCTCCTTCGACATCCTCCTGCCCGTTGCCGAAGGAGAGGGTGACTCTGGTGATGAATGCGGTGCGGGTCCCCTTGCGGCGCTCTTGAAACTCTTCCAGTTGCAGATCAGCCATATCCGTTCTCTGATGGGCCAGTGGCACTTGCTGTCGGTTTTTCAGTCTCTCATACGATACTAAAGCAAATGAAATCGGAACTTCAACAGAATTCTCCGGCACTTCCGCGTCGCTGGCGCCGGAGAGGGCGGAGAATTTCCGTTGACTTCACCGAATCAGCAATTATACAGTATAGTTACAGAGGCATATCAACTCAAGGGGATACATTTTATGGAAAAAAAGATCATAGTTGCGGTGGACGGCTCCTCCAGCAGCAACCAGGCACTCGAGTACGTCGCGGCCCTGTTCTCCGGACACGACGAGGTCAGGTTCCATGTCCTACACTGCACCAGCCTCGGCAGCGCAATCGTGCCCGAGGCGGAAGACCCGGCGAACAGCCTGATGCCCACCAGCCATCTCTTCGACAAGCACCAGGCCACCGGTCTGCGCCACCTGAAAAAGGCCGAGGACCGGTTGATCACCCTCGGCATCTCCCCCGAACGGATCACCTCTTCCACAATCTCCAGCGCAAGCGGTGTCGCCGCCGCGCTGAAGGCCTATGCGGAGAAGCACCTGCTCGACAGCATCGTCATCGCCCGGCGGGGCCTCGGCCTGGTCGGCGAGATGCTCCTCGGCTCGGTCTCCGCCGAACTGTTCAAAAAATGCCGGAATGTGCCGCTGTGGATCATCGACGGCAAGGTGGAATCGAAACGCTTCTTCGTCCCCGTCGACGGGTCCCCCAATTCCCTGATGGCAGTCGACCATCTCGCCCATATCTTCGCCGGCCGCAGCGACATCGCCTTCTATTTCTTTCACGCCAGGGGAGTGCTGTCCTCGAAGATCCAGTGCGTGCCGGAGGACTACTACGGCAAATGGGGCAAGGAGTGGTGCGACACGCACCTGGAGGGGAAGAACTGCCTGTTCAACGGCCCGATCCAGCTGCTCATCGACAACGGCATCGACAAGGAGATGATCCGCACCCTGCCGGAACCGCCGGTCATCGAAGAGAGCAGCAGCATCATCAGCTACGCCAGGAAGCACGAGTGCGGCACGATCGTCATGGGTCGCCGCAGGGAAGGGATGGTCAGGGGGATCCTGGGCAGCGTCTCGAGCCGGACCATCATGCAGACCCAGGACATGGCCCTGTGGATCATCGGCTGACCGGCCGGAGACGATCCCGGCAGATCAGCCGCAGCCCGCGGATAGCCAGGGCCGGCAGCTATTTGCCGCCGCCGGCCTTGCCCTCCGGCGTCACCCAGGCCGTAGCCGCCCGATCGTTGACCAGATAGCGGTCGGCCAGCGCATCCAGTTCCCCAGTCGTCACAGCCCCGAAATCGGAGAGGATCGTCGTCGGCCAGGACAGCTGCTGGGGATAGATGCTCGACTGGGTCAGCACCGAGGACAGCCAGTAGGCGTTGGTCCTTACCGCATCCTTCAGCGTGGTCATCATCGGGGCCTTCGCCCGCTCGAGTTCCTCTCCGCTCACGCCGCCCTGCCGCAGGTCGTCGGCAATCCGCTTCACCTCGTCGACCACCTTCTGCTCCTGCCCCGGCTCAACATCCATCTGCACCGTCAGCATGCCGTAGTGCGGATATACCCGGCTGCTCGAGCTGAACACGTCCGGGGAATAGGTCGCCCCGAGTTTCTCCCGGATCACCTTGCGCAGCCGGTCGTCGAGGACCGAAGCTAGCATGTGCAGCCGGCGGGTCCGGCCGATATCCCAGAAATCGTCGGTCGGCCAGGCGATCAGGATGATCGATTTGTCGATCGACGACTGGACCTCGGCCTTCAGCGTCTTTCCGGCCGGGAACACCACCGGCTCGACCGCAGCCCTCTTTCCTTGCCGTTTCTCCAAGCCGCCGAAGTACAATGATGCCAGCCGGACCACCTCGTCGCGGGCGAAGTCGCCGACCACCGTGACCTCGAGCTGGCCCTCCTTCAGCTCCGGCAGCAGCCAGCGGCGGATGTCCTCGAGTCCAATCTTCTCGACTTCGGACCACGGCGGCATGCCGAACCGGGGGTCACCACCGGCGAGGAAGGGCTGGACCTTGAACTGCATGATCCCGGCGGCATCACGCTCCATACCCTGGTAGGCCTGGTGCAGATCCCGCTTGACCCGGTCGAAGATATCCGGCCGCAGGCCGGGATCGACGACCAGGGTATGGAGAACCTGGAACAGGCGCTCGGTTTCGGCGGTGATTGCCTTGCCGGCCCAGACGAAGCTCGACTCGCCGACCTTGAACATCGCACCGACGGTGCTGCCGGCCAGTACCTCGTCGAACTCGGTGCGCGACAAGGTCCCGCTGCCCGAGCCGTTGACGACCCCGGAGGCCAGTAAGGCAAGCCCCGGCCGGGGTTCGCTGAGCTTGCCGCTGCCGATGTGGATCTCGGCCATCACCTCGTTCCTGTTGAAGTCGGTCTTCTTCAGGTTGACCATCACCCCGTTGGCGAAAACCAGTCGTTCCGCATCGATTTCCCTGAACGGTATCACCGCCTCCGTCTTCCCCGCCTGCGGCGTTCCGAGATACGGGAACGTCACCGCTGCAGTGCCTTCGGCCGCATCGATCTCCTCGAGGGCCGCCTGTTCGTAGACCCTGCGGATTTCATCATCGGCCGTTGCCTGATCGAGCCTGGTATTGCCGGTCAGGGCAATCAGGCGACTGTCATTGCCCCAGGTCTGCTGCAGCGAGGCATTGACCTCGGCCAGCGTCATCGCATCCAGCATCGGCCGGTAGAGATCCCGCTCCTGCTCGGGCGACATGTAGACCCGGTTTTCGTTGAAATGGCGGATGATGTCATTGGCGATGTCCTTCGAGTCTCTCGTGGCCGCGGTCAGCACCTCCTCGTCGAACTTGGTGCCGATCTGCTTCTTCACCCGGTCCAGTTCCGCCGCGGTAAAGCCATAGGTCAGGGCCTGGCGCAGGGTGTGCTCGAGCAGGCGCAGGGCCTCCTGCCACTTGCCGGTCCGCGCCTGGCCGGAGATCGAGGCGTAGCCGATCCGGCCGAACATCTCCCCCGTCGTGAAGAAGGCGTTGGAGAAAGGCGTGTCGGATTTTTCCTGCAGCCGCTGCAGCCGATGCTGCAGGATCAGGGCCGCGGTGTACCTGAGCAGGTCTTCCTGCTGCAGGGCCCGGGAGTCATCCCGGGGCTCGGTATTCCACAGCGATTCGATCGAGACCTCGGTCTTGCCCAGTTCCTCCTCGTAATGGTAGAAGGCCTCTGTCCCCTTATGGTCGAGACGGCCGAATTCCGGGCAGCGGGGTTCCTCTTCGCCGGCGGTCAGGCCGCCGAAGGCTTTCTTGACCAGGCCCTCGACCTCAGCCGGCTTGAAATCGCCGACCACCACCAGCGTCATGTTCTCCGGCCGGTACCATTGATCGTAGTACCGCTTGAGCTGTTTCCGGTCCGCCTTCTGCAGCGTCTCGTCGGTACCGATCGGCATCCGCCGGGGCATCAGCGTGCCGCGCATGGCGAATTCGCTGCCGGCGACATATGTCCGGTACTCGGCGGAATCCCGGGAACGCTTCTCCGACAGGATCACCCCCCGCTCCCGCTCGATCTCCGATTCCAGCAGCAGGGCCCCGCGGGCGTAGTCGGCCAGCACGGTGAAGCCCTTTTCGACCTGGGTCGTGCCGGCATCGGGCAGGATGAGATGGTAGACGGTTTCATCGAAGGAGGTGCGGGCGTTGATGTCGCCGCCGAAGCTCATGCCGATCGACTGGAAGTACTCGACCAGTTCGCCGGGCTTGAAATTGGCCGTCCCGTTGAACAGCATATGTTCGAGAAAATGGGCGTAGCCACGCTGTTCATCGGTTTCATGCAGGGAGCCGGCCTGCACGTTGAGATAGGCTGCGACCCGGTTCTTCGGCTCGCGGTTCTCTTTCAGCACGTAGCGGAAGCCGTTCGGCAGGGTTCCCCTTACCAGGCCCGGGTCCGGCTGCAGGTCGCTGCGCGACGACGGCCAGTCGGTTGTGATGCAGGGCAATTCGGCTGTTCTGGCCGCCACCGGGGCTACCGGCAGCAGCAGGGCCGTCAGCAGCAGAGTCAGGGCGGCAACGGATCGGTGAAGTGTTCTGCGGATATTCATGGACACAATCTCTCCAGTGGCAGTGGTATGGGATCAAACCTGTTCAGGGTGAGCAGGGTGGAGAAGAAAATAGATCACCGCAGCGAAATTACAAGAGCGCGGCATTCTACTTTTGGCCTCGCCGGCCGCCGTTGACGACGATGATGCCGGCGACGATCAGGCCGATGGCTGCGAGGATGTGGGGGGTGAGCGGTTCGCCGAGCAGGACGACGCCGAAGAAGACTCCGGCGATCGGCATCACGAAGACGAAGGAATGGAGGGCGGTCGCGCCATACCTGCGGATCAGCGTATTCCAGGCGACGAAGCCGAAGGAGGCGGTGACCAGGGCCTGGTACAGCAGGGCCAGCACCACTTCCGTATCCAGGCTCACGATCATCCTGTCATCCCAGATCAGGGCCGCAAGCAGATACACCGGCACGGCAGGCAGCATCGGATAGAGCGACAGCACCACCGGGTTGACTGTAGAGCTGATCTTCTTGGCATAGACCGCACTCGATCCCCAGATCAACACGGCACAGAGGATGATCATGTCGCCGGTCTGCAGGTCGGCGGCGAGGCCGTGCCGGTCGAAGACCACGAACAGCACGCCGGAGAAGCCGAAAACGATTCCGGCCAGCTTCCGCGGGGTGATCCGGTCGCCGGGGATGAACCAGTGGGCGAGGAGCAGGACGACAAAGGGCAGCAGGTTGCTGATCAGCACGCCGTGGGAAGCGGTCGTCCGCATCAGGCCCAGGTAGAACAGGCCGATCTGGGAGATGAACATCACCGACAGCACGCCGAGCCGCCGCATCTGCAGCCGGTCCACCCGCAGGGGCTGGCCGGCCGCGACCGCCCACAGGGTAATGGCGACAGCGGCGATCGCAAAGCGCAGGCCGGCGTTGGTAAAAGGCCCCATCCCCTGCAGGCTGAACTTGATCGCGACGGCGTTGATGCCGAAGAGGATATTGAGAAAGACCGAGAACAGCGCCGGACCGAAAGGCAGTTGCCTGTCCGCGCTCGTTGCAGGGCCGATGATTTCAGACATGCCGTGCTCCTTCAAGCGTTCCGTAAATGTTGCGCATCCCGGCGCCCATGGCCCGGGTCCGGCGACGACAGTCATGCCGGTGGCGGGAACAGGCAGAACCGGTTTCCCTGCAGGGCGTCATTGTGGTAGAATGGGAATCAATCCCAGCCCAAAACCCATCATTACGGAAGCACCCATGGACATCATAGCCTTTCTAGCCGAGCAGAAGATCCTCCAGGCAATGGAGGAGCGCGATCTCAGCGATTGCCAGTACAAGTAC
>WBUQ01000111.1 GCA_008933635.1 Desulfobulbaceae bacterium | reverse complement strand
CTCGGGGCCGGCGGCAGCATCAATGCCCAGATCGACAACCTCGAGGTCTCCGCCGACCAGGAGCGTCGCCTGCGCAGCCAGCTCGGCAACCGGGCCGCCCGGGTGGAAGCGGCGATAACCCACCAGGAGGATATCCAGACCGACCTCAAGACCATCCTCTCGCGCTACCAGGACACGGACATCATCGAGAACTTCAACGAGATCGTCAAGCAGGAGACCGCCCTCCAGGCCGCACTCAGCATCACCGCCAAGGTCTCCGACATCACCATCCTCGATTATCTCTGATCAACCGCCGCTCGTTCAGCAATTGACATCTTGCCACCTTCTCCCTATTATCAGGCATCATGGCAGGAACCCTGGCGATTTCACGGCCATTCCGTGATCATGACCCGGTTCCGCCGCCTTTTGTCTGAAGAGACACACTTCACCAGGAGCGCATCATGCTGGTATTGACCAGGAAGGTCGGGGATGGCATCCTCATCGGTGACGATATCCTCATCAGGATCGTCGAAATCAAGGGTGGCGGGGTTCGCATCGGCATCGAGGCCCCGGGCGACAAGAAGATCTACCGGCAGGAAGTCTATGAGCGGATTACCGAGGAAAACCGGGAAGCGTCCCGGTGGGACATGGTGGACCTCGATACCCTGAGCCAGAACCTCATCATCGGGAAAAAGCAATGAAGAAGATACTGACGCGATTCGGCGAAGTGGAATACGACGAGAACAATCTCCTGCAATTCCCGGCCGGCCTGATCGGTTTTCCCAATCTGCACCACTTCATCGTCATGCCGAACAGGAAGGAGGGGCCGCTGTTCTGGATCCAGAGCGTCGATGATCCCGATATCGCCTTCATCCTCACCGACCCGACCAATTTCTTCCTCGACTACGCCGTGATTCCCGAGACCTCCGAACGCACTCTCCTGCGGATCGAGGAGGGCGACGAATGCTTCGTCCTCTCGGTCGTCACCGTCCCTCCCGACCAGAAGATCACGGTCAATCTCTCGGCGCCGATCCTCTATGCACCGAAGAGCAACCGGGCCATCCAGATCATCCTGGAGAACACCAGTTACCAACCGAAGACGCCGCTGCCGGCGCCGTGAACCGCTGATCTGGCGACTCCGTACCCCGGTTTCGAACGAAGGCGTCATGCCCGCGCAAGCGGGCAGCCAAAGAAGAAACCACCGCGATCCCTCCCGCCCCCGCAGTCATGCCCGCGCAGGCGGGCATCCAGATTTTGCCGGTTCTCTGATGACCTCAAACAATCGATGATCGCAGGTCCTGGCAGCTTCGCCAATGGCTCGACAAAATTATTTTCATTAAATAACATACAGTTAATTGAATCCACATATTTCACCAATGAGTCGCAATTGACTACCTTAAAAAAATTTCATGGTGCAAAGATTTTTTTCTAAACTCATCCGAACTCCCGACCGAGAAGATTGGCAAGAGCAAGTCCAGGTCAAGGCCGGCTCGGATCAGGAGGATCCGGACCGGCGCAACGTTTCGCGATCAAACTGAAAAGGAGGTGCTCCGACAAAAAACGAGAAACGCAGTACTACCCACTCTTCACGTTTTTCCACGTCACAATGGGCAAGGATGCCCGAATTAACACCCTCATGGAGGATTCATCATGGCTATTACCATCAATACCAACGTAATGTCCCTCAATGCCCAGCGGAACCTCGGTACCTCGCAGTCCCAGCTGGCTAAATCCATGCAACGGCTCTCTTCCGGTCTGCGCATCAACAGCGCCAAGGACGACGCTGCCGGTCTTGCCATTTCCGACCGGATGACCGCCCAGATCCGCGGCCTGAACCAGGCAGCCCGGAACTCCAACGACGGTATCTCCCTGGCCCAGACGGCTGAAGGTGCATTGCAGGAGAGCACCAACATCCTGCAGCGCATGCGTGAGCTGGCAGTACAGTCGGCCAACGACACCAACACCGCCAGTGACCGCCAGTCCCTTCAGGACGAGGTCACCCAGCTGCAGCAGGAACTCGATCGGATCGCCCAGACTACAGAATTCAACGGTCAGCGATTGCTTGACGGTTCTTTCTCGACCGCCACCTTCCAGGTTGGCGCCAATGCCGGCCAAACAATTACTTTCGGCATTGCCAGCGCCAGCGCCTCCAGCATCGGTTCCATCGCAGTAGATACCGGCACCGAGGTCTCCGGTGCGGCAGCTACGGATATTACTATTACCCTCGGCAGCGGAACGGCCACCACCATTTCTTCCAGCGCCAACTTTGTAGGCACCGAAAATGGTCAGGATGCCACCTCCGCCTATGCCAAGGCAGCAGCACTGAATGACGCGGCCCTGCCAGGCTTTTCGGCAGTCGCCTCTACTTCCGGCTCACAGGCCGTCGGCGCTATCGGCGGCACGGCCGGTGACACCTACAACCTGACCATCAACGGCGTTTCAATATTCACTGGTGCAGATGTTGCGACGGCACTGAATAACACTCAGCTCCGCGATGCAATCAACCTCAACAGCGCCGATACCGGCGTCATCGCCTCCCTGAATGGCGGTACGATGACCCTCTCTGCAGCCGACGGCCGGAACATCACCGTAACAGAGAGCGGTACAGGCTTCACAGCAGGTACCGACGGCCTGACCGTCACCGGCGGGGCATTCGATGGTGCGCTCCGCGGCACGATCGAATTGAGCGCCACCGATACGATCGCCATTGGCGGTACCCAGGCAACCATCGGCTTCACCGCCGCCGGCGTCGCCAAGGATACCTTGGGTGTTGACAGCATCGACATTTCTACGCGAGATGGTGCATCCGAAGCCATCAAGCGTGTCGATTCGGCCCTGGCAACAATCGATGAAATCCGTGGTGGTCTCGGTGCAGTTCAGAACCGTTTCGAATCCACCATCGCCAACCTCAACAACGTCAGCGAGAATCTCTCAGCAGCCCGCAGCCGGATCCTCGATGCGGACATCGCCCAGGAGACCTCGAACATGACGAAGCAGAACATCCTGCAGCAGGCCGGTGTCGCCATTCTCGCCCAGGCCAACCAGGCCCCGCAGCTGGCCCTGTCCCTGCTCCAGTAAGACATTCTTTAACCCTGGAGGGCGCAGTACCGGCCCTCCAGGCCCCTCAATTCTGTTTCGTCACTGAACACACCAGGAGGTGCAGGCGATGTTGAGCGAAGCCTTGAATGTAACCGGCACGGCCATGCAGAAGATGCTCCGCGCGTCCGAGCAGGTCGACGGCAGCCGGAAAAAAGCCGAAGAACAGCCTGACAAGGCCCAGGAAAACGAGAAGACCAGAGAAATTCAACCCGAAGAGCTTCTCAGCCAGATCAAGGCCCTGACCGAGGAAGGGCTGTACAGCGTCCGTTTTGAAAACGACGATGCCACCAGGCAGATGGTGGTCAAGATCGTCGACAACGAGACCCAGGAAGTGATCCGCCAGGTCCCAGCCGAAGAGATCCTCGGCTTACGGAAAGCCCTGTCAGAATTCCAGGGAAATCTGATCGATACGACCAGCTGAAAAACTTTTTACGTAGTGCTGTTGCACAGTATGACTTCCAGTCAGGAAGCAAGGAGTGAGCTATGGCAGAAATAACCTTCAGTGGCCTGGCATCAGGCATCGCCACCGACGATATCGTCGAAAAACTGATGGCCCTGGAACGCCGGCCTGTCGACCGTCTCGAAAAGGAGAAAACCTACGAGACAAACCGTCTCAAGGCCTATGGCCAGCTCAACCTCCTGCTCAATGAATTGCGCGAGGCCGTTGCGGCGATGAACCTCACCAGCGAGGTCCGGACGACCAAGGCCGCCCTCAACTCGACCGATGCCCTGACCGCTACCTCCAACAGCGCCCAGACCGGCAGCTACAATGTCGTGGTAACCCAGCTGGCCCAGGTGCAGAAAACCGTCACCGACGGGTACAGCTCGAGCACCGACAGCCTGTTCGGCTCAGGCAGCATCTCCGTCAACGGCACCCAGATCGCCATCGACTCGACCAACAATTCCCTTTCCGGTATTATGTCCGCCATCAACGCCGAATTCGCCACTACCGGCGTCAGTGCGACCATTATCAACGACGGCACCGGCGGCGTTACCGCCTTTCGGTTGGTTCTGACGGGAAAAGACGCATCGACGAATTTTAACGTGACCGACAATCTGGTCGATGGCTCCGGCAACCCGATCGCCTTCAACACCACCAATACGCAGACTGCCCAGCAGGCGAAGATCCAGGTGGACGGAATCGATGTGGTCGGCAATTCGAACACCATCACCGGCGTCATCGCCGGCGTCACCCTCAACCTCAGCAACACCAGCCCGATAGCCGAACCGGGCCCTCCCCCGGTCTATACCCCGACCAGGATGGATATCACCGCCGACACCGATGCACTGAAGGAAAAAATCTCCACCTTCGTCAGCAGTTACAACAAGATCATGGAATGGATCGGCGAGGGGTATCAGGAAGATCTCGGGGCTGATGCAGAATCCGATACGAGTGATACCGAAGAGGAATCGTTGAGTTTCTACCTGCGTGGTGATGCAACGGTCAACTCCATCAAACGGAGCCTGCAGAACATCCTGACGGAAGCAGTCGGCACCAACGGCTCTCTGCAGATACTCAGCCAGATCGGCATCAGTACCAACAAGGATGGCACGCTCAATCTCAACAGCAGCAAACTGGACACGGCCCTGGCTGACAATTTCGACGACATCACCAAACTCCTCGCCGGCGATGGAATGGTCAAAGGAGTAATGGAGAAATTCAATACTCGATTGCTCGACATCACTTCAGCAACGACCGGCATGTACGCAGACCAGAAGGACCGCTATGAAAGTCGCATCGACCGTCTTGACGCCCAGATCGAACAGAAGACGTTCATGCTCGAAAAACGAGAAGCCATGCTCTTGGCGCGCTTCAACGCCATGGAACTCCTGGTCAGCAACCTGAACAGCCAGAGCAGCTACATCACCCAGTTCACCAACATGTTGAATAAGGAAAAATGAACGCATACAGCCAGTACCAACAGAACCAGATCCTCTCCGCCTCGCCGGAACAGATTCTCCTGATGCTCTATGACGGGGCGATCCGCTTCACCCGCCAGGCGATGTACGGACTGGAAGAGGAGAATCTCACGATATTCCACCATGGCATCCAGAAGTCCATGGCCATTATCACCGAGTTTTCCAATTCGCTGGATCGCGAGATCGGCGGCGAGATCGCCGAGAACCTCGACGCCCTGTACCACTTCATGATCCGGGAGCTGACCCTGGCCAACCTGCACAAGGATATCGCAAAACTGCAGGTGGTGGAAAGGCTGCTGGTCGATCTGCGCGCCACCTGGGGCGAAGCCGTGGAACTGAACAGGAACCAGCCGCCCCTCGGCAGCCAGACCGCCGCAATCAAGGAATCTGCCCAGACCCGTCCGGCAGAATACGTTCCCTTCTCCGTCTCCCGGTGAACCAGCGATGAATAGCGTTACACTCGAGGCTGCGCTGAAAAGTTCCATAGAGCTCTATTCCCGCATGACTGCACTCCTGCGCAGTATCGAGGAAGATCTCGGCACAGCCTCCCAGGAGGCGTTGCAGCAGATGAACACCCTGCTGACAGAGATGCAGACAGAGGCCTCAGTCACCGACCAGCTCATCATCTCCCACCTGACGGGGGAAGCGTCGGCGAAAAGCTCAGCGAAAAAGCTGGTGTCTGAACGGGCAGCGCTGATCAACGAGGTTCTCCTGCTGAACAGGGGCGTCATGATCAAGGCAATGGGGGTAAAATCACTCCTTGCTCACGAAATCGGCACGCTGCGGAGCGGCAAATCGGCGCTGAACGGATACCGTCCGGCACAGCACAACCAGGGACGGATCGTCAACAGGGCCCTGTAGCTGATGATGGAAACCTGGTAGATGACAATCGGGAGACACTGAGGAAAAATCGATGCTGAACGTGGAGATCCGCTTCAATACTACCATCGCCAAATACAACATGTTTCATCAGGCGGCTGTCGCGCTGTTGCAGGAAATCCGTTCGCTCAGTCCCGATATGATATACCATCGCTGCGAAAGATTGACGGCGATGCACCAGGAATTGATGGAAAATAAGGAGCAGTTGTTCTCCCTGATGGAGTTCGTCGGCCCCGGCATCCTCGAAACCTCCTATATCGGCGATTTCCAGCGGTCGCTGGACAAGTCGATCGCCGCCTGCGAGGCGCTGTACCGGGAAATCCTTCTCTATCGCGAGAACCTCAACGCACAGGTTCGGGAAGATGCTCACGAAGTCGACATCTTCTCCCTGATCCCTCCGGGAACCACCATCCAGTAGCAGCAGGCCGGCCGGAATACGGCCAGCCCGCCCCCTGCCCTGTTCATTCCCCCTTCTTCACCCCTTCATCCTTCAGCGCCTCAAGCCCGGCCATATCGATCCCCTTCAGCGCATCGCGGAACACCTCGATATCCACCGCCGAACCGGAGATCTTGACCATGAACCGCTGGCCGACGATCTTGGTATACTCGCCGGACCCGTTCAGGCTGTCCCACTGTTCGTGAATGAAATCGTTGCCCTGCTTGTAGGTCTTTTCATAGCCCGTTTCCGTGGTTTTTTCCTGCTCGACCCCGAACCAACCGGCCAGGGCCATCACACCCTTGGCCACGCCCATGTCGGTGATTTCGACATCGAGCATGTTGCCGCTGCCGTTTTCGTACGACGCCGAGGCAGTGGAGATCTGGAAACCCATCGCCGCGGTACGCTCGGCCGATATCGCCGCCCGGGTGTAGCCGGACAGGGTATCCGGCAGAAAGGATTTGATCCGCTCGGGGGCAAGAGTCTCGACGGTGCTGTCGCTGCCGAGGGCGGTGGTCATCATCTTGCTCATCGCCTCCTGCTGCTGCTGTGCGTCCCCCGACTGCTGGGCCGCCTCCATTTCCTTGCCTGCCGACTCCATCTTTTTGGCCCAGTCCTCAATCTTGCCGCCGGGGCTGTCCTTGTCGAAGGAACCGCTGTTTTCTATCTGGCTGCCGGGCGTCATGCCCATTCCGCCGGTTATGCCGCTGGTGATGAAGGAGATGGCAAAGGAGAGAATCATCGACAGCACGATGGCCACCGCCGTGTAGCCGATCGCCTTCTCCCGCGGGCACCGCATCAGTACAGGAAGGCCGAGATAGAGCAGGTAGATGCTGTAGATCGAACCGGCCAGGGCCAGCAGCATGCCGATTCCGGGAACGATCTGAAATACCCCGGCGACCCAGGAGGCCGTATAGGAATAGGCGACTACCTTCAGCGCACCGATATCATCCTTCACCCCGCCGAAGGACGGTGCCAGCATATTGACGACCATGCCGACCAGATAGACGGCTGCCAGGGTCAGGGCATAGCTGAACAGCATGTTGCCGATGCCGGCGCCAATGCCCACCCTGTAGGTGCCCAGCATCGGCATATCGATCCCGATCAGGCTCATCTTCAGGAAACCGGCAACCGCGCTGATGGCGGCCAGGACAAGGATATACCCAAAATAGAGTTCCCTGACCGTCGTCTGTTCGCCGGCAATCACCGGCCATTCCGTTTTCGGGCTTTTCAGGATGGCCAAAACCCGCGTCTGCAATTTCTGGAAATTCATCTCCCTCTCCTTCTGCGTTCAGTGTTTTTTTCTCCGCCACAGGTGCTGCAGCTGCGTTTCGGCCAGCGGCGATTTGTTGCCTAGGGTTCTTCAAGCTAACAGGATCATAATATTTCTCAACGATACCGAGACACAAGCAACTGTTTATCAGGCAATGCCGAAAACTGCAAGCCAGTTGAAGTTCTCTTCTCCGGCGTGCTAAGCTGAAAATACGGAAGTGGCAGTCCTCATCGATCGGTGTCCCCCGCCCTGCAAGATTCGCCGCCAATGCCGCCGATCGTTCTTTCCGCCCCATGCAGTCGATTCCCCCAGAGGTGATTCCATGAATCGCTATGCTGCGTTCCGGATCCTGCCGATCTTTCCCTTCCTTTCCCTGATCATCGCCCTTGTCCATACGCCCTGTCCGTCCAGCAGCACAGAAGTGACAGCGGCCGATGCCGCTGCGCAGGATGCCGTCGCAGAGTCATTCTTCGGGAAATCGACGCTGACCGGTTCGACCGGCTACCTGCGTGAGGGGGAAACCATCACCTTGACGCTCACCATCCGATATAACGGCGACGAGGAGCCGATGCCGGTCACCGTCGTCTTCCCCATCCCACAGCCGGCTCTGCTCATCTCGGCCTCGCCGGCGATGTCGCGACCTGACGATAATCGGGAAATACAGTGGAAAGGCACCGTCGGACGGGACAGGGACCTCGCCTTGTCCATTACCCTGATCACCTTGCCGGCGAGTGCAGACAACCGCACCCTGCTGAGCTCCGTCGCCATCTACTGGCGGGGCCGCCATGACGGTCCCAACTGGCAGGGAGGAGTCCACTGGCTGCAGACCGAGGCGGAGATCCACTCGCGCCCCCAGACACAGTTTGCGAATAAGCTGGAAGGACAAACCGTCAGCAATGCCGAGGTAGTCATTCTTGCCTACTTTGTCGGCGGGACGCTGCTGATATTTCTTATTCCCCGGCTTATCAACCGGCGCCGGCAAGGCGGACCAGGCGCTGCGACGGTGCCGGCTGCAACCGGCAAAGGAGAAGGATATCTCCTGTATCTGCTGACATTTGTCTTGGTCGTTCTGATCGGTATCGCCCACCTGGTGGTCTATTTTATCATGGAAGACTACCGGCGGTTATATGGCTACCGGCAAAGCGAATGCACGGTGCTCGATAAGGCAATCACCACCCACGCAATGAAGTCCAGACCAGGACAGACCCAGAGCCGTGACTCGCAGATCGGCGAATCCATGGTGGCCGTCCGCTACAGGCTGGACGACGTTGAATATGTGGCGGCCGGGCCGCCGGAAATCACCTCGATGCGTTCCCCTGGGGATAAATCGGCTCTCAGGCAGCTGGCCCGCTTTGAGATCGGCAGATCGTATCCCTGCTGGATCGATCCTCGCGATTCGACGGGTTTCTACCTGATCCCGGGAATCTCCTGGGGCTGGTATCTCCTCTGCGCAGGTCCGCTGATCCTGCTTTTTTCCCTGACCCGCTACCTCCTGGGGAGGTTGGCAGGTGAAAGGGTTTCTCCGGAAAACTAACTGTTATCGCTTGCGAAGTCGTTTGAACCGGGTACTATCGTTACAAATGACTAACCGAGCCGAAAGATGGCCGGAATCCGATGCACCAGCACCCATTGATGAGGAAATGACATGCCCGTATTCGAACACGTCACCGTAAGAAAGGCAGCGAATATCTATTTTGACGGCAAGGTCACCAGCCGCACGATCACCTTTGCCGACGGGACGACCAAAACCCTCGGGATCATGCAGCCCGGGGAGTACACCTTCAGCACTGAATCGGCTGAACTGATGGAAATTCTGAGCGGAGCGCTGACCGTACGGATCGGCAGCGCTGAACCATGGCGCGAGGTGAAGGCCGGCGAGAGCTTCGAGGTTCCCGCCAACTCCTCCTTCGCCGTCAGGGTTACGGCCCTTACCGACTACTGCTGCTCCTTCCTGCGATAAGGCTCACTGACAGCGCCGGTCGGGCTCAGATCGGCGGGGCGATGGTGACAACGATCCGCATGTCGCTTACCGCCCTGACCCCGTGCGGCTCCCTGATCTCCGAGATCAGCATGTCGCCGGTACCGGCGGTCATCTCGGCGCCATCGGCTCCAAGAAAGAATCCTTCCCCCTCGATGACCAGGATCGACCGCTGGCCATCGAGGTCGTGGATGTGAACCGGAAAAGTTGCCCCGGCCGCGAGGTTGAAGTTGATGATCTCGAAGAAGGGGGAATCCTCGACGAGGAAGAACCGCCTCATCCCCCTTAGTTGAATTCACTCATCCTGTTCAGTTGGATGACCTTCATGATGACACTCCTGTTGTGATTGTTCCCTGCAGCCGGTTGCCGCCCGAGCAATACCGCAGACCTGCCCTGACTGCCCTGCCTCAACTACAGGCATCATCGGCGGCGGTTTCCTTGACATTGGTCAAACCCCTCGAGGAATCCGCCGCAGTTCTCTCTTCCTTTCCAACCTGGCATTCTGCGGAAAGAGAACAAGTTCTGGCAAAAATGATCAGTTTGCCGTAATAAATGGGTCACAGGGATGGCCGACCCGGTTATCCCCGACGACGAGCGTCTCTGCCGCCTGTGACGAACTGGCCTTCTTCCCTCCGGCAGAGACGCTGTTTTTTGAACAACACTCCCGGAATCCGGCCATGGCACACGACGACAACAACAGGAAAGAGTCCGCTGACGTACCGGTCTCTGAAGAAACCCTGCTCAAGCTGAGCAAGGAGATCGCGGTCAAGTTCATCGAGGTCGGCCGGATCACCCCGGCAACCTTCCCGGCCGCCTTCAAGGATATCCATACGGCTATCAAGGGCAGCCTGGGCAGGGACAAGGCATGATCGATCCGCTGTTGAACCGGGCCCCGGAGACAATCCGCCACATCCATATCATGGGCATCTGCGGCACGGCGATGGCGGCCCTGGCCGGCATGCTGCTTCAGTCCGGCTTCCGGATCACCGGCAGTGACCGGCAGGTCTATCCGCCGATGTCCGATTTCCTTGCCGGGCTCGGTATTGAGGTCTGCAGCGGCTATGCGCCTGAGAATCTTTCCCCCCGCCCCGACCTGGTGATCGTCGGCAACGTCATCACCCGGGTCAACCCGGAGGCGGTGGCCCTGGCCGAGGCACGGATTCCTTATCTCTCCCTGCCCCAGGCCCTGGCCCATTTCTACATCGGCAGCCGGACATCGCTGGTGGTGGCCGGGACCCACGGCAAGACCACCACATCCTCGCTGCTGGCCGCATCCCTGCATCGGGCAAATCTCGATCCAACCTTCATGATCGGAGGTATCGTCCGGGAGTTCGGAGGAAATTTTCGTATTGGCAATGGCCCGTATTTTGTCGCCGAAGGTGATGAGTACGACACCGCCTTTTTCGACAAGGGTTCGAAGTTTCTGCATTACCAGCCGAAAATCGCCATCCTCACCTCCATTGAATTCGACCATGCCGACATCTTCGCCGACCTCGGGGCGATCATGGCCACTTTCCGCAGGTTCGTCCGCCTGATCCCGCCGGACGGTCTGCTCGTCGCCTGTCTCGATGACGCCAATGTCGCCGAGATTGCCGGAGAGGCCCACTGTCCCGTCCAAGGCTACGGTCTCGCCCCGGATCTTGCCTGGTCGCTTGGCGACATCCGGATTGAGGAGGGGATGACAGCCTTCTCCGTCTCCCGTCACGGCGAATACTGGGGCGACATGGCGGTGCGCCTGCCCGGCCGCCACAACTGTCTCAACAGCCTGGCCGTTACTGCCGTTCTGCACCATATCGGGGTCGATCGGCGCCAGATTGCCGACGGGCTGGCGAATTTCGGCGGGGTCAAGCGACGGCAGGAGGTGCGGGGAGTTGCGGCAGGGATTACCGTCATCGACGATTTCGCCCATCACCCGACGGCAGTGCGCGAGACCCTGGCTGCGCTGAAAGCGGCCTATGCAGGCAGGAGACTGGTGGCGGTATTCGAACCGCGAACGAACTCGTCGAGGAGGGCAGTTTTCCAGCAGGATTATGCCAGGGCCTTCGCCGCAGCCGACGCGGTCCTGCTGCGTGAACCGCTGCCGCTGTCCGGCGTCGCGGAGGAAGAGCTGTTTTCCTCGGCTCAGCTGGCCGACGACCTGCGCCGCAACGGCCAGCGTGACGTCTTCTCCTTCCCGGACACCGACACCCTGCTCGCCCACCTCGAGCAATCACTGACAACCGGTGACGTGGTCGCCATCCTGTCAAATGGCGGATTCGACAACATCCACGTCAGACTGCTGGAGTGCCTGCAGAAATGGGAAGCTGCGCGGTAAGGTGGCCTGCCGCGGCACCCGTCGGGGAACGGGGAGTCCGCAGAAGAGAGGTTTTGATCAGATGAAGGGTGATATTATCGGAACAGCGGTTCGATCATCCGCCTCAGGCTGGCCACAAGGGCAGGATAATCGGTGTTGGTGTCGCCGGACTTGCCATTTTCCTCGATGCGGAAGGCCAGTTCGGCATACTCGGTAAGCCCGAGATTGAGCAGTGCGCCCTTGATGGTATGGCCGGCCTTGCCGATGACCAGCGGATCGCCTGTCCCGAGGCTCTTCTCGAGATTGTCCATGTGGGTCGCCAGGGTGGTGATGAAACTCGGCAGCATTTCCTTCACCTGATCGGGCGAAAGCTGGAACTGCTCACCAAGATACCGTCGGATATGGTCGAAGAGCTGCTGTGCAGACATGGGCTGCTCCTCCACATGTTCAGCTGGCATTGCCAACTCCGGGTCGCCCGATCAGCTGCATGTTCCGCAGATGCGCCAGCAGCTTGCCGCTGTCGATCGGTTTGGTCAGGTACGCGTCGCATTTGCCGACCGTGAACGCCTCGAGGATGTTTCGGGAGTCGTCGAGGGCGGTTGTCATGATCACCTTGGTGGCACCTTGCCCCACGATCCCCCTGTCAGCTTCCATGCGGCGGATCGTTTTCAGCACCTGCTGGCCATCGAGCCCTGGAATCATGATGTCGAGGCAGACCAGGTCATAGCGCTCGTCGCTGTCGAAGGCCCTCTCGATGAGGGCAACGGCCTCGGGTCCCGTTACGGCCACATGGCATTCACCCAGTGGTGAAAGGATTTCAAGCAGCAGGACCCTGCTGATATATTCGTCTTCGATTATGAGCGTCTTCACGGGGGCTCCCTGGTCAGCAGCCACTCCTGCTGCAGCTTTGCACGACAACGACGGCGTGGTATACCAGTCACAGAGGAATGATACTACCGGAATCAGCCGACAACGATTTTCCCCCCGGAAATACAGCATGTCACCCAATACTCTAACACAAGTCATCACGGGCAACAAGCTCTTCACGCTGCATCAGCGTGTTGTCGTCGGCGTCTCCGGCGGTCCCGACTCGATGGCCCTGCTGCAGCTCCTCGCAGAGGCGGATCTCGCCCTCGACTGCATCGCCGCCTATATCGACCATGGCCTCCGGCCGCACGAGACCGGCGCGGAAAAGCGGGCGGTTGAACGACTCGCCCGGGACTGCGGGGCCCTTTTCTGCTGCCGTGCGGTTCCGGTGCGCGAACACGCCGCCGCCCATGGCCTGTCCCTGGAGGATGCAGCCCGAACTCTGCGTTACCAGTCTCTGGAGGACATCCGTGCAGAGTACGGCGCCGAGGTCATCGCCGTCGCCCATACGGCAGACGACCAGGTGGAAGAGTTTTTCCTGCGGCTGATCCGCGGCTGCGGCAGAAACGGCATGACAGGCATGTCGCCCCGCCAGGGCCGGATTGTCCGGCCCCTGCTGGGACTGCGAAAACAGGAGCTGACCGACTTTCTCGCAGAACGCCGCATTCCCTTCTGCATCGACTCGTCGAATCTCGACCGCCGCTTTCTCCGTAACCGGATACGCCTCGATCTCCTGCCCATGCTCGAACGGCAGTTCAACCCCTCCATCCGCCGCACCATCCTCCAGACCATGGATATCCTGCGGGAAGAAGAGGATCTGCTCGGGCGGCTGGGCGAACAGGCCATGCCCCCCCGTCCCGAAACCCCTGCCGATCACCCTCCGGCGGATCGCCTGATGGCAGGCCTTCAG
>WBUQ01000110.1 GCA_008933635.1 Desulfobulbaceae bacterium | reverse complement strand
GAAGAAGGGGACGTCGGCCTCGCCGGCGATGGCCTTGGCCAGGAGGGTCTTGCCGGTGCCCGGCGAGCCGGCCAGCAGGACGCCTTTGGGGATGCGGCCGCCGAGGGCGGTGAATTTCTGCGGGTCCTTGAGAAAATCAATGATTTCCTCAAGTTCTTCCTTGGCTTCGTCGATGCCGGCGACATCCCTGAAGGTCACCTTGTTCTTCCCCTGCTCCATCAGCCGGGCCCGGTTCTTGCCGAACGACAGCGCCCCGCCCTTGCCTCCTCCCTGCATCTGCCGCATGAAGAAGATCCACACGCCGATCAGCAGCAGCATCGGAAACCAGGAGACGAAGACGGTCATCAGCCACGAATCCTTCTGCTGTTCCTTGACGTTGATGTCTACGCCGGCCTTGCGCAGCAGGGGGATCAGCTCGCTGTCGTTGACCGGGTAGATGGTCTTGAAGGGCTTGCCGTCCTGCAGGGTGCCGGAGATAACGTCGCCGTTGATCTGCACCCGGGTGATGGCCTTGCTGCTGACGCTGGCCATGAACTCGCTGTAGGTGAGCGAGGACATGCTTTCCTGGGGTTTGTTGAACAGGTTGTAGAGCAGGATCATGGTCAGGCCAATTACCAGCCACATGCTCAGGTTTTTATAAAATGTATTCAAAGAGACCTCCGGTGCTCCTGTTTGATCTTGCTGTCTTGTCGGCCGGGTCGTCGATGGAGCCGAGGACGGGACGAGCCGGCAGCGGTCGCGATTTTGTTTCCTAACAGTAAGGCGAAAACACCACCTGTCGAGGGGATCGGTTCCGTTTTCCCATATGCGTCATTGTATCGACCTGGTGAAATATTGTACAGGCTGCACGCCGATGGAGTTGTTTTTCATCTCCTGCATCGCCTTGACCACGGCGGCCGCACCGGTGGCGGTGGTGGTATAGGCGATGTGGAGATCGAGGGCCGCTCGTCTGATGCTGTAGGAGTCCTCGGTCGTTCGCTTGCCGAAACTGGTATTGACGATCCAGGCGATTTCGCCATTCTGGATCTTGTCGAGGATGTGCGGCCGGCCCTGGGAAATCTTGTTGACATGCACGCAGCGGATGCCGTTTTCCTGGAAAACCGCGGCCGTCCCGCCGGTGGCGACGACCGTGTATCCCATTTCGTCAAGGGCGCGGGCGACCGGCACCACCGCCTGCTTGTCGCTGTCGCGGACACTGATGAAGACATTGCCGGACTCCGGAATCCTGCCGCCGGCGGCGAGATGGGACTTGGCGATGGCGAGACCGAGGTTGTCGTCGATGCCCATGACCTCGCCGGTCGATTTCATCTCCGGTCCGAGCAGCGTGTCGACATTGGGGAAGCGGTCGAAGGGGAATACCGCCTCCTTGACCGCCCAGTGCTTGATCTCGACCTCCCTGGTCAGGCCGAGATCGTCGAGGCTCATGCCCATCATGACCTTGGTGGCCAGCTTGGCCAGCGGCACGCCGGTCGCCTTGCTGACGAAGGGGACGGTCCGCGACGCCCGGGGGTTGACCTCGAGGATGAAGAGCACGCCGTTCTGAATGGCGTACTGGACGTTCATCAGGCCGATGACCCCCAGTTCCTCGGCCATCGCCCTGGTGGCGGCCTTGATCTCGTCGATCAGCTCGAGCGACAGGGTATGGGGGGGCAGGACGCAGGCCGAATCGCCGGAATGGATGCCGGCCTCCTCGACGTGCTCCATGATGCCGCCGATAATGGTCCTTTTGCCGTCGCAGAGGGCGTCGACGTCGACCTCGATGGCATCCTTGAGGAACTTGTCGATCAGAATCGGGTGTTCGAGTGATGCGGCGCCGACTGCGGCCATGAATTCCCTGATGCCCTGGTCGGTGTAGACGATGCGCATGTCGCGGCCGCCGAGGACGTAGGAGGGGCGGACCACCACCGGGTAGCCGATGCGGTTGGCCGCGGCCAAGGCCTCTTCGAGGGTGTGGACGGTGTCGTTGTCGGGCTGGCGCAGGTTGAGCTTCTGCAGGAACTTCTGGAAGCGCTCCCGATCCTCGGCCCGATCGATGGCGTCGGGCTGGGTGCCGATGATTTTGACCCCGCATTTGGCCAGCGGCACCGCCAGGTTGAGGGGGGTCTGGCCGCCGAACTGGACGATGACCCCGTCCGGCCGCTCCATCTCGATGATGTTGAGGACATCCTCCCGGGTCAGCGGTTCGAAGTAGAGCTTGTCCGAGGTGTCGTAGTCGGTGGAGACGGTCTCGGGATTGGAGTTGATCATGATCGACTCGACCCCGATCTCGCGCAGCGCGAAGGCGGCGTGGACGCAGCAGTAGTCGAACTCGATGCCCTGGCCGATGCGGTTCGGGCCGCCGCCGAGGATGACGATCTTCCTGCGGTCGCTGCGCTGCGCCTCGTTCTCTTCCTCGTAGGTCGAGTAGTAGTAGGGGGTGTAGGACTCGAATTCGGCGGCGCATGTGTCGACCAGCTTGTAGACGGGCAGGACGCCGAGTTTCTTGCGCAGGTCGCGCACGTCGTTGGAGGAGGTGCCGGTCAGGTATGCCAGCTGCCGGTCCGAGAAGCCCTGCTGCTTGCAGGTACGGAGGAACTCGCGGTCAAGGCCCTGGAAACCCCGCTCGCGGATCTGCTCCTCGGTGTCGACGATCTGCCGCAGATTGTTCAGGAACCACGGGTCGATGTGGGTCAGGCCGTAAATCCTGTCGATGCTGTAGCCGCGCTTTAAGGCCTCGTAGATCTGGGCCACGCGTTTGGAGTTCGGCACCCGCAGGCCCTGCTCGAGGTCGAGGTCGTCGAGGTGGTCGAAACGTTCCTTGCCGTCGCCGCCGAAACCGTAGCGGCCGGTTTCCAGCGAGCGCATGCCCTTCTGGAAGGCCTCCTTGAAGGTCCGGCCGATGGCCATGGTCTCGCCCACCGATTTCATCGCAGTGGTCAGGACGTCGTCGGCCTCCGGGAATTTCTCGAAGGTCCAGCGCGGGATCTTGACGACGCAGTAGTCGATGGTCGGCTCGAAGGAGGCGTAGGTCTCGCGGGTGATGTCGTTTTTGATTTCATCCAGGGTGTAGCCGACGGCGAGCTTGGCGGCGATCTTGGCGATCGGGAAACCGGTTGCCTTCGAGGCCAGGGCCGAGGAGCGCGACACCCGAGGGTTCATTTCGATGACCATCAGCTCGCCGTCGGCCGGGTTGACGGCGAACTGGACGTTGGAGCCGCCGGTCTCGACGCCGATCTCGCGGATGATGGCGATGGCGGCATCGCGCATCTCCTGGTACTCGCGGTCGGTCAGGGTCTGGGCCGGGGCGACGGTGATCGAGTCGCCGGTGTGGACTCCCATCGCGTCCATGTTCTCGATCGAGCAGATGATGACGACGTTGTCGTTGCGGTCGCGCATCACCTCGAGCTCGAATTCCTTCCAGCCGAGCAGGCTGCGCTCGAGCATGACCTCGCTGTTCATCGACAGGTCGAGGCCGGAGCGGCAGAGGTCCTCCAGCTCCTGGCGGTTGTAGGCAACCCCGCCGCCGGTGCCGCCGAGGGTGAAGCTCGGCCGGATGATGATCGGAAAGCCGATGGCGTCGGCGGCGGCCATCGCCTCTTCGAGAGTGTGGACGATGGCCGATTCCGGCACCTTCAGGCCGATGGCCTTCATCGCCGCCCGGAATTCCTCGCGCCCTTCCGCCTTCTTGATGACGCTGATGTCGGCGGCGAGCAGTTCGACCCCGTACTGTTCGAGGATGCCGGTCTCGGCGACCCTGATGGCGGTGTTGAGGGCTGTCTGGCCGCCCAGGGTCGGCAGGATGGCGTCGGGGCGCTCCTTCTCGATGACCTTGATCACCATCTCCGGGGTGATCGGCTCGATATAGGTGCTGTCGGCCAGTTCCGGGTCGGTCATGATGGTGGCCGGGTTGGAGTTGATCAGCACCACCTCGTAGCCTTCTTCCTTCAGGGCCTTGACCGCCTGGGCGCCGGAGTAGTCGAATTCGCAGGCCTGGCTGATGATGATCGGCCCGGAGCCGATGATGAGGATCTTGTGGATGTCGGTTCGTTTCGGCATGTTCTTTTTCGTCGTATTGGCTGAGTGTTGCCCGTTTTCCGGTTGAAGAGCGGAGGGCGGCCTGCGGTCTACCTGCGCATCATCGCAATGAAGCGCTCGAACAGGTATCTGGCGTCGTGGGGACCCGGCGCGTATTCCGGATGGTACTGGACCGAGAAGGCCGGGTATCGCCTGTGCCGCATGCCTTCGACGCTGTTGTCGTTGAGGTTGATGTGGGTCAGTTCGACCTCGTCCTTGTCGAGGCTGTCGATGTTGACGCAGAAGCCGTGGTTCTGCGAGGTGATCTCGACATGGCCGGTGGTCAGGTCCATGACCGGCTGGTTGCCGCCGCGGTGGCCGAACTTCAGCTTGTAGGTGTTGCCGCCGTAGGCCAGGCCGAGGATCTGGTGACCGAGACAGATGCCGAAGATCGGTTTCTTGCCGAGCAGGGCCCGGACGTTTTCGACAACCCCTTCGATGCCCTCAGGATCGCCCGGGCCGTTCGAGAGGAAGATGCCGTCGGGGTCCATGGCCAGGACCGTGGCGGCACTCGTGGTGGCCGGCACCACCTGGACCCGGCAGCCCAGTTCGGTCAGGATGCGGAGCTGATTGTATTTGATGCCGAAATCGAAGGCGACGACCTTCAGCGGGTTGTCCAGGCCCTGCTGGGCGGTGGTGAAACCGGTGCCTGGCACCGGCCTGCCGTCGGCCCAGCCGTACGGTTCGCGGCAGGTGACGATCTTGACCATATCCTGGCCGATCAGGCCGGTCCAGTCCTTGGCCCGCTGCACCAGCGAGGCGGGGTCGAGATCGACGGTAGAGACGATGCCCTTCATCGCTCCGCGGGTCCGCAGATGCCTGACCAGGGCCCGGGTGTCGAACCCTTCGACGCCGAGAACGCCATGGTGCCGGAGGAAGTCGGCGAGGGGCTGCTGCGAGCGGAAATTCGACGGGATGGCATTGTATTCCTTGATCAGAAAGGCCTTCGGATGGACAGCCGTCGATTCCATGTCCTCCGGATTGATGCCGTAGTTGCCGATCAGCGGATAGGTCATGGTGACGAGCTGGCCGGTATAGGACGGGTCGGTGAGCACCTCCTGGTAGCCGCTCATCGAGGTGTTGAAGACCACCTCGCCGATGGCCTCACCATGGCCGGTGAATGATTTTCCCTCGAAGATCCTGCCGTCTTCCAGGGCGATAAGTGCTTTCATGTGCATTCCTTCTTCAGAGCCTGATCCGGAGAACTGTGCCTTCACCCGGAGTATTGGGGGTAGCGGCGGCGGTCCGGCGCGGCGCCCGCTGGGGCGCCCGCAGGCGGGACAGCCTGCCGGGGGTGATCGTACGGGGTGGACGTTGCGGAGTGTGCTGAGGAATGGTTCCGTATCGTCCGGACAAAACTATAATACTTAACCCAGAAAGCGCTGTTCCGTCAATGATAAAGCCGGTTGTTTCCTCGATTATCCCGTCTCTTCGGGGGCTTAGGGAGGTGAATCGCTGTTTGCGGAGCTGAACTGACGGAAGCAGGGTCGCTGGCTGTGGCCGAAGGGAGGACAGGCGGTGCAGTACAGCGTGGAGAGAATGCAGAAACGAGCAAGGCGCATGCCGTCGTGCGGCATGCGCCTTGCGGGCAGGTCCGGCTTTCGGCGGACGGGATCAGGCGCCGAAGGAATCGATGAACAGCTGCTCGATGGCGTTGCGGCCGGCATCGCTGAGGTAGCGGGTGCCGGAGCCGACGAAGGTGTCGTATTCGATCTTCGGGGAATCGGGATTCCAGCCGTTTTTCCAAGTGTACCACTGCTTGGTCGGCTGATCGAAGACATGCAGCGGCCGGTTGAACATCTTGGCCAGCTCGACGGCCCAGCCAGTGCCGCCCTTGACCGATCCGTCCTCCTGGATCGAACCGATGACGAAGATCTGATGCCCGCTGTTGACCATGTGGAAGATGGTCTGCAGGACCTTTCTGATCTTCTCGGTCTCGTAGTAGGTCCGGTTCATCATCCGCGAGGCCAGTTCCATGCTGATGTCGCCGCGCTCGAGTTCTTCCTGGCCGAGGATGATGGTGTTCCGGTCGCGGCTCAGCTTGTGTCCCTCGAAGGAGTAGACAACTTCCTTGATATTGCGTTTTTCGGCCGCTTCGCCGAAGGTCTCTTCGGCCCCTTTCAGGCCGCTGCTGTACAGAGTGCACTTGGTATGATCCATGCCGTAAGCTCCTTGTGTTTCATGGTATTGGGAAATGATGTGCTCGGATTGTATACATAGTCGCGGCGAAAGGCAACGCTTCGCCGCCCTTTTCCTGTCACGTGCGGCCTTTTTTCCTGCCGAGCAGGAAGACCCGGTGCGGCGCCGGGTAGCCCTCGACGGTGGTGGCCGGGTCGTCCGGGCGGATGAAGTCGCTGTAGGACTCGAAGTCCATCCATGCGGTCCGCCGCTGTTCCGAAGAGGACATCGGGTGTGAGCAGAAGAGTTCGACGTCCTCGAACCCTGCCTTGATCATCCAGTTGGCGAGGCAACTGCCAGTCGGGATGAAGTAGATGCCCGGCGCCTTGGCGTAGGTGGTTTCGGGGAAGAGGGCGACCGGGTCGTCGCCGGGAATGGCCTGGGATTCGACGATCAGGGTGCCGCCGGGGGCCAGGGCTGCGTGCACGTCGCGCAGGGTATCGACCGGGGACGGCCGGTGGTAGATGACCCCCATCAGGAAGATGACGTCGAAGCAGGCGGGAAACAGCGGCAGGTGCTCGACCCCGAGCAGGTCGATGGCCAGGTCGCGGAGGCCGGCGATGGCGTTGAGTGCACGGAAACAGTAGTAATGCTGGACCGTCGGTTCGAAGCCGAGCACCAGCCGGGGCCGGTGGGTGGCCATGCGGAACATGTAGTAGCCGTTGTTGCAGCCGATGTCCGCCACGGTTTTGCCGCGCAGGTCGGGCAGCACCGGCAGCAGCCGCTGCCATTTGCGGTTGCTGCGCCACTCGGCGTCGATCTCGACGCCGAAGACCGAAAACGGTCCCTTGCGCCAGGGTTTGAAGGCCTCCAGGTGCCGGCGGACTGTCTCGTGCTGCGCACCGTCGAGTTCGTCGGCCCGGCCGAGGATCACGGTGTCGCCGCTGCAATCGACGTGTCCCGCCCGGTATGCCGCCAGGGCCTCGTACGGGCGGCGATAGCGGAGGAACCCCTTCTTGTCCTGACTGACCCATCGCTGCCGTTCCCTGTGGAGGGCGAGGAGTTCTTCGGTACGGACGGTGGCGGGCAGCAGATGCAGGTATTCCATGAGAATCGCGGACTATTCCGGTTTGACGGCGATCAGCGAGACGAAGTTGAACCACTGGAAGAAGGGGGCGATCGCGGTGAAGCCGGCCTGGCGGAGCAGGGCGGTATTCTCCTCGACGGAGAACGGGATCAGGACGTTTTCCAGGGCCTCGCGTTTCTTGGCGATCTCGAGCTCCGAATAGCCGCGGCTCTTTTTGAACTGGTAATAGATATCGATGAACTCCCGGTTCAGCCGCCGGTCGTGGAGGATGACCTTTTCGCTCAGGATCACGATCCCGCCGGGGCGGAGCCCGTCGAAGAGCGACCGGACAAACTGCTCGCGCACAATCGGCCGGATGAACTGCAGGGTGTAGTTGCAGATGAAGGCCCCCGTCCCGGTGTGGCGCATGGCGGTGATATCGCCCAGTTCGAAGCGCAGGCTGTCCTGTTTCGAGTAGATCTCGGCCTTCAGGCGGGCCTTCTCCAGCATCGGCGCGGAATTGTCGATGCCAATGAAGCGCAGTCCCAAATCCGGGATCAGCCGGGCCATCTCGAGCAGGGTCGAGCCGGTGGCGCAGCCAAGGTCGATGACGGTGTCGCCATGCTCGAGAAAGCTCCGGAGCAGCCGGGCGGCCGAGACGATTACCTCTTTATAGAAGGGGACCGACCGCTCGAGCATGTCGTCGAAGACCTCGACGACGCGGTCGTTGAACTCGAATTCCTCTGGCCGGCTCTCTTCGCGGAAAAGGGTGTCCCTGGGTTTTTCGGTCGGCGGCAATGCGGTGCTCCTCTGCACTGGGGAGGGATGATACGGAGGCTTGACGGCCAGGTGGCCCGCAGTCCTGTTGCCACCGGCGAGCCCACTATAGCCGATGTCCGGGCGGATTGCCAGGACAGGCGGAGCGGATCCGCTTTTTCCCCGGTTCCCGATCTGGCGAAACCCCCGGCAGGTGCGACAAAGTCGTCGTTGCGGGAGAAAGGAGTTTTCAGTATGCTGCCCGAAACGACACCCAAGTGAACTGATGGATTGGAGGGAGCATGAATTACCCTGTCTGGTACCTGCCGGAAGTCGGCGGCGGGTTTCTGATCGCCCTGATCGCCGTCCTGCACGTCTTTGTCTCGCATTTCGCCGTCGGTGGCGGGCTCTACCTCATCTATGCCGAAAAGAAGGGGCTGGCCGAAAACAGCGAGGGCATCCTGGCCTTCACCAAACGCCACGCCCGCTTCTTTCTGCTGCTGACCGTGGTCTTCGGCTCGATCACCGGCGTCGGCATCTGGTTCATCATCGCCCTGGTCAACCCGGCCGCCACTTCTTCCCTGATCCATATCTTCGTCTTCGGCTGGGCCGCCGAGTGGGTGTTCTTCGTCGTCGAGATCGTCGCCGCCTTCGTCTATTACTATATGTTCGGCAGGATGGACAGCAGAACCCACCTGCAGGTCGGCTGGATCTACTTCGCCGCCGCCTGGATGTCGCTGCTGCTGATCAACGGCATCATCGCCTTCATGCTGACGCCGGGGGCATGGCTCCAGCAGCAGGGATTCTGGCGGGGGTTCTTCAACCCCAGTTTCTGGCCGTCGCTGTTCTTCCGCACCTGCGTCGCCATCCTGCTGGCCGGCTGCTACGGCTACCTGACCGCCTCCTTCACCCGTGACCGGCAGGTCCGTCTGGCGATGACGAGGTTTTCGGGGAAATGGGCCCTTGCCGCAACGGTCGCCGCCATCCCTTTCGCTATCTGGTATGTGCTGGCCCTGCCGGATCAGGCGGCAGCGCTGGTGCTGGGCAAATCGCCGACGATCGCCATGGCGGTGCAATGGGGCGGGGTGGCCCTGGCCGGCCTGCTGGCGATCACGCTGACCGCCGGCATCGTCAGGCCGGGCTGGAATCTGAAGCCGGTGGCCTTTGCCGCGCTGCTCCTGTCGCTTGCGGTGATGGGGTCGTTTGAATGGATCCGGGAGGCGGCGCGCCGGCCCTGGGTGATCGGCGGGGTGATGTACTCGAACATGATCCGGGCGTCAGACGTCCCGTCGCTGAACGAGAAAGGCTTTCTGCAGGAAGCCCGCTGGGTCGCCAACCGGACGGTGACGCCGGAAAACCAGCGCCGGGCCGGTCGTGAACTCTTTATCCACCAGTGCTACGCCTGCCACACGGTCGGCGGCGGCAACAACGATATCGTCAGCCGCACCGCAGCCCAGACCTATTCCGGGCTCACCGCCTATATCGGCAGGATGCACCAGGTCAGGCCCTTCATGCCGCCGTTCGCCGGCACCGAGGCAGAGGCCAGGGCTCTGGCCGCCTACATTGTCGGCGATCTCCACGGCAAGGAGGTCAAGGAGCCGGTCGCCGGGAAGGGCGATCCCGGCAGGCTGGTGTTCGAACAGCACTGCGCTTCCTGCCACCAGGCGGACGAGATTGTCCAGGCGATGGGCGGACAGTCGCCGGAGGAAATTGCCGGAACTCTGGAGACCCTCGATCAGATCTCGGACGAGATGGTGCCTTTCGCCGGCAGTGAGGTGGAGAAGCGGCAGCTGAGCGGTTTCCTGCATTCGGGCGGAGTCGGGGAAGGGGGCACGGGTTCCGCGACAGCCGTCTCCGGCCCGGAGGTCTTCGCCGTCCATTGCGCTGCATGCCATGCGCCGGAAGAGCTGCCGGAGAAGATCGCCGGCAGGGACAAACAGGAGCTCTACGAGCTGCTCGGCCGCCTCAACGAATTGAACGAAGAGATGGAGCCGTTCGCCGGCACCGACGAAGAACGCCGGGCCCTTGCCGGCCACCTTGAAACGCTTGCCGGAGGTGCGAAATGAACGCGGCGCTGATACCTCGACCCGATACCATTCCCGTGGCCTGGGGCTGGTTCCAGTTCCTCCTGCTGCTGACCTTTCCGCTGCACCTGCTGGCGATGAACGCCATGGTCGGCGGGCTGCTGATCGGCGTCTCCCAGCACTTCCAGGGTCGGCCGGTCAACCTGCGCCTGGCCCACCGGCTGGCGGTGCTGCTGCCGCTGGCGATCGCCTTCGCCGTCAACTTCGGGGTGGCGCCGCTGCTGTTTTCCCAGGTCCTGTATGGCCATCTGTTCTATACCAGCTCGATCCTGATGGCCAGCTTCTGGCTGGCGGTCATCCCGATCCTGATCACCGCCTATTACGGCGCCTATCTGTACGACTTCCGCTTCGACGATCTCGGCGTCGGCGGCCGCTGGCTCGGGCTGGCCGTGCTGCTGATGCTGTTCGTCATCGGTTATCTGTTCTCGAACAACATGCACCTGATGCTGCTGACGGAACGCTTTGCCGGGTATTTCGACCGGATGGACGGGTCGATGCTGGCCTCCACCGATCCGGTGCTGCTCCCGCGCTATCTCCACATGATGCTCGGGGCGGTGGCGGTGGGCGGCCTGTTTGTCGCCCTTGCCGGCCGCTTCTGGGCCGACCGCGATCAGGACATGGCTTCCCTGGCCGAGGCGACCGGGCTGAAGACCTTCTTCTGGGCGACGCTTGCCAATATCGCCATCGGCAGCTGGTTTCTGGTCTCTCTGCCAAGGCAGACGATGCTGCTGTTCATGGGGGGCGACATTGGGGCCTCCGTCTGTTTCGTCCTCTCCCTGCTGCTGACCGTCGGCATGCTGGTGACGGCCTGGAAGAGGAAATTCTGGCTGACCTTCTGGCACGCCGTGGCCACCGTGGTCCTGATGAGCTTCATGCGTGCATGGATGCGCAGCGACTACCTGCGGGAGGTGTTCAACCTCGGTCAGCTGGAGGTGGTACCTGAGTATTCGCCGATGATCTTCTTCTTTGTCGTCCTGGTTGCCGGCCTGGTATTGATCGGCTGGATGCTGAGAAAGACCGCAGAGGCCTTCGCGCGGTCATAGGAATGGCGGGACTCCGGAGGTGCCGCCACCTCCGGAGCTGTGCTGTCAGGAATTGAAACGGCGCTCCCAGTCGTAGTCCTTGCCGGTGACCTTGCTCTCCATCCGGCGGATGCGGCGCTCGAGGTTTTCGAACTGGCGTCTCAATCGCTGGGCGGCGCTGCGCGGCGAGTGGACGTAGCTGTCGTAGAACTCCTGCTCGTCCTCGTTTTCGATCGGCCGGACCGGGTTGGGCCGCATCAGCAGGGCGGCGGCAAGGTAGATGCCGAGCACCGGCCAGAAACCGCTCAGCAGGAAGACGATCACCACCGCCATCCGCACCCAGAAGACCGAGAGGTCGAAATATTCGGCCACCCCGCGGCAGACTCCCAGCAGGACGCCGTCGCGGGAACGGTACAGCCCTCTTCTTTTGTCATAGCTTCTCATTGTCTCTCCCATCCTTTCCCTGACCTTCCATCAGGATTGTTTCCAGTGCCTCAACCCGTTTTTCCATTCTCGCCAGTCCCTGGTACAGTTCCTGGATCACCGCCGCTTCGTCGTTCCGCTGCTGCCGGCGTGAGGGCGACAGCCCTTCCCGGCGGGCCCTCACCAGGAGCACTACCGTGCCGCAGACCAGGGCGACCAGGGTGACGATGGATCCGAAGACGATGGCGACAGCTATAACCGTATTCATGGGGCGACTCCGTCGGGATTACATGGGGCCTTAAAGGGAAGTGGTGTTGCCTGCACTGTATGTACCGGCCTTGATCTTTTCAAGTTCCCTCTCGATTTCCTCGTCCCGGCCGAGATCGTCGAACTGCTCGTCGACAGTGGGCTTTCTGCCGAAATTGACCAGGTCGGCCTCGGCCTCCATCTGTTCGATCCGGCTTTCCAGTTTTTCGAAGCGGGCCATGCTCTCGCTCGAGTCCATCCGCCGGATATCCTCCTGCGCCCGTTTCTTGCCGGCGGCCCGGCGATGGCGCTGGACCAGGATGCTGCGTTTTTCCTTGGCGGCGGCCAGCTTGCCCTCCAGTTCCACCATGTCGTTCTGGTACTGCTCGATCAGCACGCCGTGGTCGGCGATTTCGCGTCGCAGGGCCTCGGCCATCGTTGCGAAGCGGCGCTTTTCGATCAGCGCCTCGCGGGCGAGGTCATCCTTGCCACGGCGGACGGCGAGCGCCGCCCGTTCAGCCCAGACCTGCTCGCGGCCGACGATTTCGTCGAGGCGCCGTTCGACCTTTTTCCGCCCGGCAATGACACCGGCGCAGGACACCTTCAGCTCGACGAGGGTGTCCTCCATTTCGCGGATCATCAGCTTGATCATCTTCTCCGGGTCTTCCGCGCCGTCGAGCATGGCATTGATATTGGCACTGACGATATCCCTGAAGCGTGTGAAAATTCCCATGGTCTTCCTCCTTTGGTTGAGTGGTGCTGTGGAATGGTTCAAGCATGAACCGTGCCAGAACGCTGCGTTGGTGGAGATGTAGTCAATACGGTGGGTTGGCACTGTTCCGTATTTGACGAAGTGACAGTGTTATGGTATAAAACACCAAAGAATGGTTAAATATTACTTTCATTGGTAAATATTACCGAATGAAAACCCGCTATGCCTGCAATGGATGAGCGCATAACGACAGCCGCTGGTGGCGAGGCCATCGGTCAGTCCGAGCAGTTTCTCGGGTTTCAGGAACGGCTGTCCCGGGTGGCGCCGGTGGAGCGACCGGTGCTGCTGATCGGCGAAAGGGGCACCGGCAAGGAGCTGGCGGCCAGCCGCCTGCATTTCCTTTCCCGGCGCTGGCAGGGCCCCTTCGTCACCCTCAACTGCGCCACGCTGGCCCCGACCCTGATCGAATCGGAGTTGTTCGGCCACGAGAAGGGGGCCTTCACCGGTGCCGAAAGTCGCCGCAAGGGCCGGTTCGAGGCGGCAGACGGCGGGACGCTCTTTCTCGACGAGATCGGCGCGATCCCGCTCGAGGTCCAGGAAAAGATCCTGCGGGTGGTGGAGTACGGTGCCTTCGAGCGGGTCGGCGGCACCGGTCCGGTCGAGGTCGATGTGCGGATCCTCGGCGCCACCAATGCCGACCTGGCGGCGATGGCTGCGCGGGGGACTTTCAAGCCGGATCTGCTCGACCGCCTCTCGTTCGAAGTGCTGTTTCTGCCGCCGCTGCGCGAACGGGAAGAGGATATCATGCTGCTGGCCGCCCATTTCGCCGGCCGGATGGCCTTCGAACTCGGCCGGCAGGCCCTGCCGTTCTTTTCCCCGGAGGCGGTGCGGGCCCTTGAGGCCCACCACTGGCCGGGCAACGTGCGGGAGCTGAAGAATGTGGTTGAACGGGCCGTCTACCGGGCAGACGGCGACGAGATCGATGAGATCGATTTCGATCCCTTCCGTTCGCCCTATGCGCGGGCCGCCGAGGTGTTGCCTTCGGCAGCTCAGCCCTCCGTCGACGGCTCCGGGGTCGGGGATGGTCTCGAGCTGCGGGGGGCGGTGGCGGATCTCGAACTCCGGCTGCTGCGGCGGGCGCTGGAGGAAAGCCGCTTCAACCGGCGGAAGGCGGCGGATCTGCTCGGCCTGAGCTACGACCAGTTGCGGGGGCTGCTGCGCCGCTACCGCGAACAGCTC
>WBUQ01000109.1 GCA_008933635.1 Desulfobulbaceae bacterium | reverse complement strand
CTCCTCCCTCTCCTTCTACCACGACTTGCGCCGACGCTATGAACTGGCCTTCGGCAAACCGGACGAGTGGCGGGGCGATCCGCTGCAGACCGTGATCTCATGGAAGTGGAGCTTCAGCGATGAGTCCGGGCGGCGGGTCGGGCTCGAACTGACCCACAGCAACGACGATGACTACAAGATCGGCAATTTCGTCAAGATGACCCTGCGCTCATTGTGGGATGAGGAGGCTGCCTGTTTCAGGCGCAGCAAGGCCGCGCAGGGCATGGAGGCGATCCCCCCCACCCCTGCCGGCCAGCTGGATTTCGGGCAACTGGTCCCCCGTTGACGCCAGGACGATGCTGCTCTGGGACGGTTTGCAGGTGGCTATCCCTGCAGGGATGGAGCCGGTGACGCTGGATCGCGGGTTCATCCGCCTGGCCGGCCGGGATTGCGGCAGTGTGGATCTGCGCTTCGGTGCCGAGAAGAGCCGCTTCTCCCCGGAGCGCGATGGCCGGCGCATCCTCCGTGCCGCCGGCCTGGGCTCCGAGCGCCTGTTGCCCTGCGACGAGGCCTGGACCAGGTCATTGCCCGGTCCGCTCTACTGCGCGAGCCGGCTCTCTGTCCTGCGGTTCGGCCAGACCCGAGGACTCGTCGCCATGCTGTTTCCGGCCCCTCCCCGGCCCGATCTGCTGCAGCCTCTCTGCCGTTCGCTGGCCTGGGTCCCGGCCACCCGGTGGCGGTCATGGTCGTGCTATGACATCGCCTTCGAGACCCCGCCCGGCTATCTTCTCCACCAGGCGGCCTTCCGCCAGGGACATTTCCGCCTGCAGTTCCGGAAGGGCGGCGCGCTGATCGTCTTCGAGCGTCTGGCACCGGCCGATGTCCTGCTCGATGGCCAGCCGTTGCGGTCCCGGTTCGAGCGGTTCCTGCCCGCCGGGGGGAGAGGGGGGTATGACATGGTTGCCGGTGGCGACCGTGAGATCGTCATCTCCCGGCGGCCAGGCCACTTCGGACGCCTGCTGGCCATGCTGGGGGTGCACGCCGGGACGGGGCACGGCCTGATACGCCACGTGGCCGAGGCCAACAGGATCCTCAACCTGACCGAGGAAGGGGCGCCGCTCCCCGAGACAGACCGACAACGCCTCCACGCCAGCTATGCCGTCACCCCAGCTTACTAAAAACGAGGCCCTTGCCGCGGTTCCGGTGCCCAGCCGCGAGGTCCAGGTGCTGCTGACCGCAGAAGGGATGGTCCGCCTGAGCTACCCGATCCGCCTCCGTCCCTGGCTGGCCCGGCTGGTGCCACGCCAGGCCGCTGCCGTTGCCCGCCGCACCATTGAACTGGACGGTATGGGCTCGTTCGTCTGGAACCACATCGACGGCAGCCGCTCGGTCCGCGACCTGGCCGAACTGTTCGCCGCGCGGTACGCCTGCCTGCAGGTCGAGGCCGAGAATGCCGTGGCAGATTTCCTGCGCCAGCTCGGGCGGCGCGGGATCATCGGCATGCGCTGATCTTCCCTGTCGCCTCCTCCGGGCTTCAGGCCCGGCCGACAAGCTCATACAGGGCGCCCCGTTTGACCATGAGTTCCTGGTACGTTCCCGCTTCGACGATCTTGCCCGCCTTCATCACGATAATCCTGTCATACCCGGCGATGGTGTCGAGGCGGTGGACCACCGCCAGGATGGTATGGCGGCCGCGCAGGGACTGGAGAAAGTTCTGGACCCTGGCCTGGGAGGCGTTGTCGAGGGCGGCGGTGGCCTCATCGAGGACGTAGGTGCCGGGCCGGCGGAGGAAAACCCGTGCGAGGGCGATTTTCTGGCGCTGACCGCCCGACAGGTATTCGCCCATGCTGCCGACCTGGAAATCGAGACCGCGATCGAGGATGTCTTCGAACAGCCCCTCTTCGATCAGCAGCTGCACCAGGTGCTGGTCGATATGTTCGACATCGCCGCCGCGCTGGCTTTTCGGCTGGCCGAAGAGGATATTTTCCCGGATGTTGCGGGATTCGATGTACTGCTGCGGATCATAGAACTGCGGCCGTATCGGGCCGCCTTCCGGGAAACTGAGGCGGAACTCATGCCGGGCCTTCAGGATATTCTCCTTCAGGGTCCGCGGCATCTGCACGGTCGTGTGCCTGCCCGGGATGAAGTCCAGCGCCAGCTTGAGCAGGCGGTTCCGGAACTGGGGCTGCAGCTGGTCGCGGCTGTTGAGGGTGATGTCGGCTACCGCAGCTGCATAGTCGTCGATTTCGTCGCTGGGGATGGGGCTGTCGACGAAGCGTTCAGGGGTCGGCTCGGCGAAGCTGAGGATCGGGACGATGGTCAGGGCTATCGTCGCTCCGAAGGCCGTCAGCTGTTCATCGAGACCGGTCTGGCGCAGGAACTCGAGGAACGAACGGTTGTGGTAGGCGTGACGGATGGTCCGGTGCTCCGGGAATTCGCCGAAGACGATGTTCTGGGCGATGGAGCCGTATTCGAGGTAGCGCTGCGGGTCGAAGAATTCGATGTCGTCGCCGTGTTCCTCGCCATACCGCGTCCTGAACACCGGCCTGAGCGCCAGAATCCGCGCCACCAGCTGCGGGTGACGTTCCGCGGAGACCAGGGCCTGCACCCCGAACCGGAGGATATCGGCAAAAATTCCGACCTGCTGCGTCACTTCGATTATCTGGTCCAGATCGGGGAGGTCGCCTTCGGCCGTCCTGTTTCTGATTCCCGCCAGACTGGAATAGAGCAGATTCTCCCGCACCGTGCCGCTGAAGATGAAGGGGTGCTGCGGGACGACGCCGAGATTTTCGGCCATGTCGGCTTTGGTCAGTTCCCGCACCTCATGCCCGTCGAGGCGGACCTTGCCGTCGGCATAGGAAAGGAGCTGGGAGATGATCTGGACCAGGGTGGATTTTCCGCTACCGGAAAATCCCACCAGGGCGACCATCTCGCCGGATCTGATGCTCAGCGAAATGTCGTCAAGCAGTTTGCTGCCGTCGGCCGTGGCGTAGGTCGCGCCGAGGAGTTCGATATTGCCCTGCAGCCTGTAGACGCCCCGGTCGACCGGCAGCAGGTGGTGCTCTGGCTGGTAGTGGAAGGAGGCCATGACCGTCTTGTAGCGGACCCGGCTGTCCTCGAGGAGCTGGTAGAAGTCCATCAGCTCGCGCCAGGGCTCGCTGAGGCTGTTGTAGGCCGAGAGGAAGGCCACCAGGGCCCCCAGGTCGAAGTGGCCGCGGATGGTCATCGTGCCGCCGACGATGAAGAGGATGAAGGGACCGAAATTCTCGAAGAGGTTGTTGGCCAGCTTGATGCCGTAGCGGTAGGCGTTCATGCGGTTGTTGGCCTTCAGGAGCGATTTGGCCTGGCGGGTGAACTTGTCGTTCTCGACGCCGTAACCGGCGTGGCCGTGCACTTCGTGGATGCCCGAGATCACCTCGCCGATATTGCCGGAAATTTCCCTGCTGACCCTGACCCGGTAGCGGTTGGCTTCGTTCATCCGCTGCTGCAGTCTGGGGACGAAGACGATCTGCACCGGGTAGAGGATGAAGCAGAGCCCCGCCAGCAATGGGTTGAGATAGAAGAGATAGCCTCCCATGAAGACCAGGGTGCCGAGGTTGATCAGCGGCACGGAAATGGCGGAGCCGACGAAGCCGGAGATCGAGGCCAGCTCGTTGATCAGGGCGTTGACGACCTGGCCGGGCTGGATCGAGCGGAAAAAGGAGAGGGGGAGGCTGAGGATGTGGGCATAGAGGCCGGCACGCATCCGTTTCAGGGTCTTCTGGCCGATCGACGCCTGCAGGATATTGATGACGAACTTGAGCGTGCTGGCCAGCAGGACGGCGGCGATGAACAGCAGGCAGTAGACCAGCAGCAGGTCTTCCTTGCCGAGTCCGATGGCCTGGTTGATGATCCGCTTCTGCAGCTCCAGCGGGATGACCCGTGCACCGACGGTGACGAGGACCAGCATGACCAGCAGAACCTGCCAGCGCAAATTCCTTCCTAAGACCCAGGAATATAGTGTACGCTCAGTAACCATGGGTGGCGTGTTCTGTCTTGGGGGTTCCTGTTCCATGATGTCTCATTCCGGGTCGGAAAGATGACTGGAGAAAAACAAGCCGCAGAGGCCAGGATCGACCTTGTCATCGATCAGTCAAAGCCCGATCAGGGGAGCCTGCTGGCCGCAATCGATGGCTTCGCCGCAGCCAGGGCCCTGTCGGAGACCCTCCGCTACCGGCTGGGACTGATTGTCGACGAACTGGTCACCAACTGCATCGTGCATGGCGCCTGCCTCAGTCGCGGCAACGAGATCCGGGTCACGGTGGAGGACCGTGAGAACGAACTGTTCGTCGAGATCATCGATGCGGGGCAGACCTTCGACCCGACCGCCACACCCCCGCCGCAATGCCCGCGGACCGGGCAGGTGGCGGTGGGAGGCGTGGGGCTGAGCCTGGTGCGCCGCTTTGCCGAATGGGCCCATTACAACCGGAGCGACAACCGCAATCATCTTCGTCTCTCCCTGAAAAAAAACGAAAAGGCACCGGATGCTGCTTAAAGTCACCGATCATCCCGAGGCAACCATCATCCACATCAAGGGGCGGCTCGATTCAGCCACTGCGCCGGAACTGGAAAGCCAGGTCCTCAGCAGTCTCGAGGGCGGCCGCCAGCACCTCGTTCTGGATTTTTCCGAGCTGGAATACATCAACAGCGCCGGTCTGCGGATCCTGGTCCTGGGGTACCAGCGGCTCCACCCCCTCGGCGGACAGGTCATGGTCTGCGGGGTGAAGGACTATATTGCCGAGGTGTTCGATATCTCCGGCTACAACCGGGTCTTCCGCATGTGCCCGGATCTCGATCAGGCCATCAGGTATCTTTCGGCCCCGCCAGACGGGCAATGACCACCGTGCGGTCATCCTCGATGCGGGCCGTGCCGGTGAAATCGTCCACCTCGGCGAAAATCCGGTTGATGATGTCCTCCGGGGCGGCGCTGGTGCAGCCTACCAGGACCTGACGCAGCCGGTCGCGGCCGAACATCTCCCCCTTCTCGTTCATCGCTTCCCATATCCCGTCGGTACCCAGCAGGACAATACCCGACGACAGCGTTTTTTCATATACCGTGTAGCGCCACTGCGGGTCCACTCCCATCGGGATGTCGCGGCCCTGCAGGTCGAGGCAGACCCTTTCCTCGGCGGCAAGGAACATCGCCGAGTCGTGACCGGCGCCGACCCAGCGGGCCAGGCGGGTGGCCGGGTTGTAGGAGAGCACGAAGGCGGTGACGAAATAGCCGTAACCGGCCACGTCACGGCAGAGCAGGGCGTTGGTGCGGCTCATCGCCTCGACGAGATCGGCCGACTGGAGCAGGTGGGCGCGCAGGTATGCCCGCACCGAGGTCATCAGCAGGGCCGAGCCCACTCCGTGGCCGGTGACGTCGCCGATCATCACCACCAGTTCCTCCCCGTCGCCTCCGTCCCTGACCATGAAATCGTAGAAATCGCCGCCGGTTTCGTCGCAGAAGCGGCTGTTGCCATAGACCTGGATTCCGGCCAGGTGCGGCGAGGAACGGGGCATCAGGTTGGCCTGGATCTGATTGGCCAGCTCGAGGCCCCGCGACATCCGTTCCCGTTCCACCAGGTGGTCGATCATCACGTTGGTGTGGCCGGCGATGACAGCGAATTCGTCGTTGGTGGCCACCGGCACCTTGGTCTCCAGCCGGCCCTGGCTGACCAGTTCGAGGACCCTGGTCTGGTTGCCGAAGAGGAGCCTGAGATTCCTGGCGTACGACAAGACGGCCAGCATCACCAGTGCCAGCAGCCCGCCCATGACGAAGCCCACTTCGCCGAGCACGGAGTCCAGCAGTTCCGGCAGCAGCTCGGCCGCCTGGTCCTGGGACTGGAGCCAGAGGATGTCGCGCCACAGCAGGAGAATCAGGATGGCGGCAACGAAGAAGATGATGGCGCTGGCCAGGAAGATGAACCGGCGGGTCTGGGGGTAGTAGCTCGCCGGGGCCGGGCCGGTCTGGCCGGTGGCCTCGGCCTGGCGGATGATGCGGTATTCCCATTCGAGACTGAGGTCGAGCGCCGGGATGAGGCCGGCGGTGGCGAAACCGATGGCGACCTTGACGCCGCTCAGGGGGGGGAAGCCAAACGCCAGGTAGTTGAACAGCCCTGCAGCGATCCCGGCCGCGGCGAGGAGACCGTAGTCGGTGAAGAACAGGGCCGTGGACTGCTCGGGCAGGGGCCTGGGGCGGATCATGCGCCTGATCAGCCATTGGCGCGCGGCCAGGCAGCATCCCAGCAGGAAGGCGATGATGGAGGAGAGCTTCCAGACCGGAAGCGATTCGACAAAGGGTCAGACCTGCCCGCCGTAGAAGGTCAGGGCGACCAGCAGGAACAGGTAATACGCGAGGGCGCGGGCCATAGTCAACTCCTTACCGGTCAGTCCATGGTCCCGGGCGCCAGCCGCCACCCCCATGACCCGTCGACCGGGGGCCTGGTGGCACAGGCACGGGGGAACCATTGCTTTTGATTATATGGCGCAAACCGGGAAAAGCAACGAGATGCCGTGTTTTTCCCGGTGCCGGGCGGTATGGCGGGCGGCCATGCCGATGCGATACGGGTCCGGTCGGGCCGCTGAAAAATATCACGAGGAACCTCAGCGCGGCACCCCCTTGTGCCGGCACCAAAAACATTTCGTCGCGACGCATTTTTTCAAGATACTTCTGTATTCTAATTGAATATAATGGGCAGCCGTAATAGTAGTCACGCGTTGAACAGCGATCTCCAACTTTTCTGCCGCAGGGGGCGATTATGGGTAGACGTCAGTTGAGGAGCAGCGCCGTTGTTGCCATTTTTTTCCTGATCCTGGCGATCGGCTGGTTGCCGGGGGAGGTCGCTGCCGTTTCCCCGGCACAATCCGTTCTCAGTCAGCAGTCCACCGCAGCGAATGCCAAGGCGACCGCAGATACGTCTGGCGAATCGACGGCGAAGCCGGGCGGGCAGGCTGCCCAGGCCGCTGCGCCGGACGACAAGGCAATTGTCCACCGCAGCCTCTTTGCCTCCCTGCTCCATGGCCTGATCGGCCAGTCCGACGAATCCCGCCACCGTATCGGACATATTGCCGACAATCTGCCGGGCCTGCTGCCCGAACTGCGCACGGTTTTTCTCCGTTTCTGTCCCGATCATACGGGTAGCGGGGCGCTGCGCAACATCTTCTGGGTGCTGGTCTTTATCGGCTGCGGACTGGTTGCGGGCGGCGCCAGCACCCGGCTGCTGCGCCGGAATGCCCTGCGCGGCCATGAAGGGGAAATGGCCCGGCCTGAGAAGGATTCGGTGACCAGCCTCGCCGGGAGACTCGGCGCGGGACTGATCACCGCCCTGCCGACCCTGCTCGGACTGGTGGTCTTTTTCCTGATTGCCTATTTTCTGTACTTCACCGTGTTCTGGATCGACATCCTCCCGTTGCAGGTGCTCTTCATCGCGTTATTGCTGTCCGTCGTCCTCATCCGGTGCGGTTCAGTCATCTCCGATATTGTTCTCGCCCCGACCAATGCGTCGATACGGCTGCTGCCGCTGAGCAGCGAGATGGCGGCCGTCCTCCAGCGCCTGGTAATCTGGAGCTGGGGGTATATCGTCATCGTGTTCATGTTCGCCGTGTCGATCGAGCACCTCGGGGCAAAACCCGAGATCGTCGGGATAGTCAAGGTGCTGGCCGGCACCTTGCTGCTCGGCCTGACCGCGGTGGCGGTGATCCTCTACCGCGGGCGGGTCAGGGCGTACATCCTGGCCGAGTCCGTCCGCGAACGGGGGGAGGCGTCCTGGGTGGCGGTCCGGCTGGCCTCCCTCTGGCATCTGCTGACGCTGGTCTATCTCTTCCTGCTCTGGATGATGATGCTGGCGACGATGATCAGCAGCGAACAGCCGAGCCGCGGCGCCTTCGTCATGAGTTTCTTCATCCTGCCGATATGGCTGATGGCCGACCGCCTGATCCAGTGGCTGGTCCGTTATGCCCTGCAGACCCTGAAGCTTGACGGCGCTGCCGCGATCACCCCGGCTGCCGGAACGGACGGCGGAGCTGGACAGGATCCGACCAGGCCGATCGCCGCCAGGGTCATGGCGGCGGCCCGCGCCGGCGTGGTGATGGTCCTCGGCTTCTGGCTGGCCAGCCTCTGGGGCTATGACCTGCCCTTCATGTCGAAACTGGTCGGGGCGGCGGTCGATTCGCTGGTCATCATCGCCCTGGCGCTGATTTTCTGGCGAGCACTCAGCTCCTGGATCGAGGCGAAGATCGTTGAATCGATGCCGGTAAAATCCGGTGAAGACGAAACCCATGATGACGAGTGGGGGCCGCATACGGTCCAGGACCGATCGATGACCCTGCTGCCTATCGTCCGCAAGTTCGTCGGCATTGCCCTGGTGGTGATGGTGGCCTTGACCGTGCTGTCGTCGCTGGGGGTCGATATCGGGCCGCTGCTGGCCGGCGCCGGGGTGCTCGGCCTGGCTGTCGGTTTCGGCGCCCAGAAGATCGTTTCGGATATCTTCTCCGGCTTCTTCTACCTGCTCGACGATGCCTTCCGGGTTGGTGAGTACGTGAACGCGGGCAGCATTTCCGGGACGGTGGAGAAGATCACCCTGCGCAACCTGATGCTCCGCCATCATCGCGGCATGCTGCAGATCGTGCCCCACAGCGAACTGGGGCCGATCACCAACTTCATGCGGGGCGGGATCATCGAGAAGTTCAGCCTCGATTTCCCCTACGATGCCGATATCGACAAGATCCGCAAGGTCATCAAAAAAGTCGGCCAGGAGATGCTCGACGATCCGGAATTCGGTCCGAATTTCCTGCGGCCGATGAAGTCCCAGGGCGTGCGCGAGATCACCAACTCGGTGATGACCATCCGGGTCAAGTTCACCGCCAAACCAGGGACCCATTTCCTCATCCGCCGGGAGGCGTTCAAGCGCATCACCCAGGCCCTGAACGCCAAGGGCATCCACTATGCCCACCGCAAGGTGATCGTCGACCTGCCGGTTGTCGGGGCAGGGGAGGATGCCGGGCAGCAGGCGAAGCTGGCCCAGGCTGCCGGTGCCGCGGCCCAGAGGATCATCGAGCAGGAAGAGGAGCAGCTGAAGGCGGAACAGGCACAGAAGGCAGGGAAGGCATGATCAATCCGCCGATGCAGACTGTGCCCGAGGGGTATGGCGCGTCTGCCGGACTATCTGCTTTTTTATATTAATTACAAATAGTTGATTTGAAAGATGGCCGGTCAAGCGACACTCTTCTTCCGGCCTGGGGAATAAATGAACATCCTACTGTATTCGCACGATACGTACGGGCTCGGCCATATCCGCCGTACCCTGGCCCTGGCCAACAGCATGCGTGGCAAGGGGCGCAACGTCATCATCATCACCGGTTCGCCCTTCGCCGGCAAATTCGAGTACCCCTGCGGCATCGACTACATCCGCATTCCCGGGATGACCAAGTTCGGCAACGACCTCTACCGGCCGACCGCCATCACGGTGACATCGAAAAAAACGGTGAGCATCCGGCAGAACATCATTCTGGCGACGGCCAAAACCTTCAAGCCGTCGCTGTTCATCGTCGACAAGGCGCCGCTGGGGATGGCCAAGGAGGTGCTGCCGACGCTGCGCTGGCTCCATAAGCATACCCCGGAAGCGAAGCTGGTCCTTGGCCTGCGTGATATCATGGACAGCTCCGAGAGCACCATCCGGGACTGGACGAAGAAAAACATCTATGAGGTGATGGAAGATCTGTATTCGGAGATCTGGGTCTACGGCGACCGGCAGATCTACGATTCGGTGCAGGAGTATCATATCCCGCCGCAGGTCGCCGAAAAGGTGCACTTCACCGGCTATATCCCCCGGCACTTCCCGTCCAGGAACAGCCGGCCGCGGGTCAGGAAATCGATGGGAATCTCACAGGGGGAGCGGTTCGTGCTGGTCACCACCGGCGGCGGCGGCGACGGCTACAAGGTCATCGACACCTATCTGCGGATGCTGGAGAGCAAAGAGGAACCGGGAGTCAAAACCATGCTCATCACAGGCCCGTTCCTGGCCGAGGCGGCCTATGACGAACTCGCGGTGCGGGCGAGGCGGGTCAAGGCCAGGATATGCAAGTTCTACCGCAAGATCGAACGGGCGATCTTCGCCGCCGATTGCGTGGTGTCGATGGGCGGCTACAATACCTGCTGCGAGATCATCTGCGCGGCCCGCCCGAGCCTGGTGATCCCGCGCAACACCCCGCGGGAGGAGCAGATGATCCGGGCCAGGCTTCTCGCCGATCGCGGCCTTCTCGACTATATCCCCTGGGAGACCGTCGAACCGGAAGGGATGCGGGAAAAGATCCATCTGCTGCTCGATCAGGGTACGCGATACGAAGAGCAGCTGCGCGCCTTCCCGATGACCGCCTACGACGTGATCGGCCAACGTCTCGCATCCTTCGGGAAGCCGGCATGACTGCCGGCGGTCCAGTCATGGGGATGGTCCTGAAGGGCTATCCCCGCATTTCCGAGACCTTCATTTCCAACGAGATCCGTCTGCTGGAAGAGCAGGGGATCAATGTGCATATTTTCTCGATGCGCAACCCCCGGGAGAACTTCACCCACAAGTCGGTGGAGGCCATCCGTGCCCCGGTGACCTACCTGCCGGAGTTGTTCTGGATCAACCTGCACCGTTTCCTGTGGCCCAACCTGCGTACCGCCCTGGACCATCCCGGCGGCTATGGTCGGGCTCTGGCGCTGGCCTGCCGGCGATTTCGCCGCAACCGTAATCCGCTGACTTTCAAGCATCTGTTCCAGGGGGCCTACCTGGTACACCATGCCAGGGGCAGGAACATCGTCCACCTCCACGCCCACTTCGCCCACAGTCCCACCTCCGTGGCGATGTTCGCAGCGACCATCTGCGGCCTGCCCTTCAGCTTCACCGCCCATGCCAAGGATATCTATACCTCCGACCGGCAGCAGCTCGCCCAGAAGATCGCCCTGGCCCGCTTCGTCGTCACCTGCACCAGGTACAACAAGACCTACCTGGAAGGGCTGACCGGCGACAAGCGGCCGGTGCACTGCGTCTACCACGGCATCGATCTGGAACTGTTCTTCGCCCACAGCGTGGTGCGGACCCCGGCACCCCCCTATACCATCCTGACCATCGCCCGCCTGGTGGAGAAGAAGGGGATAGGGGACATCCTCGAGGCCATGGCTGTCCTGGCCGGGGACGGCTTCCCCTTCCGCTACGTGCTGATCGGCGATGGCGACGACAGGGAGATGATCGTCGAAAAGATCAGGGCCCTGGGCCTGGAGAAACAGGTCGAGATGACCGGGACCCTGACCCACGAACAGGTGCTGCAGCATTTCCGGCAGGCAGACTGTTTCGTGCTGGGCTGCAGGATCGCAAAAAGCGGCGACCGCGACGGCATCCCCAATGTGCTGGCTGAGAGCATGGCCATCGGCGTGCCGGTGATCGGCACCAGGGTTTCGGGCATCCCCGAGCTGGTCGAACACGAACGGACCGGCCTGCTGGTCGATGCCGCGCAGCCGGTGGAACTGGCCGCCGCCCTCCGCCGGATAGTCACCGACATTGAACTGAGGCAGCAGATCATCCCGGCGGCGAGGGAAAAGGTAACGGAGGTCTTCGACAACAGGCGGCTGATCAGGGACCTGGTCGCCCTCTACCGCCAACTCACTCATCTCTGAACCGGACCGGCCATGCGCATTGTCTTCTACCCCTCCTTCCGCAGCCTCGACCACGGAAATGCCTCGGGGCTGGTATCGATTGCGCGCGGTCTGCACCGGGCGATGCTGGACGAGGGCCATGAAGTGCTGGTTCCGTTCAGCCAGTCGATGGAGTGGATCTATCTCCGCCCCTGGCGCTGGCCGGCGGCACTGCGGCAGGCGTGGCAGGCCGATCGGTCGCTGCGGGAGGCCGGGGCGGACTGCTGGCTGACCTACCACAGCTACTACCGCGGCCCGGACATTGCCGGTCCCTGGCTGGCGCGCCGCCACGGCCTGCCCTACTGCATCCTGGCGCCGTCCTATGCCACCAAGTACCGGCGGCGGCTGAAGACCTGGCCGGGATTCCACCTCAACCGCAGGGCTCTGGAAGCGGCCGACCTGCTCTTTGTCAACAAGCGGCGTGACGCCGAAAACCTGCGGCGCCTGGTCGCTGCCGACAGAATCGTCTTCATCCCGCCCGGCATCCGTACCGAAGCCTTCCCGTCCGTACCGGGGCTGCGTGAAGCGATGCGGGATACACTGCACCTGGCAGGCCGGGCGGTGGTGGTCACGGCGGCGATGATGCGGCCCGGGGTGAAAGAGGAAGGCGTCGCCTTCGTCATCGAGGCCTGCGCCGGTCTGCGCCGGCGCATCCCATCGCTGCACCTGCTGGTGCTCGGCGACGGTCCCGGCCGCCGCCGCCTCGAGGAACTGGCCGGTGCGATGCTCCCCGATGCGTGCACCTTTGCCGGTCTCATCGCGCCCGATAAAATGCACGAGTTCTACCACGCCGGCGATGTCTTCGCCTTTCCCGGGATCAACGAGGCGCTGGGGATGGTCTACCTCGAGGCCCAGTGCTGCGGCCTGCCGGTGGTGGCCACCAGCCATGACGGGGCGCCGGAGGTGGTGGCGGACGGCGAGACCGGTCTGATCGTGCCGCCGTTTTCGTTGCCGGACTTCGCCAGCGCCGTCGCCCGTTTGCTCGAGGACGGGACGGTGCGACGGCGGATGGCCGAGGCGGCCATGGCCCGGGTCCGGCGTGAACATGACATCCGGGCCAATTACCGGCTGCTGTTCGCGCGCATTGCCGAGCACTGCGCCGGGAGGGCGGCATGAATATCGTCGGCCTAATCCGGCATGGGCCGACGGCCTGGAACCAGGAGAAACTGATCCAGGGGACCAGCGACGTGCCGCTCGACGAAGGAGTCTTCGCCGCAGCCCCCTGGCAGAGGTTGCTGGAGGAACACGGCCCATGGGACCGGGTGGTCTGCAGTTCACTCTGCCGCTGCCGGCGCACCTGCGAGCTGCTGTTTCCCGGTCTCGCCTTCGAGGTCGACAGCGACCTGCGGGAACAAGACTGGGGCGAGTGGACCGGTGCCACCCTGGCGGAAATCGAGCAGCGGTTCCCCGGCGCCATCGCCGCCCAGGAGCGGCGGGGCTGGGATTTCACCCCGGCGGGGGGAGAGAGCCGGCGGGCGGTGCTGTCCCGGGCCCTTGCCGCCATCTCCCGGCTGACCGCCGGTCGCGACGGCGAGCGGATCCTGCTGGTCACCCATCTCGGGGTGATCAAGATGCTGCTCAATCACCTGCACGGTTCGCAGTTCCTGCCCGGCCAGTCCCTGCCGGTGGCCAAGAGGGCGTTGCACCTGCTGTCCGAGAGGGGCGGGGAACTGGCGATCATCAACCACAGTATCGAGCTGCCATGAACATTCTCCACTACACCCAGCACGTCCTCGGCATCGGCCACCTGTTCCGCAGCCTGGCCATCGACCGGGCCCTGGCGCCGGCCACGGTCCATCTGGTCACCGGCGGCCCAGCGGTGCAGATGGAACTGCCGGCCAATGTCCGCCACTACCCGATGCCGGCCCTGAAAATGGACAGCGGTTTCCGGGAGGTGCAGACCGTGGTCGACGGGGCCGATCTGGAGGCCACCTGGCAGGAGAGGGAGGCCATCCTGCTCGAGCTGGTCCGCCGTCTTGCCCCGGAGGTCATCCTGGTGGAGATGTTCCCCTTCGGCCGCAAGCGTTTCGCCCGGGAGATCCTGCCGCTCTTGGAGGAGAACGGGGCTGCGGCGCGACCGGCGAAGGTGCTCTGCAGCCTCCGCGACATTCTGGTGGAAAAGGACGACCAAGCCGCCTTCGAGGCCAGGGTGCTGAAGTGGCTGAACCGCTATTTCGACGGGGTGCTGGTCCATGCCGACCCGGACCTGATCAGGCTCGATGCCACCTTCTCCCGGGTGGCCGACATCCGCTGCCCGCTCATGTACACCGGCTACGTCGCCCAGGGGCCGCAGG